>NZ_CP060398.1:1927061-2248237 GCF_015840915.1 Synechococcus sp. CBW1002
GCATCGGAGGGCCAGCGCTTGAAATCCAGGCCTAGGAGCCTGTCGCGCATAGATCACCGCCCGCATTCTCCACAGACGCCCCTGAATCTGCCCAGATCCCAGTGACTGCAATGGATCTGGCCGATAAGATGGGGTATGAGCAAGCCCAAGACCTTCCGGCCCTGGACTCCGGGACAGACCAGCTTGATGCCGCCGTCGCCAATCGACTGGCTGCCGAGCGATCACCTGGTGTTCTTCCTGCTGGAGCTGGTGGAGGAACTGGACTTTGCGCTGATCATGTCTCCCGCCCGGCAGAAGGATGCCCGCGGTGAGAAGGGGTATGACCCCAGGATGCTGACGCTGCTGTTGCTGTATGCCTACTGCATCGGCATGGCCTCGTCTCGCAAGATCGAGCGGGCCTGCCATGAGGATGCGGCTTTCCGGGTGCTGACCGGCAACCAGCAGCCGGACCACAGCCGCATCAGCGACTTCCGCCGCCGCCATCTTGGAGCCCTGGAGGAGCTGTTTGTGCAGATCCTGCGCCTGTGCCAGAAGGCCGGCATGGTGAGCCTGGGACAGGTGGCGCTGGATGGCACCAAGGTGAAGGCCAATGCCTCCAAACACAAGGCCATGAGCCACCAGCGGATGCTCAAATCCGAGGAGCAGTTGGAGCAGGAGATCAGGGAGCTGCTGCGCAAGGCCGAGATCCTCGACGCCCAGGAGGATGGCCGCTACGGCAAGGGCAAACGCGGCAGCGACCTGCCTGAGGCACTGAGCCGCCGAGAAGACCGGCTGGAGAGGATCCGCCAAGCTCGCCGGGAACTGGAGGCTGAAACCGCGGCTGCCGCTGCACGGGAACGGCAGGAGCAGGCGGCAGCGGCAGCGAAGGCCGCGGAAGAGGGGCCCGAGCAGCAACGGCAAGAATGCAGCAAGACAGCCGATCGCGTAGTCGAGAAGGCAGCTGCGGCAAAAGATCTGGCGATCGCCAAGGCCAACGAGGCGGGCCTGGGACCACCTGATCTTGAGCCGCTGGCCGCCGATCAGATGCCCCATCGCGGCCTGGCGCACAAGGCTTGCGGCACACCGACAAAAGGCAGCCAGCGCAATTTCACTGATCCAGCCAGCCACATCATGAAGAGCGATGGGAACTGGATTCAGGGCTACAACTGCCAAGCAGCTGTGGATGGGGACTACCAGGTGATCGTGGCCATCGGCGTCAGCAACCAGCCGCCTGATGTGGAGCATCTCGAACCGATGCTTGAGCGCACCATTGCCAACACCGCTCAGCTTCCGAAAACATTGATCGCGGATGCCGGCTACTGGAGCGAGGCCAACGCCGAGGCCTGCACGGCACGGGGCGTCGATCCCCACATCGCGACCGGCAGGGAGAAGCACGGCCAGCCTCCAGCACCAACCCGTGGCCCCATCCCCAAAAACCTGGATGCCAAGGGCCGGATGAACCGCAAGCTGCGCTGCAAGAAGGGACGCGAGATCTACGCCAGGCGCAAGACGATCGTGGAGCCCGTCTTTGGTCAGACCAAGGAATGCCGCGGGCTGCGCCGCTTTCTGCTGCGCGGCCTGGACAACGTGAACGGTGAATGGGCGCTCTGGTGCCTGACCCACAACATCAACAAGTTGTTCAGGTTCAAAGCAGCACTGGCAGCTTGAGGGGACAGCCCCTCTGGCTGCCGCTGCCTGCTGCAGCCGACGATTGGCCGGAAACACCGGCATTGAGATGCCGATAACCAAGACCATTGGTTCAGCACGTGCTTGGCTCGCTGGCGCTGCTGGTTTTGGGCGACAAACTCCTAGCGCCTGGTTCAGCGCTTCCCGGTGCCGCCTGGCGAAGGCCTCCAGATCCCGGGAGCTCCTGCAGCCGCTCAGGATCCCGAGCACAGCCACCAGCAGCAGGAACCACTGCGGGTAACGCACCCCGCGGCGGTAACGCCCATCCGGGATGGCCTTGAGGAAGCTGATCAGGTCATCCGGTGCGGGCTGATCGACTCCGGTGGAGCGGGTTTCGGGCATTGGGGGCACTGAGACCCGCCGACCAAACCCAATGCTGGCAGACCTGCCAAGAGCTACCAGGACAGACTTTTAGGCGACCCTGCGCAAACAGCGGTGCAAGGAAAATGTCGAAATGGTCATCGATCAGATCAAGGCTATGGTCGCATCAATCAATTGACGCTCTACTGGTGTTAGTACTTGGGTCGGTGCGGTCTGCGCCATCCGGTAGTAGATTTACTTGTAAGCTCGTCAGCAAGGATCTTGACAGACATGGAACGATGAATCCAAATTTAGTGTGGCAAGTGGGAGCTTGCCTGTTGATGTATGTCTTGGCTGCAAGACGATCCTCAAGCACTGGCTTTTTCGCCAATCAGCCCAGAGGTCTAGCTTCACAAGAGTTTATTTGTAAGACTCTTTCCCGCTTTAATGCTGGGCTTGATGTTCTTTGGGCACGAGAATCTCTAGCCAGGATGGTTGCCAAAGGCTTGGGCTGCAATAGCTCATGCTTGGTCAGTCCTCAGGGCGGTCGTGGCTTTGCATATTCCTTGAGCCTCGTCACTGCAGAAGCATTAGTGGTTTTGATCTCTTGGTAATGGAAGATCTTAAGACATCGCTCCGAACTCAATCTGCCGCCACAACCATTGACTTGGTTAGTCCCTATCTCGAGGGCTTGGGAATCGTTGGCGTCATCGACCATACTAGTAGCCGTATACCTGAGCTTCATGTCTTTGAAGCGCTGAGGAATAATGCTCATTCGGGTTATCTTAATCTTGGCAAGGGTTATACGGCGCCAGCCGCTACTGCTTCGGCGATCATGGAAGGGATTGAGATGAGCCTGATTGAGTCTCCTCGTATTAAGGGTATGCCAAGGTCAAGTAGTCTCGAAGGCCGAACTGTCCGTTTTCGCGATGCTGAATGCAGCCTTTCTTCGAATCTCGAAGAATTAATAGTGAGCTTTATCCCTTGTAAAGACCTTATCTCCAATGCCACATGCTTCGTTCCAGATTGTGATGTCTTTTACCCCGTAGCATTGGAAGCAGGGATGCCACTGAAATCGTTCACCAATGGACTTGCATCTGGCAATACCCTCGAAGAGGCGATGTTGCATTCTCTCTATGAGCTAATAGAAAGAGATGCAATGCATAACTATCTTAGCAATCCTGATTCTGCAAATCCTATCTGCTCTGCCTCCTTTAATGATCAGCTTCTTGATAGCGTTACCGCTCGACTGGCTGATCAAGGCCATTTTCTAATACTAAAGTCATTACGATCCAAGGCTGCAGCAGTTTTCGAGGCCACCCTTTTCATCCAGGCTCCAGATGAAACCTATCGCGGCTTCAATGGATGGGGCTGTAATCATAGTCCGTTGATTGCAGCTCGCCGCGCCATTGCAGAAGCTGCGCAGGTATGGCGTATTCAAGAGGCGATAAATCTGAATACACTTCCAGCTAGCCGGCGCAAGGGTGGCTACGTTATTTGTTCCGATGATTACTTGTGCATGCCAAGGTCTCATCTAAATCCCAAGCCGATGATTGCAGCCATAAATGAAATCATTTCACGTTCCGCTAGCGGTATAGTTGGTATGCAAACTGCAGACAGTGACTTGTCGGTGGATCCCAGTCTCCTAGTTAGTGATCTAATCGCAAAGCTTGCGGCAATTAATGTAGCAGGCCTCTTTTGCGTACGCCTCAGTCCGGAGGAGCTTCCTGTGCATGTAGTCCGCTGCTTTTCTTCTGACTTGAACTGTCCAATTGGCCTTTGAGGTCTTTGTAATCTTCATTTCAACTTATGAATCTGTCTTCTAAACTTGCCGCCTTAATTCAGGAGCACCCCAGTCTGAGCTATGGTGAGTTGCATGACATGCTTTGTGATCAAGGCTGGGCACTAGAACCGCTTACTGTCGAGGAACATAAATTAGCCAATCAAGTGCCAGGATGGAAGGCTTTAATCATCCTTTGTGTGAATGCACAGCTGTCAGAGCGAAAGGCTCAATCGTTTCCACAGCTGATTCCGACTGGCGAGACGCTTTGTCGTGACAAGCTTGTTTCCTCTGTAGTGATAGCCAAGATGCTTTCTCTTTATGAGGACCAAATCCTGATTCGAGGAGATGGTCCGCTTTGTCTGGCTGGTTACGTGTCTGATCCCAGCCTGCAGCTATCTCAGGCACTTATTGATATTGCAAAGAGTGTTGTTGCAGACCTTGCGCACAGTTCTTTATTGATTGATCAGTCTCTCCTTGGCGAATCTATGGTTCTGCTTATGAATCGTTGCTTGCTCCGCCGAACCTATCCATGCTATGAAATTAGTCAGAGCTCAAAGAATAAGAATAATCAGGACTGGCATCAAGATAGTAGTCTTGTGTATGGTGGGAGGCCTATGTTGACTCTGTGGATCCCATTGCAAGAGTATTCCGGTCAGAAGATACCGGGAATTGAACTTGCTAGTCTTAGGTCAGGCTACTTTTCGTCGCATTTCGGAGATGGTATCGAGAACCTGGCAGATGTTTCCAAGGATTTCCCAGATGAAACCGTTTCTACGGTCATTCCACGCCTCAATGCTGGTGGGTATGCCGTTTTCAACGGACTAACATATCATCGCACATATGCCAACAATGGCATGAGTAGCGCTCGCGATGCCTTGTTGATTAGGATTGCGCCTCGTTCCCATGCAGGCTACTTTCCTGGTGATCGCTCCAATGATATTGAGTTTAGGTTGTGAATGTTGAGATATTAGGGTCGGGTCCTGTTGCGCTTAGCTATGGCCACTGGCTTGCATGGCGCGGTCATAAGGTACGTCTCATAAGGAGCGATTTAATTCATTCACGTGAATCCCCTCCACTTCTTACTTGTGAGCTTGAGATGGGTGGGCGGAGGATAACCCAGCTTGATCTCTCTTTGGCATGCATACCCCACAACCAAGTATCTTCGCTACCTTTTGATCCCGATATCATTGTCATTGTAGCTGTTCCAGAGTCTCTATCGGGCTATCTCTCGTATTTGCTTTCCGATGGCACCGCCTTCAAGCCTGTAATCTTGCTGACTAGCTGGCAGAAGAAGCTTGGTGAACTTGTCACGCAATTGCCTTTCAACTGTCTTCCTGCTTATCCTCTAATCTGCTGTGAGGAATGGGCTGGTAACCTAGCAGCAGTGGGTGGTCAGTGGCTTGAAGTCGATGAGTCACTTGCCGGTTCTACTTATGGGCTTGGCTCGATCAAGATGCTAGAGCAGTTAGGCTTTGGCATCAGGCTCATTCCAATGAGCAAACGTTTCAGGGCTCGTTTTGCGCAAACGTCTTTTGCATACTCGTATCTACGTAGCCACCCATCCTATGAATATTCTTTTCCCGTTATTGGCTTTGATGTCGCCAGCGCCATGCCTAGGCTAAGGATTCTGCTTGCCTCCGAATCCGATCTGCTCTCTGAGGTAGACTATATTACTTCACTCTTGGATAGTCTTTGGGGTCAACGGTTTCAAAGCGGTACTCAAGGCTGGATACTTGACACTCTGATGCGACACAAGTCTGGCAAGACTGATTACTTTCTTGAAAGGCTCTGGCTGGGTTGATCTTAACCTGCTCAGTGATCTTTCTGTTCTCAAACCTCTAAGTATGTTGTTCTACAAGGCGAACATAAGACTTTAGCCTTGCCTTGGAATCAGGCGAGAAGATAATCTTAATGTGGTTTAGCTTGGCAACTCTTGTCTTGGTTGCTATTCTCTCTGCCCCATCAAGAAAGCCGCGCATTTCAATGCCCTTTGGCAAGTAGCTCAGCAAGCTTGAGATGCTCTCGATCTGAGCTGAATCGACCTTAAAAACGTCGCCAACCAATCGATGAACTGTTTTAGGGAGTGCACGACCCAAGAGGCCTTGAGGATGGATTTCGATTCCGATTTGTGATAACAAAATATCGCTGTCAAGGTCGATGTCAACACTGGTTGCTGGGCGCAGATAGTTACCATGTTCTTTAAGGATTGTAGAGTATGACTCCAGATCAAGGTCCCAGGAGTCATTGGTAATGCTAGCTAAATATTGGATATGCGAGTCAATCTGTGTTGGGCATAGATGTTGCTTCATGAGTTTTAGGTACGAGCCTCGACCGCACATGAGACCAATCTGGGCCGCATGGCCTAATAACTGATAGAAATGCCGTACAGTTTTTGAGCATGCTATGCTTCCTTCCCCAGATTGCCAAGATTCGAGAGTTGAAACGATTTTTTCCCAATCCCCTGGCTGCACTTCTCCATTTGATCTAACCATCTGCCATATCCCTGCCATAATAAGATCGTCGCTTCCTTGGTCGAACTCGATCCAGTTCTCACATGGAAGATACAGCCCTGGCCCTGCGAAGGAGAGGTCACATCCTTCAATGCAATCTCTTTGAACCTTGGGCCACCATTCTGGCACTATTCGCCTGCGCCCACCATTGGCGAATTGCTTAGCATTGCAATATACTAGATAGTCGGGGTGAGAGTCGGGCTTGTAGTGATGATATTCAAAGCCGCAGGTGGTTTCGTTGGTCTCATACAGTTGATCAAGCTCTCGAGCAAGTAAAAGAGCTTGAGCGTACTTGTTTGCCCCCGTTTGGTCAGTGCATTCAGATACATACCATTCTACAAGGCTTGCATGAGATGCTCGTGGATTGGATTTCAGGTTGTTAGGAGTGGTTGCCATGCTTTGTTCTCGACGGATACGTTTGCAGGATATCTGCAACCGAGGCTTGATCGATCTAATACAAGCCTGGATGCCCAATTAAGTAGGTCAGCGTTGGTAGGCTAGGATTAACTTGGCACATATTCTAAGAGATCCTTGCTTGCGTCCCCTGTGTTGGTGTAAATCCCTGGGGACCTCAACCCCGGCGTAGCCGGGGTTGAGCGCGCACCTCAGACGTTCCGCTCAGCGGCCAGCGTTGCAAGGGGTGGGCAGGCCCGTGACCCTGGTTTGAGCACTACCTCAACCAGACGAACCATGCCCACGTCCAATCGTGCCGCAATTGAGCTGGCGCCGCTACTGGATGGCAGCAGCGCCGGTGAGCTGATCCCCGAGCTGGTGCGCCACGGCCTGCAGCAGCTGATCGAGCTGGAGGTCGCTGCCGTGCTCGGCGCAGAGCGCCATGAGCGCAGCGAGGAGCGGCTCGGCTACCGCAACGGCTACCGGCCGCGCACCCTGGCCACCCAGGTGGGGGACATCGATCTCCGCATCCCCAAACTGCGCTCCGGCAGCCACCTGCCCTCGATCCTGGAGCCGCGCCGCCGTGTGGACCAGGCCCTCTACGGCGTGGTGATGGAGGCCTATGTCGGCGGCATCTCAACGCGCAAGGTCGACGCCCTGGTGGCCGCCCTGGGAGTCCAGAGCGGCATCTCCAAATCTCAGGTGAGCCGCATCTGCGCTGACATCGACATCCAGGTGCAGGCCTTCCTGAACCGCCCCCTTGAGGCCACCGGCTACGCCTACCTGTACCTCGATGCCACCTATCTCCACGGGCGTCTCGGCAAGGCGATGCAGGTCTGCTCCAGGGCTGTGGTGGTGGCCATGGGCGTCAATGCCGATGGTCGCCGCGAGCTGCTCGGCATCAAGGTGGGCGACAGCGAAACCGAGAGCTTCTGGAGCGAGTTCATTGGCTCGCTCAAGGAGCGCGGCCTCACTGGGGTCAAGCTCGTGATCAGCGACGCGCACGTGGGCCTCACCAAGGCGATCCGGCGGATGCTGCAGGGCAGCTGCTGGCAGCGCTGCAGGGTCCATTTCGCCAGAAACCTGCTCCAACGGGTGCCCAAGGCCCACCAAGGCATGGTCACCGCTGCCTTGCGCTCGGTGTTCGCCCAGGAGAAAACGGACGAAATCGAGGCCCGCTGGGACGATCTGGCCAGCTCACTGGTGGATCGCTTCCCCAAGGCTGCTGAGCTCATGCTGCACGCCCGGGAAGACGTGCTCGCCTTCCGTCACTTCCCGCCTCAACACTGGAAAAAGACTTGGAGCACCAACCTGCTCGAGCGCCTCAATGAGGAGATCAAACGCCGCACTCGGGTGGTTGGCATCTTCCCGAATGACGCCTCGATCACCCGCTTGGTGGGGGCTGTGCTGCTGGAGCAGGACGAGCACTGGCAGCTGGAGGGCCGGCGCATGTTCTCCGCCGAGAGCATGGCCGCCATCCCCTCACTGGCGGAGCTGCCCACGCAGCCTTCCTTGCAAGAAGCAGCGGCCTGAGCCTCAGGCCCCAGGAGATCGCGCCGTAGCGCCCCCACAGGGCGCAGCGGCGGCGATCACCGCCCGGGGGCCGGCACCGCAGACGTCACGACCAAGATTGCAGGTGTAGCCCACAACCGATCGGCAATCCAGACGAAAGACTTGACAAGTCAATCGTCTGGATTCATCGTGAAATAACGAGGTGCACATGCGCCTCGAGAATGACAGCCCGTCATTCACCCCTGTTCTCCCTCAGTCCAGGGCAATCGGGCCTCGGGATTTACACCACGCCAAGGGACGCGGCCAGATCCTTGGAAAACCAGCGGTATTCATCCGAATGGGCAGCTTTTTGGAAGTATAAGCCGCGAACTACGCCCTTCGCCGAATAATTGAAGTGCCGAGTGAAAGACCCATGCAATGCGCCAACACAGCGGCTGGCTATTCGTATAGAATGAACAACCGAAATGTACCGCTAAAAGTGAGGATTTGCTTCAGCTTCTTATTAGTGAGCCTTGGGACCAGCCCATTGTTGGCGGTAGGCGAAAACGTGGAGCGCTAATTCCAGCTTGCCCTAGACTACCGGATAGCACGCAAGGCACCCAGTGGTCAGGAGTGCCTTGGTCGCCTCCATCTCGCAAAGCGCCTGCCAAGCTTTGGCGCTGACATGCAACATAAGACCGGTTACATCGCTAAACCCACTTTAAATTCGAAGACTTGTAGAGGTACCTGGAAGAGTACCCGTTCAGGGGGCGTGACGCAGCCGCGCAGCATTCCACCCCTGATCGTTGATCAACGAGCGACCACAGACACCACGATCGATGACAGCCGATTCAGGGATTCGGCAACAGCGATGGCATCTCACCGCCGCGATGATGGGCGATCAAGGCCTGCTCCACGAACTGCCAGATATCACGGCCCTGTTGCCGCAGGCTGGTGGTGACCGTGAGCAGCCTGCTGCGGCAGATCGCACCCTGGCGGGATTGGACGCCATGGCTGATCTTGCGCTGAATCACCGAATGGCGCAGGGCTCGCTCTGCAGCATTGTTGGTGGGTTCGATGCCTTTGATCTCCAGAAACGTCCACAGCCCATCAGCCACCTGGAGCAACTGCCGGCAGGTGCCAACCGTTTTGGCCCACGGCGTTCGCTCGCCGCGCTGGTAGCCCAGCTCCACCACCCGCTGCAAGGTGCCCACAAACGCCTGGCGGATCGGCCGGCAGCCCTGCTGCAACATCGGCCAATCGATCGTCCCGTCCTTCCACTGGTGCCACTGAGCAAACAGCTGCTGCTGCAGTCCCAGCAGCTCCGCTCCAATCTCACCGCTGGCGCCCGGGCGTTCGGCGAGGGCGGTGAGATCGCGGCTCACGTGCGCCCAGCACAGCTGGCGCTGCTCCCCAGCGGGAGATGGTTGTAGGCGGAGAAGCGGTCGCTCACCACGTAGACGCAGTCTTCCGCGGAGCGGTTGCCGCCAAAGGCATTCCCGAGCAGCGCGATCGCAGCGGCTTTCGAGCGGCTTAGGAGTTTGCTGAAAAACCAACCCACGAGCCAGTTTTCCACAGGCATCAGTGGATTTCCGGCTCAAAAAGACGGATCGGCGGCTATCAGAGCCGCAAACAGCCCGATTTCGGCATCGTTGGCCTCTCTGCAAGGCATTGGTTGAGGCCTATTGGGCACACCTCTGGACAACGGGCTGTTCATGCCGCCTCCATCGCGGGCTTGAGCAGGTTGCCCAGGCGGATCAGGTTGTAGGCGATCACATGCAGGCCAAACACGGCGCCGACCTTCTCGGTACCGCGCAGTTTGAACTGGCGCAGCCCTCCGAACGCCTTGATCCAACCAAACACCTTTTCGATCCCCCGGCGGGCGTTGATCGATTTGGAGTAGCCCACGTGACGGGTGGTGCGGCCATCAATGGCTGAGCCACCGCTGCGGGCCGTGTTCTGGGCCACGTGGGGCGTGACACCGATCCGCCGCATCTCAGCGACAAACCCTTTGGTGTCGTAGTTCTTGTCGGCGCCGACGGTCTTCTGGTGGGCACCGGTGAGGTCTGCTGCCATCTCTTTGGCGGCATCCCGCTCACCGGTGCCCGTGGCCTGGGTGACGCGGCAATCGACGATCAGGTCGTGGCGGTTGTCCATGAGGACATGGCCCCGATAGCTCAGCTGCGCTGGATGGGCATTCGATTTCCGGGCCAGCCGTGCCTCAGGATCGGTGCTGGAGCGGTGGGTCTCGTTGCTGAGCTTGATGCCGCGAAAGTCCCCTTTGGCGCGCTTCTTTCCCTCTTTGGGAGCACCGAATCCTTCGCCAGGACCTGTGGGCGGAGGCGGAGGATCCTCCTGGCCATCGATCCGCTCCAAGGAAGCGTGTGACGCCCAGGCCTGGAGCAACGTGCCGTCCACCGAAAAGTGCTCGTCACTGAGCAGCGGTTTGACCTCGGGTGCTCCCATCAGCTTCTCCAGGAACAGCCCCATGACGTCGTCAGTGAGGAGCCGATCACGATTCTTGGTGAATGTGGTCGGATGCCAGATCGCATCGTCAGGGCTCAAGCCCACAAACCAGCGGAACAGCAGGTTGTAGTGGACCTGCTCCAGCAGCAGCCTCTCGGAGCGGATGCCGTAGAACGCCTGCAACAACGAGGCCAGCAGCAGCTGCTCTGGCGGCACCGATGGTCTCCCTTCTGAGGCATACAACCTGCAGAAGGTGGGATTGAGTCGATCGAGGGCCTGATCCGCCAGCTTGCGAATCCGCCTGAGTGGATGGCTGGTCGGGATCCGCTCCTCGATCGAGACGTAGGAGAACAAGGAGCCGCTGCGCTCCTGCTGACCTCGCATCAAACCTGGGGCAGTTGCCCTATTTTCGCAGAGGCGGCGGGGTTTTTCAGCAAACTCTTAGTCCTTGCATGAACACCGTCACCATGGCGGTCACCATGACCCACTCCCAGCCGCGCCGGCCATCGGGGCTGCCACCATCGGCATTACCGGTGGGGGCACCGGTTTCATCGACGTAGACCACCGGCTGCTGACGGGCAAACGCAAGGGCCTCCTGCATGGGCTGCTCCAGTGCTGCACTCAAGCGCTGGCGGATCGTTGCGATGGCGCTGCGGCTGATCTGCACCCCCAGCAGCTGATCCAAAAGCGCCTGGGTCTTGCTGAAACTCAACGGGAAGGCACTACCCAGCAGAGCCACCAGAGCACTGAGCCGGGGGCCGTAATGGCTCGCTTCCACCTCCGCCGGTACCGAGGCACAGGTGCTGGTGGAACAGCAGGGGCACACCAACCGGTGCATCCGGTGTTCGATCACCACGGCTGTGATCGGTGGAATCTCGATCACCTGATGGCGCAGCGGCTCTGGATCCACGCCTTCCAACCGCTGACCGCAATGGCGGCAAGCTTGGGGGTGGCGCTCCACCACCTCATCCACCCGCTCGATCGGCAGCAGCTCCGGCCCAGATCCGGGATGGCCCGGCTGGCCGCCGCGCTTGCGGCCACTGCCCTTGCGCCGCTCGGGCGGCTTAAACCCCGGCCCATCACTGGAGGGAGGCTTGGAGGAGTTGCGGGAGCTGCGGCCGATCCGCTCGCGCAGATGGGCCAGTTCGGTGGCCAGGGCGGTGAGTTGGACGCGGAGCTGCTCGATCTCCTCCTGTTGAGCTCGTAGCTCCCCCTGCTGATCCAGGATGAACTCCCTGGCACCAGCTGGCCAAGACAACCAGTCCGCCTCGGAAATGCCAGCAGGAGGGGCGCCCATCTCAAGCAGTCTCTATCTGAGATGCAAGCGGGAATCAGAACGCCGTCAAGGGTTCAGCAGAGACGAAGTTCGCCGCGTGCTGTCCCGACCCCTGAACGGATACATCTACCTGAGCTGCAGGACATACCGATCGGCACCCAGGCCGGTGTAAGCCGCAATGGTTGTGCTAATATGTTGAATGAGTATTGTACCCCTCCAATGACGGAAGAACAACTCCCCCAGTCCTTCCTGGAATTCTTGGAAGCCGTCAAAGGCGATAGCGCCCTGCAGGAGCGCCTCAGTGCGGCTGCAGACCTGGATGCCTTGGTGGCCATTGCCAAGGAAGCTGGATATGCGATCAGCAAGGCTGAGATCACGAAGGCTCAAGGGATGGCCAGTAGTGCCATGAGCGAACTCAGCGATGAGGCACTGGCAGGCGTTGCAGGCGGCGCGTGGCAAGGGCCTGATAACGTGTCTGAACTACAGATCACATCGCCCGCGCCCGGCGGCGTGGATTTCACAAGATTAGTCTTCATTCAGAGGATTGGTCAGTAGTCCTATCACTGGCAATTTTGGTGGGGTCTCAGTATAGCCACCATCTGACTCTAGCTGGACTATGCTTCCACTCCCCCTGTCATCGCCGGGGGTTTTTATTTCTCTACTCGCTTCCTAGGGTACCCCCTCGCGATGGCTGACACCATTGGCGACATGGAAAGTGCAGCTTGAAGATGTATGCCTTGGCGTAGGCTGCTATGGTGACAAGCCGGGTTGCGGCTGCTGCGAAGCGTAGCGCTTGCTACCCAATCAAGCCAGGCTTTGAGCAGTGGCTTAGATCTCCTCTTGACCGATCACCTCAGCCCGGCGGGCATGTCTTTCGTTCAGGGAATCCAACGGCCAGATTCAGCGATGCTTCTGTTTTCGCAGGCCAAGCGGCTGACTGATTGCACAGAACAAGATGTTGCGTTGATGGTGGCGCTGCCGGTCTCGATTGCGCCGCAAGAATTGAACGAAGCCCAGCAGGAGCTCGACTGGCCGTCGTCGTTGGCAGCACTTGAAACCGCCTCCCGCTCCGACGATGCCCGACTGGCGGTCGAGGCGATCGAGGAACGGCTGCAGGGCGACTCGGATGAGCTGGCCATGGTGATCGAGCTAGGAGCCTGTCGCGCATAGATCACCGCCCGCATTCTCCACAGACGCCCCTGAATCTGCCCAGATCCCAGTGACTGCAATGGATCTGGCCGATAAGATGGGGTATGAGCAAGCCCAAGACCTTCCGGCCCTGGACTCCGGGACAGACCAGCTTGATGCCGCCGTCGCCAATCGACTGGCTGCCGAGCGATCACCTGGTGTTCTTCCTGCTGGAGCTGGTGGAGGAACTGGACTTTGCGCTGATCATGTCTCCCGCCCGGCAGAAGGATGCCCGCGGTGAGAAGGGGTATGACCCCAGGATGCTGACGCTGCTGTTGCTGTATGCCTACTGCATCGGCATGGCCTCGTCTCGCAAGATCGAGCGGGCCTGCCATGAGGATGCGGCTTTCCGGGTGCTGACCGGCAACCAGCAGCCGGACCACAGCCGCATCAGCGACTTCCGCCGCCGCCATCTTGGAGCCCTGGAGGAGCTGTTTGTGCAGATCCTGCGCCTGTGCCAGAAGGCCGGCATGGTGAGCCTGGGACAGGTGGCGCTGGATGGCACCAAGGTGAAGGCCAATGCCTCCAAACACAAGGCCATGAGCCACCAGCGGATGCTCAAATCCGAGGAGCAGTTGGAGCAGGAGATCAGGGAGCTGCTGCGCAAGGCCGAGATCCTCGACGCCCAGGAGGATGGCCGCTACGGCAAGGGCAAACGCGGCAGCGACCTGCCTGAGGCACTGAGCCGCCGAGAAGACCGGCTGGAGAGGATCCGCCAAGCTCGCCGGGAACTGGAGGCTGAAACCGCGGCTGCCGCTGCACGGGAACGGCAGGAGCAGGCGGCAGCGGCAGCGAAGGCCGCGGAAGAGGGGCCCGAGCAGCAACGGCAAGAATGCAGCAAGACAGCCGATCGCGTAGTCGAGAAGGCAGCTGCGGCAAAAGATCTGGCGATCGCCAAGGCCAACGAGGCGGGCCTGGGACCACCTGATCTTGAGCCGCTGGCCGCCGATCAGATGCCCCATCGCGGCCTGGCGCACAAGGCTTGCGGCACACCGACAAAAGGCAGCCAGCGCAATTTCACTGATCCAGCCAGCCACATCATGAAGAGCGATGGGAACTGGATTCAGGGCTACAACTGCCAAGCAGCTGTGGATGGGGACTACCAGGTGATCGTGGCCATCGGCGTCAGCAACCAGCCGCCTGATGTGGAGCATCTCGAACCGATGCTTGAGCGCACCATTGCCAACACCGCTCAGCTTCCGAAAACATTGATCGCGGATGCCGGCTACTGGAGCGAGGCCAACGCCGAGGCCTGCACGGCACGGGGCGTCGATCCCCACATCGCGACCGGCAGGGAGAAGCACGGCCAGCCTCCAGCACCAACCCGTGGCCCCATCCCCAAAAACCTGGATGCCAAGGGCCGGATGAACCGCAAGCTGCGCTGCAAGAAGGGACGCGAGATCTACGCCAGGCGCAAGACGATCGTGGAGCCCGTCTTTGGTCAGACCAAGGAATGCCGCGGGCTGCGCCGCTTTCTGCTGCGCGGCCTGGACAACGTGAACGGTGAATGGGCGCTCTGGTGCCTGACCCACAACATCAACAAGTTGTTCAGGTTCAAAGCAGCACTGGCAGCTTGAGGGGACAGCCCCTCTGGCTGCCGCTGCCTGCTGCAGCCGACGATTGGCCGGAAACACCGGCATTGAGATGCCGATAACCAAGACCATTGGTTCAGCACGTGCTTGGCTCGCTGGCGCTGCTGGTTTTGGGCGACAAACTCCTAGCGGCGCTCAAGGACGGGCAGGCGCTGCTGGTGGATGAGTTCGACATCACCGCTGCCCAGTTGCGTCAGCTCATCGCACACGCAGCGGATCGAGAACCCGCCGCCGTTCAATGAATAGCGCAGACGCTATGATCGCCATTCCGGCTCCATCTTTCGTGGGCGAATGTTCGTGCAGCATGTTGAAGATCTTCGGTAGTTCTGCTACTTCTTTGGGCAGACCTTTGTAAGTGGCAGGCATCAGGAACCGTTGCGATCACCTCAGCTTTCCGGCCAGCGCGCCAGCAGCTTCTCGACCAGGCCGGAACCAGGGCCATCAGTCCTCCGGAACAGGCGGGCGGCACTGGCCTGATTGGCAACGGTGCTGCAAGCGGTTTCAGGTCCCAAAAGGGGGTCTCGGATTCGGAACGAGCGCTGGCGTCCCCAGCAGTGGTGTAAATCCCCTGGGCCTCAGCCCCGGCGTAGCCGGGGCTGAGCGAGCACACCTCAGACGCCTGGCGTTGCAAGGGGTGGGCAGGCCCGTTTCCCTGGTTCGAGAACCACCTCAACCAGACGAACCATGCCCAAGACCCATCGTGCCGCAGATGACCTGGCGCCGCTACTGGATGGCAGCAGTGCCGGCGAGCTGATCCCGGAGCTGGCCCGCCACGGCCTGCAGCAGCTGATCGAGCTGGAGGTTGCCGCCGTTCTGGGTGCCGACCGCCATGAGCGCAGCGAGGAACGGCTCGGCTACCGCAACGGCTACCGGCCCCGCAGCCTCACCACCCAGGTGGGCGACATCGACCTGCTGATCCCCAAACTGCGGGCCGGCAGCTTCCTGCCCTCGATCCTTGAGCCCCGCCGCCGGGTGGATCAGGCCCTCTATGCCGTGATCATGGAGGCCTACATCGGCGGCGTCTCCACCCGCAAGGTCGATGCCCTGGTGGGGGCCCTGGGATCGCAGAGCGGCATCTCCAAATCCCAGGTCAGTCGCATCTGCCAGGAGATCGACCAGCAGGTGCAGGCGTTCCTGAGCCGGCCCCTGCAGGAGTCCGGCTACGCCTACGTCTACCTGGATGCCACCTACCTCAAGGGCAGGCTGGGCAAGGCCCTGCAGGTCTGCTCACGGGCTGTCGTCGTCGCCATGGGGGTGAACGCGGACGGCCGCCGGGAGTTGCTGGGTCTCAAGGTGACAGACAGCGAAACCGAGGGCTCCTTGAGCGAGTTCCTCGCCTCGCTCAAAGAGCGCGGCCTCACTGGCGTCAAGCTGGTGATCAGCGACGCCCACGTGGGCCTCACCAAGGCCATCAGGCGCCAGCTGCAGGGCTGTGTGTGGCAGCGCTGCCGCGTCCACTTCGCCCGCAACCTTCTCCAGCGCGTCCCCAAAGCCCACCAGGGCATGGTCACCGCCGCCCTGCGCTCGGTGTTCGCTCAGGAGGATGCCGGAGAGATCCTCAGCCGCTGGGATGACCTGGCCGCCTCGCTGGCGGAGAGCTTCCCCAAGGCCACCGAGCTCATGAACGAGGCCAGAGAGGACGTGCTGGCCTTCCGTCACTTCCCGCAGCCTCACTGGAAGAAGGTCTGGAGCACCAACCTGCTGGAGCGGGTCAACGAGGAGATCAAGCGCCGCACCAGGGTGGTCGGCATCTTCCCTAACGACGCGTCGATCACCCGCCTGGTGGGCGCGGTATTGCTGGAGCAGCACGAGCACTGGCAGCTGGAGGGACGCCGCATGTTCTCAGCCGAGAGCATGGCCGCCATCCCGGAGCTGGAGGATCTGCCGGCCCTGCTCAGCGCCGCCGCCGCAGAGGTGCAAGACGCAGGCCCCAGGTGATTGAGGTGGCAGCGCCCCCACAGGGCGCAGCGGCCTCAATCGCCGCCCGGGGGCCGGCGCTGTAACCCCTGGGCTGCATAGAAGACTCCTGCCGCTCACAACACAGCCGCGATCAGACGAGAGACTTGACAAGTCAATCGCCTCATTTCATCGTGGAAAAACGAGGTGCATCTGCGCCTCAGGAATGACAGCCCGTCATTCCACCCTGTTCACCCTCTGAGTCAGGGCATTCGGGCCTCGGGTTTTACACCACGCAAAGGGACGCGGCCGAACGAGCAAAACGGGGTTCAAATCCCCCAGTTCCGCCCCCCATGCCACCAGCACCACCCAGCGCTGGGCGGGTAGATCAAGCGGCTGGTGGGTGCGCTTCAGATCAGCCTCAGCTTTCCGACGAGGTGCCGCATCAATAAACCTTCACGGCGCCGGTACAATTTGAACTGGTCATTCGGTGTGACACTTGGTCCGGTGTCACTTGGCCCGGAGGGGTTAGAGGGCTGTGAGGCTGCCCCGCCTGCGCTCACCGTGATTAGTCCTAGGACTAAGGATGTATCCAAGTGCCACTGGGGGAGCAGACGCTCACGGCCAGCCGCTGATCACCTGATCAAGCCGTTGCTGGCAAAGCCAGTGCAAACGTTGCATGGCGGACTCGGGCCTGAGCAGATCGGGATATTCCTGGAGCAAGGCCTGCAGTTCCTGGGCTCGCTCCATCACCAGCCGAAGTGCCAGGCGAGCATCGCAAGCATCCAGTTCAGCCACGTAGGTGCCCCAGCGCCCGCCTGGCAGGGGTTCGCCGTTGGGATCAAGGCCAAGGCAATGGCCAAACAGCTCGGCATTAAATAGGCCCATGGCCGCCACCATCCCCATGCAGTCGGCGACCAGCTCATCGAGCAGGTTCAGCCGCATCTCACCCAGCAGGCGCTTGGTGGCCAGATGGGTGAGTTCATGCTCCAGCCTCAGGGCCGTGGAAGTCTCCAACCAGGTGTCCTTGCTAGGCATGCCCGGCACATGCTGTGCTGCCACAGATCCATAGGGTGCCTCATGCAAGAGGATCAGCTGGGCGCGGCTCTTGGGCCCGAAGCGGCGGATCAGCCCCCAATGGATCAGTCCACTCACGGCTTGGGCGTGGACCCCATGGGCCAATGCAACGGGT
Organism: Synechococcus sp. CBW1002; assembly: GCF_015840915.1. Classification (NCBI taxonomy): domain Bacteria; kingdom Bacillati; phylum Cyanobacteriota; class Cyanophyceae; order Synechococcales; family Synechococcaceae; genus Synechococcus; species Synechococcus sp. CBW1002. Next base: position 1,944,814 of record NZ_CP060398.1, read on the forward strand.
TCGCAGCGATGGGCCAGGGCTCTCACCAGTAGGCAAAAGTCAGACCAATCGGGGGTGAGAAGCACCGGCATGGCGCCGCAGGGATGGGCCGCCACCCAGAGCCTCAGGGACCCGATCTGTTGCCACACCGGCTCCGGACCAACCGCCTGCAACGCAGCCGAGGTGCCCTCTTCCCCGCGCAGCACCAGCCGCCGATAGAGCTCACTGCTGCGGATGTCGGCCACCTGGGGCAACAGCAGCTGGGGCAGAACCGACTGCAGGGTCTTCACAAGCCGATCGCCCAGCAGCAAACCGGAGGGAGCGTCCGCGATCACCTGGCGCCACCAGTCGATCGTGGTGTCATTGGCCAGGGGATGCTGTGGCCAAGGCTCGCTGGCCCCCTGGAAGCCCTGGCAGTAAGCAACGAGCGACTGCTGGGCCGCCGTGGCCTGACCATCCCCCCGCCACCCTGATGCCCCGTCCAAGTCGTCACCTGCCGCAGGGGCATTCATTTCCTATCACGCTGCGCAGCAGCCGTCAGTTTCTGATGGCCCAAGGGTTGAGCCAGGATGGGCTGCTGGCCGTGCTCGCCATAGCGCAAGCCAAATTCCCCTACAAGCTTTATGGGGATCCTGGCTCGATGTAGGCCGTGGTGGTGCCGCTGCTCTTGCCCACCGCCGGAGGACGTGGGCAATGAACTCCGGCCCGTTGTCACTGCGGATGAACATCGGTGCTGGGTAGAGGCTGGTGAGGTCCTTCAGCATCGCCACCACGTCCTTGGCCTTTGCAGCGCCGTCCGACCCGGATCGCCAGGCAGAGACGGCTGTGTTCGTCAATCACGTTATGGACCTTGAGCCGCCGGCCATCAGCGGTGGCGTCGAACTGGAAGTCCATGGCCCCCAGACCTGGTGCGGGTGTTCGGCTTGATGCTGTCGCACAGAGCCATCGGCAGGCCGGGAACGCTTCTGCTTGCGAGGAGTAGGGCGCTGCAGCCCTTCCTCCCGCCTGAGACGATGCAAGCGCTTGTGGTTCACCAGCCAGCCCTCTCGCCTCAGCAGGCGGTAGGCCATCCTCCGGTCCCAACGAATGTGCTTAGCCTCGATCTGCCGGAGGCGATGCCGGAGCTTGGCCTCCTCGATGTCGACGATCTTGCCGCCATGGCTCTGGGTGCTGCGATGCTGGCCCACCACCCGACAGGCGATCCGCTCGGAAACCCGGAACTGGCGAGGCAGCAAAAGATCCTGTACCACTCAGTCACCAGAAGCATTCAGGATCGAATCGTCAGTTGGCTCAGCCTCACATCAGGCCAATTGTTCGTGGCAAGACCAGGAATCATGTTTAATTCGGAGCCAGGATCTCGATCTCGGTCGGCTGCGACGGATTTGAATTCCTGGATCGTCTCAGCTGGGATCCCTACAATCAAGGAGAAGACCTGAGATCCCAAGTCCTAGCCTCCCGCCGTCGCTATGGCTGTTATCCAAAGATTGTCTGTGCTGATCAGATCTATCCGACACGATCCAATCGCGCCTTTTACATGCGGCGTGGTATTCGATTGAGCGGGCCGCGTCTTGGTAGGCCCAAGGATATCCCCGATCTTGTCTCTGCAGTGAAAAGATTGCTCTCCATGATCAGCGGCTACGTAATGGTGTGGCGGGGAAGTTCGGCCATGGAAAGCGTAGTTTCGGGCTTGGGCTTGTTCGTGAGAAGCTGGCCGAGACCTCAGGTTGCACCGTCGCCATGAATCTGTTGGTCATGAACCTCGAGAAGCTCCTTGAGCTTCTTTTATTTTGATTGCTGTTTTCCATGGCTTGCTGATGACATGTATCGCCTCTGAGAGGCGCTCCAAACCGCCGATTTTATCGGGACTGAGTTTGGCCACGTGCTGAGATGATCACGGCGTGGCCGTCTCTTGATCAGACGCGGGGCCGAGGAATAGCTTTTTCAGGAGGTCCGATGTTGATGCAGTCCCGCAGGGTGGTTCATTCCGCCAGAGTTACTAGCTCAGGTGATTCCGGGATCTGCTCTTGGTGAAAGCCTGGGCGGAAGGCTTTGTCGTGCGGTTTAAGTGAGCACTGGGGCAGCGGCATCAAGTACGTAACACTTAATCCCCGGTGTTGCTGGCGATGTCGAAGGGCCGTTGACTGTGCCAGAGTGAGGATAGATTATCGCACCACCCAAATGCCAGAAGATCAACTGAGGTGGGTGCCTTTTATTGGACAGGTTTGGTCCCTGACATCGTTAACCCTGGGCGGGAGGGACAGGATTCGTTCTCAGTGTAGACCTCATGGGGAGTTCGACCTCCCAGAGAGCTGTGGGGCCTTACATGGCAGTACCTCCACAGAAAGCGGGCCAGGCTGATTTCTGCCTCCCAGCCATCGCTGTAGGCACGTAGGTACACCTCCTCGTACTTGACTGTGCGCCACAGCCTTTCCACCAGGATGTTGTCATAGCAGCGTTTCCTTCCGGACCAGCTGATCCTGATTTTCTCGGCTTGCAGCCTTGCTACGAAGTCCGTGGAGGTGAACTGGCATCCTTGGTCGGAGTGGAAGATCTGTGGCTTGCGGCCAGCCCCCAGCGCCACGTCCAGGGCTTCCAGGCAGAATTCCGTGTCAAGGCTGTTGGAGAGTTTCCAGCTGAGAACATTCCTGGAGAAGAGATCCACGATCGCCACCAGGTAGAGAAAGCCTTTCTGAAGCGGGATGTAGGTGATATCAGTGGCCCAGACCTGATCCACTGCCGTGACCAGGCTGAGATCCACCAGGCAGGGGAAGCGCTCGGATGGATGACCCGGAATCGTCGTGCGCGGTTTCTGGTAGATCGCCCGTAAACCCATGCGGCGCATGAGGTTTCGCACCCGGTCACGGCTGATCGGGATCCCATCTCTGGCCAGATAGCCCACCATCCGGCGGCTGCCGCAGCAGGGATCCTCCAGGTAGAGAGTATCGATCCTGGCCATGATCCGCAGCGTCGATTCCCGCGCCGGTGTGGGCTGGTAGTACAGCGTGGATCGAGGCAGCCCCAGCAGCGCACATTGGCGGCTGACACTGAGCTCAGGGTGGTCGTGATCGACCAGCTTGCGCAGTTCATGGGCATCAGAGCAGCTGAGACTTTTTTTTGAGCCATTCCAGCGGCCGCGTCCCTTGGCGTGGTGTAAATCCCGAGGCCCGATTGCCCTGGACTGAGGGAGAACAGGGGTGAATGACGGGCTGTCATTCTCGAGGCGCATGTGCACCTCGTTATTTCACGATGAATCCAGACGATTGACTTGTCAAGTCTTTCGTCTGGATTGCCGATCGGTTGTGGGCTACACCTGCAATCTTGGTCGTGACGTCTGCGGTGCCGGCCCCCGGGCGGTGATCGCCGCCGCTGCGCCCTGTGGGGGCGCTACGGCGCGATCTCCTGGGGCCTGAGGCTCAGGCCGCTGCTTCTTGCAAGGAAGGCTGCGTGGGCAGCTCCGCCAGTGAGGGGATGGCGGCCATGCTCTCGGCGGAGAACATGCGCCGGCCCTCCAGCTGCCAGTGCTCGTCCTGCTCCAGCAGCACAGCCCCCACCAAGCGGGTGATCGAGGCGTCATTCGGGAAGATGCCAACCACCCGAGTGCGGCGTTTGATCTCCTCATTGAGGCGCTCGAGCAGGTTGGTGCTCCAAGTCTTTTTCCAGTGTTGAGGCGGGAAGTGACGGAAGGCGAGCACGTCTTCCCGGGCGTGCAGCATGAGCTCAGCAGCCTTGGGGAAGCGATCCACCAGTGAGCTGGCCAGATCGTCCCAGCGGGCCTCGATTTCGTCCGTTTTCTCCTGGGCGAACACCGAGCGCAAGGCAGCGGTGACCATGCCTTGGTGGGCCTTGGGCACCCGTTGGAGCAGGTTTCTGGCGAAATGGACCCTGCAGCGCTGCCAGCAGCTGCCCTGCAGCATCCGCCGGATCGCCTTGGTGAGGCCCACGTGCGCGTCGCTGATCACGAGCTTGACCCCAGTGAGGCCGCGCTCCTTGAGCGAGCCAATGAACTCGCTCCAGAAGCTCTCGGTTTCGCTGTCGCCCACCTTGATGCCGAGCAGCTCGCGGCGACCATCGGCATTGACGCCCATGGCCACCACCACAGCCCTGGAGCAGACCTGCATCGCCTTGCCGAGACGCCCGTGGAGATAGGTGGCATCGAGGTACAGGTAGGCGTAGCCGGTGGCCTCAAGGGGGCGGTTCAGGAAGGCCTGCACCTGGATGTCGATGTCAGCGCAGATGCGGCTCACCTGAGATTTGGAGATGCCGCTCTGGACTCCCAGGGCGGCCACCAGGGCGTCGACCTTGCGCGTTGAGATGCCGCCGACATAGGCCTCCATCACCACGCCGTAGAGGGCCTGGTCCACACGGCGGCGCGGCTCCAGGATCGAGGGCAGGTGGCTGCCGGAGCGCAGTTTGGGGATGCGGAGATCGATGTCCCCCACCTGGGTGGCCAGGGTGCGCGGCCGGTAGCCGTTGCGGTAGCCGAGCCGCTCCTCGCTGCGCTCATGGCGCTCTGCGCCGAGCACGGCAGCGACCTCCAGCTCGATCAGCTGCTGCAGGCCGTGGCGCACCAGCTCGGGGATCAGCTCACCGGCGCTGCTGCCATCCAGTAGCGGCGCCAGCTCAATTGCGGCACGATTGGACGTGGGCGTGTGTCACGAGTCAGCAGGTGAAAGCCAAGGCTGATGAAACTGCATCGGGGATGGGAGTGTGGCCTCCCGGGATCGGCCTGCAGGGGCTGGTACCAAACCACCCCGTGCTGCTGCGTTCAAAAGACGTGGTGGTGAGCGACGGGGAAACGGCGGACTGGATCCGTCAGGTGTGCGACGAGAAGGTGAGCGCAAGCGAACCGTTGATGACGCGCCGATATCTATTTCAGACGCTGCCAAAACGGGAGGCGGCCCAAATCTCCTGGATCAGTGTGGACAGAGCCTGTCTATGGACCACACGGCAGCCGGCGTATAGACGGCACGAGCTCATCGCAGGCCCTGATGCGGAACGTGAGAACCTGCCATGGAATGCCAAGGGAACATCCCAAGTGGTCACCACCATGAGGGTCAATACCGATGTCTGTGGCAGGGGCGGAGCAACCCGTAGTAGCGATGATGGGTCTGTAACCCCCGGTTTCAGGAAAGATGTCACCCCTCTCATCCGTACATCCGGGGGCTTGAGGACATGACCAATGCGTCGTTACAGCGAGGCCGTCAAGGCTGATGTGAGAAGGCGGATGAGCCCGCCGCACAGGCAGAGCGTGGCCCGGATTTCAGAAGAGCTGGGCATCCACGTGATCACCCTCTACAAATGGAGGAAGACGTGGCGGTTGCAGGGAGAGGTGGTGCCGGCATCTCAGAAGGAACCAGATGGCTGGAGTGCTGCCGACAAGTTCACGGTGGTGCTGGAGACGGCCGGGTTGAACGCCACTGAGCTCAGTGCCTATTGCCGCGAGCGGGGGCTCTTTCCTGAGCAGGTGAGCCGCTGGCGTCAGACCGCTCAGGATGCCAACGCCAAGCCGGTGCTGACGATGGCCGAGCAAAAGGAGCTCGAAAGGCTCCGTGCCCAGGACCAGCGAGAGATCAAAGCACTCAAGAAGGAGCTGCAGCGCAAGGAGAAGGCCCTGGCGGAGGCGGCGGCCTTGCTGGTGCTGCGAAAAAAGTGGGATGCCTTCTGCTCGGAGGACGCGGAAGGTTGACCAGCGCCGCGCACCGGCGGAAGGTGATCGAGCTGATCGGCGAGGCGCATGCGGCTGGAGCCGGCCTGGTGAGCGCATGCGGTGAGATCGGCATCTGCCTGCGTACCCTCAAACGATGGCGGAAGGCCTTTCTGGGTGATGGGGACGGCGAGGACCGCCGTAAAGGAAGTCCTCGCCTGGTCGTTCACCGGCTGACGGAGGAGGAGCGCCAGCGGATCCTGCTGACGTGCAACCAACCGGAGTACGCCTCGCTTCCGCCCGGGCAGATCGTGCCAGCGCTGGCGGATCAGGGCCTCTATATCGCCTCCGAGAGCAGTTTCTACCGGGTGTTGCACCAGGCAGGGCAGTGTCACCGACGTGGGCGGGCCCGGTTGCCGCAGGAACCGCGCTCCGTGCCGCGCCTCAGGGCGGATGGCCCAAACCGGGTTTGGAGCTGGGACATCACCTATCTGCCGACCACAGTCCGGGGTGTGTGGCTTTACCTCTACCTAGTGGTCGACGTCTGGAGCCGCAAGGTGGTGGCCTGGGATATGGCTGAGGTGGAATCGGCTGAGATCGCGGCGGATCTGGTGCAGCGAGCCTGTCTCAAGGAGCGTTACCGCCGCCCAAGGGGATGTGGCGCCAACCAGTCCACCCCCCTGCCGCTGATCCTCCATGCCGACAACGGCAATGCCATGCGCGCCGCCACACTCGAGGCGCGGCTGGAGGAGTTGGGTGTCCTGCGGTCGTTCTCTCGGCCCAGGGTTTCGAATGACAATCCCTTCTCGGAAGCCTTGTTCCGCACGTTCAAGTACCGGCCCGACTACCCCAGTCGGCCGTTTACCAGCAAAGAAGAGGCGTGTGAGTGGGTGTCGGCGTTTGTCGACTGGTACAACCATCAACACCGCCACAGCGGCATCAAATTCGTGACGCCTCACCAGCGTCACAGCGGTGCCGCGAAGGTAATTTGCCAGCAGCGAGCCAATGTCTACGAGAAGGCCCGTCAGGCCCATCCAAGACGCTGGAGCCGAAGCACCCGCTGCTGGCGTCAACCCGAAGAAGTGTGGATCAACAAGCCACCAGAGGAACCCGATCCGATCCTCGCGCTACCCTTAACCGAGGCCGTCTAAATGGCAGCCAAGGAGTGACACCTTCCCTGAAAGTTACCGTAACGGACTCGGAGCCAAGGGGTTGCATCATCCCGTTTGGAGTCTCCCATCAACTGCCTACGGCAGGAGGAATGGGATGACAACAGACAAGCCGCTACCGATTACCAAGGTGATGGTCTGGAAGGCCTATCAACAGGTGAAACGGAACGGACAGGCGGCCGGTGTGGATGGCCAAAGCCTGGACGACTTCAACAAGGATCTGGAGAATAATCTCTACAAACTCTGGAATCGGATGGCATCAGGAAGTTATCTTCCGCCACCAGTTCGGCGTGTGGAGATTCCCAAATCCGGTGGAGGCGTCAGGCCGCTGGGTATCCCGACGGTTGCTGATCGCATCGCACAGATGGTGGTCAAGCAGGTGCTGGAGCCAGAGCTGGAGCTGATCTTTGATCAGGATTCCTACGGCTACAGACCGGGCAAGTCAGCGCATCAGGCAGTAGAGGTCTGCCGTCAGCGCTGCTGGAGGTCCAACTGGGTTCTCGATCTCGACATCAAGGGGTTTTTCGATGCTATCGATCACGACCTGTTGATGCGCGCGATCAAGGCCCATACCTCCGAGCGCTGGGTGGTGCTCTACCTGCAACGATGGCTGCAGGCACCGGTTCTGTTGCCGGATGGCACGCTCCATCCCAGGGACCGGGGCACACCGCAAGGTGGTGTCATCAGTCCACTGCTGGCCAATCTGTTCCTGCACTATGCGTTTGATGTGTGGATGCGCCGGAGCCACCCGGCCATTGCCTTTGAGCGCTATGCAGATGATGTGATCTGTCATTGCCACAGCGAGAAGGAAGCTCGGCGGTTGCTGGAGGCATTGCAGGATCGCTTTGCGTCCTGTGGCCTCCAGCTTCATCCCCAGAAGACCCAGGTGGTCTACTGCAGGGATAGCAACCGCCGGGCACCGCTTGCTGATGTCACGTTCACGTTTCTTGGTTTCGCGTTTCGGCCACGTGTGTCTCGCAATTCTCGCGGAGTCATCTACACAGGCTTTTTGCCGGCAGTGAGTCCGCAGGCTCTCCAGCGTATGCGGGAGAGGATTAGGTCGATAGGGCTTCCATCGCTCGTGTATCTGTCGCTTGAGGAGATCGCTAAAGTGCTGAATCCAGTGATTCGTGGCTGGATTCAGTACTATCGAGTCCGCCCTGCTCTGGTTGTCGAGGCAGCGACGTCCAAGCCCACTTCAGGAGGCCTGGCTGCGTCGCCTTCACCGCGAGATGTTCGGCCAGAGCTGGCGGTGGGCCGGCCAGTACCGCACCAGCGACAAAAGCATTGGTGCCGACTGGCGGCAGATCCGGATGCAGGTCCCGGCCCTGTTGGCTGACATCGCTTATCAGGTGGAACATCGGGTGGCGTCGGTGGATGAGATCGCCGTGCGTTTCCATCACCGCCTGGTCACCATCCACCCCTTCCCGAACGGGAACGGTCGCCACGCACGGCTGATTGCCGACGTGTTGATCGAGCAGCTGGGGGCTCCACGCTTATCCTGGGGAGGTACAGGGACGCCTCAAGGTCGCTAGTGCTGGCCAGACTGCCGGATCGCTATTGGCTGGTTCAATGATGGTACACATAGAGGTCTGTATTCAGAGGTCGTCCGTTTGAAGGGCCCAACTAACGCAGGTCACCCTCGCTGTGCTGTGCGTTCCTTGGCTGCAGGGATTCAGAAGCTTCGCACCGAGATCGGTCCGTGAACGGTGCATTGACAGGCCAAGCGAGCCTGGGGATCACCATCAGCTAGGACACTGAGAAGGATCGCTTCAGTCTCCGAGGTGGGTGAGAGATTGTCTCCGCCGGCAGTAATCCGCACTAGGCAGGTTCCGCAGGAAGCTGAGCGGCAACCAATGAGAACTGGAGTGTTGAATTCATCACAGATTTCCATGAAGGAACGGCCAGCACTGGTGGACACCACCAGGCCAGTGTCTTCGAATGTGATGGCGATGGGTGATATGTTGGCCATGGCAAGCGAATGTAAGCTTTAGATTTATGCAAGGGTAAAGACGTCAGTCAGATTTTCCCGGGCGAGGATGTCATGGTACCGCTGCAACAGATTTCCCAGATTAGAGGCGTCAAAGTCGAAGTTCATTGCTTTCCTAATGCGCTCATACTGCTGGGCAATGTAGCGCCAGCGCTTCTGCGTGAGCAGTCCGGCGCCGAAAGGAGGTAACTTCATAGGCCATTCCATCTGCCCCCAAGACGCCATTAGGTCATCAATATTCGTCTGCTTGTCTGAGAGCTCGGGGTGGGACAAGGCCATTGTTAAAATTTGTTTGCAGGAATGAAGAGTAACGGTCAAGATTCCTTTTTTGTCCGCATCTAGCATTTCAGGAAAGATTAGAAACTGGCCTTTAATGTAGTCTTCTATCGTCATCCTTGTTAACTCTCGGATGAACGCCTGAGCTTCGGGGCTGGCCGCCTGGTATAGGGCTAGGCCGATATCGAAGGACGTAGTGAAATGGCGCGCTTCGTCATGGAGGTGACCTTGGTTAATGCTATAAGCCAGGGGCTCGTAGTTGAATTTTTCTTGGTCTGCAAACAGATATGATTCAGCCTGCTTTAGATCAACATTTCTAATATATCGGATCAATAGCCATAAGCCTCCCAGGCCAAGAGCCAGGACTTCGTTGGAAGGCAGAAGACGCATAGCGTCGCCAATCAGGAAATGTTGAACACGATAGCGAAAATCACGACCGCCCTGTTTCATTTCGTTCAGGAGTACTTGCAAGCCTCCATTTTTTTGGAGCAACTCGAGAATGCGTAAGTGCTCTTCAGTGAGGGTGAACTGAGTATCAATAGAATTGTAATCACGCTGGGGGATAGAGCCAACCACGCCTCTGAAGAATCCAGGTGCGTCAAAGGGCTCAGATGTCCCTGTCTCTCTGGCAACCATATTATAGGCGGCGCGGAAGGTCCAGATGTGATCCATCTCCTCACTTGTTTCCTGGTGGAGAATCATATACTCATCTGAGTAAGGGTCAAACAACTTCTCGGCAGCCGCCATATTGGAAACCAGAGTCTGTGATTCACTGTTGGCCACAGTCTTGTAGAAACTGGCGAAAAAACAGGCCGTTAAAATTGCGACCTGTCGACTGCTCAGTGACTTGAGGTGCTCGCATCGCTGCAGCGGCAGAGGCATCATATTTGGATTGGCATATAGTGCATTGCCAATTATTCCCTGGTTGCTCAGTGCAATCCCAAGGAACTTCAACTCCATGGGTTCGGCGTGAGCCCTTTCGAACAATCGGTTTTGTATCGCTGTCAGCTTGTTGTTCAGGGCAACACTTTTTTTGGGGGCAGCAGTGCGCGTCATAGCCTAAGCGATCACATAGTACAATAATTGCATGGGAGTTCCCTCAGGTCCCACGGCTACCTGAAATTCTGGATTTCGTGACGCGTTGCCAGGTGAACGGCCTCTGTGAAACGGGCAAAAGACTGCTCCCGCCTCAGGGCAGCCTGAAAGTCTGTCCCGCCCGCCCTTGGCCCCGTCGCTGATGCCCGGTTGGTTCCCAGGGCCAGCCTGTACTCTCTGTTCGCGATGTCCCAGACCGCTGTTCCCGCCGTTGATTTCAGCGCCGACACCGATCTGATCACCTTCATCAAGGCGATCCCGGATGGCCGTCACCGCCGCGGGGTGCGAAACCCGCAGTGGTACCTGTTGCTGGTGACGGTGCTCGGCATCCTCAGTGACTGCCGCAGCTCTCGCGACCTGGAGGCCTTTCCGAGCAGCACTGCGAGGTGCTGAACCAGGCGCTGGGTCTGAACCTCAAGCGCTGGCCCTCCGATGCCACCTTCCTCTACCTCTTTAACAAGGCTCACTTCCAGCAGTTCGGGGAGGTGCTCCAGGCCTGGATGATCAGCCAGATCCCTGGTGGGGCAACGGCTCTCGAGCAGCTGGTCTGTATAGCCTCTGGCTTCCGCGAAGCGGTTGGCATGACCTTGAAGGGTCTAGCGATCGAGACCGAGGACGGCCATCTCTGCTTTGTTGCCCAGTTCACTGTCTACGCCCGGGCGCTGGGCGTCGCCTTGGCCCAGAAGACCTACGACACCCACGCATCCAGCGAGCGGGCAGCGCTCAAAGAGCTGCTGAGCACGATGGATCTGGACGGCAAGCTGATCCTGGCGGATGCCCTGCACACCACCCGACCGTTTTTCAGTGGTGCCTGGAGCAGGGGCCGACGTGCTCCTGAGCGTCAAATCCAACCAGAAGACCCTCCACCGTCAGATCGTCTGTCAGTTGGAGGGAAAGCGCAAGGTCCCTTTCACGGCAACGGATCAGGAGAAGCGCCATGGGCGCGATACCCGCTGGGAGATCAGGGCCAAAGAAGACGCTTGCGTTCTGCCATCAGGGCTGGAGCTGTGACGGCTGGTCCTGCCTCCAAGTCTTGAAGTCAGCCGCCAGATCCTCCTCTGTCAGGCCCAGCCGCTGCAGCTCAGCCGGTCGCGTCCCTTTGCGTGGTGTAAAACCCGAGGCCCGAATGCCCTGATCAGAGGGCGAACAGGGTGGAATGACGCTCTGTCATCCCGGAGGCGCAGATGCACCTCGTTGTTCCACGTTGAATCAGGGCGATTGACTTGTCAAGTCTTTCGCCCGATTGCGGATGTGTTGTGATCTGCAGTGGTCTGTGCTGCCGGAGGTGGCCGTGGCCGGCCCCCGGGCGGTGATCAAGGCCGCTGCGCCCTGTGGGGCGCTGCAGCCTCGATCACCTGGGGCCTGCGTCCTTGCAGCTCTCAGGCGCCGGCGGCCTGCAGGGCAGGGATGTCATCCAGCTCCGGGATGGCGGTCATGCTCTCGGCGGAGACCATGCGGCGGCCCTCCAGCTGCCAGTGCTCGTGCTGCTCCAGCAGCACCGCCCCCACCAGACGGGTGATGGCGTCGTCGTTGGGGAAGATGCCCACGACCCTGGTGCGGCGTTTGATCTCCTCGTTGACGCGCTCCAGCAGGTTGGTGCTCCAGACCTTTTTCCAGTGGTCCTTGGGGAAGTGGCGGAACGCCAGCACGTCCTCCCTGGCCTCATGCATCAGTGCGGCAGCCTTGGGGAAGCGTTCCGCCAGTGAGGCCGCCAGATCGTCCCAGCGGGACTCGATCTCCTCAGCGCTCTCCTGGGCGAACACCGATCGCAGGGCCGCGGTGACCATGCCCTGGTGGGCCCTGGGCACCCGCTGCAGCAGGTTGCGGGCAAAGTGCACCCGGCAGCGCTGCCAGACGCAGCCCTGCAGCTGCCTGCGGATGGCCTTGGTGAGGCCCAGGTGGGCGTCCGAGATCACCAGCCTGACGCCACCCAGGCCCCGCTCCTTGAGGTGGGAGATGAACTCCGCCCAGAAGGCCTCGTTCTCGCTGTCGCCCACCTTGAGCCCAAGGAGTTCACGGCGGCCGTCGGCATTCACCCCCATGGCCACCACCACAGCCCGTGAGCAGACCTGCAGGGCCTTGCCGAGGCGTCCCTTGAGGTAGGTGGCATCGAGGTAGACGTAGGCGTAGCTGCTGCTCTCCAGCGGCCGGCTCAGAAAGGCCTGCACCTGCTGATCGATCTCCTGACAGATGCGACTCACCTGCGATTTGGAGATGCCGCTCTGGGAGCCAAGGGCAGCCACCAGGGCATCGACCTTGCGGGTGGAGACCCCAGCGATGTAGGCCTCCATGATCACCGCATAGAGGGCCTGATCCACCCGGCGGCGGGGCTCAAGGATCGTGGGCAGGAAGCCTCCCGAGCGAAGTTTGGGAATCTGCAGCTCCAGATCCCCCACCTGGGTGGTCAGGGTGCGGGGCCGGTAGCCGTTGCGGTAAGCGAGCCGCTCCTCGGTGCGCTCATGGCGGTCAGCACCGACCACGGCGGAGGCCTCCAGCTCGATCAGCTGCTGCAGGCCATAGCGGGCCAGCTCGGGGATCAGCTCCCCGGCACTGCTGCCATCGAGTAGCGAGGCCAGTTCAGGTGCGGCAAAGTAGGCGTTGGGCGTGTGTCACGAGTCAGCAGGTGAAAGCCAAGGCTGATGAAACTGCATCGGGGATGGGAGTGTGGCCTCCCGGGATCGGCCTGCAGGGGCTGGTACCAAACCACCCCGTGCTGCTGCGTTCAAAAGACGTGGTGGTGAGCGACGGGGAAACGGCGGACTGGATCCGTCAGGTGTGCGACGAGAAGGTGAGCGCAAGCGAACCGTTGATGACGCGCCGATATCTATTTCAGACGCTGCCAAAACGGGAGGCGGCCCAAATCTCCTGGATCAGTGTGGACAGAGCCTGTCTATGGACCACACGGCAGCCGGCGTATAGACGGCACGAGCTCATCGCAGGCCCTGATGCGGAACGTGAGAACCTGCCATGGAATGCCAAGGGAACATCCCAAGTGGTCACCACCATGAGGGTCAATACCGATGTCTGTGGCAGGGGCGGAGCAACCCGTAGTAGCGATGATGGGTCTGTAACGGACTCGGAGCCAAGGGGTTGCATCATCCCGTTTGGAGTCTCCCATCAACTGCCTACGGCAGGAGGAATGGGATGACAACAGACAAGCCGCTACCGATTACCAAGGTGATGGTCTGGAAGGCCTATCAACAGGTGAAACGGAACGGACAGGCGGCCGGTGTGGATGGCCAAAGCCTGGACGACTTCAACAAGGATCTGGAGAATAATCTCTACAAACTCTGGAATCGGATGGCATCAGGAAGTTATCTTCCGCCACCAGTTCGGCGTGTGGAGATTCCCAAATCCGGTGGAGGCGTCAGGCCGCTGGGTATCCCGACGGTTGCTGATCGCATCGCACAGATGGTGGTCAAGCAGGTGCTGGAGCCAGAGCTGGAGCTGATCTTTGATCAGGATTCCTACGGCTACAGACCGGGCAAGTCAGCGCATCAGGCAGTAGAGGTCTGCCGTCAGCGCTGCTGGAGGTCCAACTGGGTTCTCGATCTCGACATCAAGGGGTTTTTCGATGCTATCGATCACGACCTGTTGATGCGCGCGATCAAGGCCCATACCTCCGAGCGCTGGGTGGTGCTCTACCTGCAACGATGGCTGCAGGCACCGGTTCTGTTGCCGGATGGCACGCTCCAATCCCAGGGACCGGGGCACACCGCAAGGTGGTGTCATCAGTCCACTGCTGGCCAATCTGTTCCTGCACTATGCGTTTGATGTGTGGATGCGCCGGAGCCACCCGGCCATTGCCTTTGAGCGCTATGCAGATGATGTGATCTGTCATTGCCACAGCGAGAAGGAAGCTCGGCGGTTGCTGGAGGCATTGCAGGATCGCTTTGCGTCCTGTGGCCTCCAGCTTCATCCCCAGAAGACCCAGGTGGTCTACTGCAGGGATAGCAACCGCCGGGCACCGTTTGCTGATGTCACGTTCACGTTTCTTGGTTTCGCGTTTCGGCCACGTGTGTCTCGCAATTCTCGCGGAGTCATCTACACAGGCTTTTTGCCGGCAGTGAGTCCGCAGGCTCTCCAGCGTATGCGGGAGAGGATTAGGTCGATAGGGCTTCCATCGCTCGTGTATCTGTCGCTTGAGGAGATCGCTAAAGTGCTGAATCCAGTGATTCGTGGCTGGATTCAGTACTACGGTCGTTTCTATAGGACAGAACTGATCAGGAAGTTGTATCGCTACCTGGATGACAGAATTGCAGCCTGGTTACGGCAGAAGTACAAAAGGCTGCGGGGTCGTCGGCTCCAAAGCTGGCGAGTACTTGCCAGGATCAGGTCTGGACATCGTGATCTGTTCGCGCACTGGCGTCGAGTCAGTGAAGTGGCATGTGGATGATGGGAGCCGTATGACGCGAGAGTGTCACGTACGGTTCTGTGAGCACCTCGGGGGGAAGTTCCCCGGGGTGACTCGACATGGTTCGTCTGGTTGAGGTAGTGCTCAAACCAGGGTCACGGGCCTGCCCACCCCTTGCAACGCTGGCCGCTGAGCGGAACGTCTGAGGTGCGCGCTCAACCCCGGCTACGCCGGGGTTGAGGTCCCCAGGGATTTACACCAACACAGGGGACGCAAGCGCAGACCTGGATGCCGTGGTGGCCATTGCCAAAGAGGCTGGATATGCGATTAGCAAGTCTGAGATCCTGAAGGCTCAAGAGATGGGCAGCAAGGCCATGACCGAACTCAGTGATGAGCAACTGGCAGGCGTCGCAGGTGGCTCATGGGCGGGAAATGAATAGAGAGCAGGATGTGATGTTGGGTGCTTATTTGGTGCTAAAGTAGCTTGGTCTGAACGTAGTCTGCTTCCACTACTCTGTTGTCCTAAGCCTCTTAGGGAGCCTATGGATAGCCCTGTGCCCAGAGAGTGGGAGCGCTGCGGCGCAATGAGTCTCACCAGGGAGAGCCGCCAGCATTGAGGTTATTCAGAGGTTCCTTGTGCCTTTTGGGTCTCCCAGGACCGCTCCAAAGTTTCTTTGTAAGCATTCAGGGGTCGGGACAGCACGCGGCGAACATCGTCTCTGCTGAACCCTTGACGGCGTCCTGATTCCCGTTTGCATCTCAGGCAGAGACTGCTTGAGATGGGCGCCCCTCCTGCTGGCATTTCCGAGGTGGACTGGTTGTCGTGGCCAGCTGGTGCCAGGGAGTTCATTCTGGCTCAACAGGAGGAGATGGTGCAGCTCCGCGTCCAGCTCACCGCCCTGGCGACCGAACTGGCCCATCTGCGCGAGCGGATCGGCCGCAGCTCCCGCAATTCTTCCAAGCCTCCCTCCAGTGATGGCCAGGGGTTTAGGCCGCCCGAACGACGCAAGGGCAGTGGCCGCAAGCGCGGCGGCCAGCCGGGCCATCCCGGATCTGGGCCGGAGCTGCTGCCGATCGAGCGGGTGGATGAGGTGGTCGAGCACCACCCCCAGGCCTGCCGCCGCTGCGGCACGTTGCTACAGGGTCAGGATCCCGAGCCCTTGAGGCACCAGGTGATCGAGATTCCACCGATCACGCCTCTGGTGATCGAGCACCGGCTGCACCGCCTGGTCTGCCCCTGCTGTTCCACCAGCACCTGTGCCTCGTTACCGGCGGAGGTGGAAGTAAGCCATTACGGTCCCCGGCTCAGTGCTCTGGTGGGTCTGCTGGGTAGTGCCTTCCCGTTGAGTTTCAGCAAGACCCAGGCGCTGCTGGATCAGCTGCTGGGGGTACAGATCAGCCGGGGAGCGATGGCCACTATCCGCCAGCGCTTGAGTGCAGCACTGGAGCAGCCCATGCAGGAGGCCCTTGCGTTTGCCCGTCAGCAGTCGGTGGTCTATGTCGATGAAACCGGTGCCCCCACCGGTAATGCCGATGGGGGCAACCCCGATGGCCGGCGCGGCTGGGAGTGGGTCATGGTGACCGCCATGGGGGTGACAGTGTTCTTGCAGAGCCTGAGCCGCTCGGCTGCCGCCGCGATCGACCTGCTCGGGAATGCCTTTGGCGGAATTGTGGTGAGCGATCGCTTCTCCGCCTACAACCATCTCCCGCTGGAGCAGCGCCAGCTGTGCTGGGCGCACGTGATCCGCGATCTCACTGCCATCGCTGACCGTCAGGGCGCCAGCGGTGAGATTGGAGCGGAGCTGCTGGGCCTGCAGCAGCAGCTGTTTGCCCAGTGGCACCGCTACAAAGACGGAACGATCGACTGGTCCACGTTGCAGCAGGGCTGTCGGCCGATCCGCCAGGCGTTTGTGGGCACGCTGCAGCGGGTTGTGGAGCTGGGCTGCCAGCGCGGCGAGCGAACGCCGTGGGCCAAGACGGTGCGTACCTGCCATCAGTTGCTGCAAGTGAGCGATGGCCTCTGGACCTTCCTGGAGATTGAAGGGATCGAGCCCACCAACAACGCAGCCGAGCGTGCCCTGCGCCATTCGGTGATTCAGCGCAAGATCAGCCATGGCGTCCAATCCCGCCAGGGTGCAATCTGCCGCAGCAGGTTGCTCACGGTCACCACCAGCCTGCGGCAACAGGGCCGTGATATCTGGCAGTTCCTGGAGCAGGCCTTGATCGCCCATCATCGCGGCGGTGAGATGCCATCGCTGTTGCCGAATCCCTGAGCCGGCCGTCATCGATCGTGGTGTCTGTGGTCGCTTGGTGATCAGCGATCAAGGGCGGTGAATGCTGCGCGGCTGCGTCACGGCCCCTGAACGGATACGTTTCTTTTAGTGCCTGGCCATTGGCGATATGCGCAATTTATGACTGGCGGGAATGTCGAGCTCCTCGGCCTAAGGGCTTGAACAATTAAAGTAATGCAACTCGTGTCTATTTCCTGCTGTTGTTGATGCACTGATTCCCTTGGTGCTTCCGCCGAGTGCTTCGCTTTCTTTCTTGTTCCTGCTTCCTCCTTGAGCACGGCGCGCAGCTTGCTGTCGATGGCTGCAATGTGGCGGCGATGGTGCGCTGAGGCGGATGCTCAGATCCGCGCCAGCAGCAGCCCCACCGAGATCCAGACCAGCACCAGCACCAGGCAGAGCCCTGTCCAGACGGGCAGCCCCAGGGCGGTGATGGCTAGGGGCGCCACCACGGTGACCACCCCGCCGGCCAGCACCGGCTGCAGCAGCATCTGTTTCATCGAGAAGGCCTGCAGGGCGGTGCTGCGATCATCCGGGTCGGCCATGCGCAGCAGCAGCAGGCCGCTGGCCGCGACGCCGGTGGCCTGGCCGAATTCGATGATGCCGCGCTCAAACCAGTCGAACGGCAGGATCCGGGGGGCGAGCAGCAGCACCACCAGCAGGTTCCAGATCAGGCCCGCGCCGGCCAGCACCGTCAGGGGCAGCCAGTCGTGGGCCAGCAGCGAGAGGTTGAGGCAGGCGGTGGCACCGGTGATCAGCAGGTCGGCCGAGAGGGTGGCCGTGAGCCCCTGGATCGGCGCTGACACCCACTGCACCTGGTTGCTGCGTTCCAGCACCAATCGCACCAGCAGCGATCCCACCAGGGCCAGCGGGAAGACGGGCAGGGCGTCGATCACCAGGGCAAAGCCGCCGCCCACCCCATCGGCGATCCAGCGCAGCCCCTGCAGGGCCACCCAGCCGAACAGCACGGCCAGACCGGCCAGACCGAGATTCACGGCCCAGTCGGCCACTTTCCGCACCAGGGCTGGCGTGGCCACCGTGGGGGCCTCCAGGGGGCGGGGGACGAGGTTGTCGAGCGGATCGGCGGTCCGCACCACCTCCTCCACGGCTTCGTGGACCATCACGTCGGCGAACTTCAGCCAGCCGCGGCTGCGGGCCAGCACCACCACCAGGCCGCCCACCAGCGTGGAGGCCAGCAGCCCCACCGTGGCCATGGCCAGCCCCAGGCCTTCGCCGCCCTCCAGGCCGAGCCGCTCGTAGGTGGGGCCCATGGCGGCCGCCGAGCCGTGGCCCCCCTCAAAGGCCACCTCGATCAGGCAGGCCATCACCGGGCTGACCCCCAGAACGGGCTGCATGGCCATCACGGCCAGGCCCCCCACCAGGAACTGCCCGAAGGCGAGGGTGAGCGCCAGCGACAGCTGGCCCGAGAGCGGTCGCCACAGACCGGCCAGGCGGGGCAGGGGTTTGCCCAGCAGCAGGGTGGCGAACACCAGCGTCAGCAGCGGCAGGGGCAGATCGGACCAGAGATCGATCACGGCCTGGGGCAGCAGGGGCAGCAGGCCGGCCGGGGCGATCAGCAGACCGAAGGCTCCCGCCAGCAGGGCCTCGGGCAGCCCCCAGCGCCGCATGCCCAGCGCCTGACCCACACTCACGCCGAGCAGCAGCAGCAGCAGCAGCGCCCCCGTGGCCAGCAGCAGCGTGGCGAGGCTGGTCTGCATCCAGCCAGTCAGGAGGGAGAAATCCAGCTCCAGCTCATTGATCACGGGTCACGTCCTGCGTGGCGAAAGCCGTCGTGGTTCTCAGCCTGATCGCTGGCTGCCCCCTGGCCGCGAAGTCGTCACAGCCCAAAGGCGTTGCGGAAGAACGCCTCGGTGGCCTCCAGCACCTCGCGCTGCACGGCGCCGTCGCGGAAGCCGTGGCCTTCGCCCTCGAACAGCCGCACCTCCACCGGCACCCCATTGGCCCGCAGGGCGCTGGCCATGGCCAGGGTCTGCTCCGGTGGCACCACCCGATCCTGCGAGCCCTGGAAGAAGATCACCGGGCAGCCGATCCGATCGGCGTGCCGCAGCGGCGAGCGTGCCTCGTACAGCGCCCGGGCCTGGGGCCAGGGGCCCACCAGTCCGTCGAGGTAGCGGGCCTCGAAGCGATGGGTGTCGGTGGCCAGGGCAGCGAGATCAGCCACCCCATAGCGGCAGGCGCCGGCCCGGAACACCGTTGTGAAGCAGAGGGCGGCCAGGGTGGTGAAGCCGCCGGCGCTGCCCCCCTCGATCGCGATCCGCTGCGGCGCTGCCCGCCCGGCAGCCACCAGCGCCAGGGCCGCGGCGGCGCAGTCGGCCACATCGACCACGCCCCACTGGCCGTCGAGCCGCTCCCGGTAGGCCCGGCCGAAGCCGGTCGAACCGCCGTAGTTCACGTCCACCACGCCCCAGCCGCGCGAGGTCCAGAACTGGATCGCCAGGTTGAGGCCGGTTCGGGCCATGCCGGTGGGTCCGCTGTGGCTCTTCACCAGCAGCGGTGCCTGGGGGCTGGAGCCGCCGCTGGGCGGGTAGTACCAGGCGTGGGTGGGCTGGTCGCCATGGCCCTGGAACCAGAGCGGCTCCGGCCGGCTGAGCGCCTCGGGGGGCAGAACGCAGGGTTCCACGGGGCGATGCTGCCAGCGGCCGCTGGCCAGGTCCAGCTCCAGAAGGCCTGCGCCGGTGGTGGGTCCGCTGGCGACACAGACCATCCGCCCGGCCTCGGCGCAGAGCATGGCGAGGTCATCCACGGGCAGATCCAGGGGTTGCCAGAGATCCGCAGGCTGGGCCGGCGCCCCCGCCTGCTGGCGGTCCGTGAGGTCCAGCGGCACCACGCCCAGCTGCCAGCGGCCGTCCCGGCAGGCGGCGGCCACCAGCTGCTCGCCGTCCCAGGCCGTGGTCCGCATGCCATAGACCCACTGGGGCATGGCGAATTCCGCCTGCAGCGGCAGAAGGGGCTCCCAGCCCATGTCAGGCCGCTCGTGAGAGGAGGGCTCCGTGGCCGGGTTGAGAGCGCCGGCAGTGGTTCCTTTCAGCCAGAGGGTGGCGATCCTCTCCGCGCTCAGGCGCTCCAGGTTCCACCAGCCGCTGCGGTCGTTGGCCACCACCAGGTCGCCGTTGCCGATCCACAGCGGCTGGAACACCGAGCAGTGATGGGTTGCGGCGGCTCCGGCACCCGCCACGGGCTGGCGCTGCTGCAGGGAGCCGTCGGCCGCGAAGCGTCCCAGCCACACCTGGCTGCGCTGCCAGGGCATGAAGGGCTGTTGCCATTCCACCCAGGCCAGCTGGCGGCCATCCGGGCTGAGGGCGGCGTAGCCGCAGAAGTCGTCGGGCTCCAGCAGCACGGTGGGCTCGCCGCCTTGCAGCGGCACGCTGACCAGATGGTCGCGGCCGGCGGCTTCCATCACGCCGATCCAGCGCTGGCGCGCGGCATCGATCAGCCCATCGGCGAAGCAGCGCTGCGGATCCGCCGCCGTGAGCCGCTGGGCCGGCAGCAGGAGTGGGAGGGGCGAATCCACTGAGGCAGCCTCCGGGCACTCTGCGCTGAGCCCCGGCTCGAGATCCGTTCCGAGTTCTGCCGTGAGCCCTGCTGGGAGAGCCGCGCTGAGCCCTGCCGTGAGATCCGCCAGATCCAGCCGCCAGAGGGCACGGTCGGCGTCCGCGACCATCACCACCGTGTCGCCCTGCACGGCGTAGCAACCACCGCCGTAGTCGTGAACGCGGCTGCGCAGGTTCCAGTCCCCCGGAGTGAGTTCCAGCACCCGGCCCGGTGCGGGGTCGGCCTGGCTGGAGGGCGGAAGCTGCAGCAGCAGGGTCGTGCGGCCGCCTTCGTGGGGACGCTGCTCCAGCCAGAAGAGCCGCCCCTGATCCAGGCGGGGCTCCTTCACCACGGGGGTGCGGCCCACCACCTGATCCGCCGTCAGTGGCAGGGGTTTCGGCCGCGGCCGTTCGGTCTTCCCCTGGCTTGCCATGCCATCGCTCCGGTGGACGCCACTTAGAATCGATCTATCGTTTCAGGTGTCGCCTTGGCTCGCAGCTTCGCCCAGTTGGCCCGATCTGCGGAGCAGGTGAACCGCGCCGTGCAGGTTCCCAAGGAGCCCCTGGACCAGCCGCCGCTGGCGATCCACACCCTCGGTGATCAGGTGCTGCGCGATCCGGCCCGACGCATCGGCAAGGTGGATGAAAGCATCCGGGATCTGGCCCGCGACATGCTGCGCAGCATGTACACCGCCAAGGGCATCGGCCTGGCCGCTCCCCAGGTGGGCATCCACAAGCAGCTGCTGGTGATTGACCTCGATCCTGAGAATCCGGCCACCCCGCCGATGGTGTTGATCAATCCCGAGATCACCGCCGCCAGTGCCGCGATCGATACCTACGAGGAAGGCTGCCTCAGCATCCCGGGGGTCTATCTCGATGTGGTGCGCCCCAGCCGGGTCGAGGTGAACTTCCGCGATGAGATGGGCCGGCCCCGCCGCCTCAAGACCGATGGTCTCCTGGCCCGCTGCATCCAGCACGAACTGGATCACCTCAACGGTGTGCTGTTCGTCGATCGCGTCACCGATGAGATCAGCCTCAACGAGGGCTTGCAGGAGCACGGCTTCCAGCGTGACGACGTCCGCTCAGTGCGCTGAGCTCGACGCAGTGGCGCACTGCACTGAGACAAACAGTTTTACGCCTGTCTTCCTCAATCCTTTCTCAGATCCATGCCGATGAAACCGCTGGCGGGGGTGTTCCTCGCCTTGGCCTGCCTGCTCGGGATCGCTGCCACCGGTTCGGTGTTCGAACTGGCCTACGGGGATCCGGAACTGGGGGTGTCCGTCACCCGTCTGATCCTGGCGGGATGTCTGCCCGGCACGGTTGTGGCCCTGGTGGTGGCGATTCGTCTCAACAAGCCGGCTTGAGGATTGGGCGGCTGCGGCTGGTGCGCTTCGGTCGCCCTGCATACGATTTCCCTCACCTGTCCCCTGCCCGTCCCACCGTGATCCTCCCGAGCTCCCTCCCTGCCAGGCCTCGCACCTTGCACCAGCGAGGCGCTGCAGCCCTGCGCCCCCTGCTGGCCACCCTGCTCCTGCTCGGAGGCGCCGCGGTGCCGCTGTTGGAAGCCCCGGTCGCGCGGGCCAGCTCCCTGTTCCAGGTTGGCGAAGTGGAGCAGGAACGCTTTGTGCTGGTGTCGGCTCCGATCGGTGATGGAACCCGAGCCCAGCTCAACATCTATGAGCAGGTCAAGGCCACTCGCCCCTGCTTCGCTGTGGGGTCCGGCAAGCCTGCTCCGGTCAATCCCCTGCTGGGCAGCTTTGATTTCACCGGCATCTGCAGCCGCTTCATCGATGCCAACGGCTACTCGGTTCGCGTCGGTGGCAGCGACCTGGGTACTGTCTATCGCCTCAGCGTGATCCAGGGCAACGACGACATCCTGCTGATGGCGATGCCCACCAAGGCCGGCGTCGGGCCCGAGATGGTCGTGGCCCGTACCCAGGGCGCCGGCAGTGGATTCCTCAAGTTGGAACTGGAGCCTGGTTGGCGGCTGATGCGACGCCACTTCGGCAACCGGGTCCTGGGGCACGTCTACCTCTACCGCGATAGCTGGCCCTCGGAGAACCAGGCCGCAGTGACTCCTGCGGAGCCGGGATGAGGGCTGGCCTGCTTGCTAGGGTGAATCACTCTGAACTGATTTGCAGCGCTTCATGACCCAGGTCACTGTCGGCGAAAACGAGGGAATCGAGTCGGCCCTTCGCCGCTTCAAGCGCCAGGTCTCCAAGGCCGGAATCTTCGCCGACCTCAAGCGCCTGCGCCACCACGAAACCCCCACTGAGAAGTACAAGCGCAAGGCCCAGCAGCGCCGCCGCCGCCGCTGAGTCCAGCGGGGTTCAGGGATTCGTCAACGCTCTGCAGGTCTGGATCTCTGCATGCCCCGCCAGTCGGGGCTTTTTGCTGGCCTGTCGAACCTTTGGGGCTTGGCTGCTGGGGCCTGTCCAACCTTCTGCGGGCTGGGGACGACGGAAGCGTGTCCGTGGCAAGGCGTTGCTTTGCCAGTGTTTTTACCTGTGTTCAGTCTGGTGATTTCCCACCACCCTGGAGGTGTCGATCGCTACTGGATCATGGACCGTCGTACGGAATGGATCGCTCGTCCTGCCGCCGCCACAGCCCTTCCGCCGGCCTCCTCTGCCACGTTGTTTCTCAACTGGCTCAGTGAAATGGTGAGCCATGCGCTCGGCAACCCTCGCGAGGAGGACCAACACCTGCCCCCCGATGTTGGGATGCAGCCCTACACCGATCGGCCCCGCAAGCGTCGCTAGGAGTTTCCGTGGAGAGCCATGGCCGTGGGGTTCTCCGCTCAGGGCTTTTGGCCCCCGCTCAGCTCCGATCCTGCGTGAGGCCGTCAAAGGAGCGATAACTGAGGGCCTCGGCCACGGCCCGCTCGCTCACCGGCATCCGTTCGGTGGAATCTGCATCGTCTGACTGCACCTGGTCGAGCAGCGCTTGGCTCACGCCAACATGTGCAAGCTCAGTGCGGGCCTGCTCCAGGTCGGCGATTGTGCGGGCGACGCGCAGCACCCGCTCCGCCGCCCGCGCGCTCAGCTGGCGGTGGTGCACGCTGGCCTCCCACAGTTCCAGTGCCGCCGGGCTGGGGTTGAGGACCCGGCGCAGCTCCGCCGCCGGCAGTGCGGCGTTGGCGCAGCCCTGCGGATTGTGGCGACGCATGCTGGTGCGAGCCGCTGCCACCCTGCCGGCCACGATGGCGCTGGATTCCGGCAGGCCTGTCTGTTCGGCACCTTCGTGGATGGTGCCAGTCCCGGCAGAGATGGAGTTTGCAGCCGCTGCACTGCCTGACCTGGTGGTTCCCTGTGCCGCTGCCCCGTACCCGTAGCGGCGGGCCAGGGAGGCGGCGGATGGGCGCTGCATCACCACCTGCAGATCAATTCGATCCAGCAGGGGGCCGGACAGCCGGTTCCAGTAGCGCCGCCGCTGCACGACGCCACAGCTGCAGGCCCGCTGAGGATCCCCATGCCAGCCGCAGGGGCAGGGGTTGGTGGCCGCCACCAGGGTGGTGCGGCAGGGAAAGCGGCAGCGCAGGCGGTTGCGGCTGATCCACACCTCCCCCTCCTCCAGGGGCTGGCGCAGCAGTTCCAACACCTCCCGGCGAAACTCGGTGAGCTCATCGAGGAACAGAACGCCCTGGTGGGCCAGGCTGAGTTCGCCGGGCCTGGGATGGGCCCCGCCGCCGATCAGCGCAGCGGCGGTGCAGCTGTGATGCGGGCTGCGGAAAGGCCTCTGCAGCAGCAGGCTGGTTTCAGCGCGGAGGAGGCCTGCCACCGAATGCAGCTGGGTGAGTTCGAGGGCTTCGTCCCGCTCCAGGGGCGGCATCAGACCCGCCAGGCGCCGCGCCAGCATCGTCTTGCCGCTGCCTGGCGGACCCACCAGCAGCAGATGGTGATGGCCCGCCGCAGCGATCTCGAGGGCGCGCCGTCCGTGCTGCTGCCCTTCCACGTCGGCCAGATCGAGATCGCTGCGACCTCCCTGGGGGCGATCGGGATCCACGGGTTCCCGTTGATCTCCAGGGCCCGGTTGCCGAGTGGCCGCCGGGCTCAGCGATCCCGGTGGCGGGGCCTTGCTGGGATCCCGCAGCAGTTCCAGCACCTCCTGCAGGGTGTCCGCCGGCCAGAGGGGCAGGGTCTCCACCAAGGCGGCTTCGGCGGCATTGGCCCGTGGCACCACGAGGGCCCTGGCCCCACCGCGGCTGGCCGCCAGGGCCTGGGCCAGCACGCCACGGACCGGCCGCAGCCGCCCGTCCAACCCCAGTTCCGCCGCACTCCAGATCCCCTCCAGTCGCGCCTGCGGCAGCTGGCCGCTGGCCACCAGCATCCCAAGGGCGATCGGCAGGTCGAACCAGGGCCCTTCCTTGCGCAGATCCGCCGGCGCCAGGCTCACCACCACCCGGGTCAGCGGCACCTTGAGGCCGCTGTTGCGGATTGCCGCCCGCACCCGCTCCCGCGCCTCCTGAATCGCCGTATCCGCCAGTCCCACCATCTGCAGGCCGGGCAGCCCGGGGGCGATGTCCACTTCCACCTGCACCGGCACAGCCTCCAGGCCCTGCAGGGCCGCACTGCAGGATCGTGCCAACATCACGCCAGGGGTCGCTGCAGTGTCAGTGCCACCCCCGTCTCATCCCCTTCCGGTGCCATGGCCAGCGGCGACACGATCTTCGGGCGCATCCTGCGTGGTGAGATCCCCTGCGACGAGGTGTATGCCGACGATCTCTGCCTGGCCTTTCGGGATGTGGCCCCCCAGGCCCCGGTGCATGTGCTGGTGATCCCGCGTGAGCCCCTGGCCCAGCTGGCGGATGCCGGCGAGGAGCATGGGGCCCTGCTCGGCCACCTCCTCCTGGTGGCGGCGAAGGTGGCGCGCCAGGAGGGCCTCAGCAGCTGGCGCACGGTGATCAACTCCGGGGCCGAGGCGGGGCAGACCGTGTTCCATCTGCATGTGCACGTGATCGGCGGCCGTCCCCTGGCCTGGCCCCCCGGCTGAGGCGGGGGGCCAGGCCAGGGGACGGCAGCGGCGACAATGACCTGATCTGCTGCGCTCCATGAATCCGCTCAAGGCGTTCCGCGATCAGCTCGCGAAGCTGCAGCGCCTGGCCCAGCCCTATTTCCTGCCGGTGGAGGAGAGCAGTGCCGGCCAGTTCCTGCTGCTGGTGCTGGCCCTGGTGGCGGTGGTGGTGGGAGTCACGCTGCTGATTTTCACCGCCGTGGTGGCCGGGGCAGGGGCCTTCATTCCCGACCTGCGCGACCGCTTCCTGCCGGGGGTGCCGCAGCAGATCAACGCGATCTGGCAGGGGCCGATCGGGGCTGTGGTGATGCTGCTGTTCGTGGCGGGCCTGGCTGCCTTCGGAGCTCTGCGGGGCCGGCTGCGTCAGGGGCGCTGGCTGCCGTGGCTGCTGCTGGGGGTGATCACCCTGCTGATCCTGGTGATCAATGGCATCAACGTGGGCATCAGCTTTGTTGCCCGCAATGTCGATAACACCTTGGTGGCCTATGACCAGGATGGATTCTGGAAAACGGTGGCGATCTATGCCTTCTGCCTGGTGTTGGCCTTGCCGATCCGGGCGATTCAGAGCTATCTCATCCCCAAG
Source organism: Synechococcus sp. CBW1002 (assembly GCF_015840915.1). Taxonomy (NCBI): domain Bacteria; kingdom Bacillati; phylum Cyanobacteriota; class Cyanophyceae; order Synechococcales; family Synechococcaceae; genus Synechococcus; species Synechococcus sp. CBW1002. The sequence continues at coordinate 1,970,753 of NZ_CP060398.1, forward strand.
TTGGGGCTGCTCTGGAGAGAGTGGCTGAGCGGTCGTTTGCTGACACGCTATCTCACCAATCGTGCCTACTATGTTCTGAATCCCAACGACGAATCTGCCGAGGAGATCGATAACCCTGATCAGCGGATTTCGCAGGATGCGGCCAGCTTCACCTCGACCAGTCTGAGTGTCACGGTTGAGATCCTCTCGGCTCTGCTGACATTCTTCAGTTTCATTATCGTCTTGTGGAGCATCAACAGTCGACTGGCGCTGCTGTTGCTGGCCTATTCCGTGTTCGGTACGGCGTTGATCGTTTTCGCCAGTCGCAAGCTGGTGATCCTCAACTACCAGCAGCTCAAGCTTGAGGCCGACTTCCGCTACGGCCTCGTCCATATCCGTGACAACGCCGAGGCGATCGCCTTCTATCGCGGCGAAGGTCAGGAGGGCAAGGAGGCCGGGCGTCGGCTGAGCGGCGCGATTCGCAACTATGACCGCCTGATCGTCTGGACGGCGATGATCAGTGTGATCCAGCGCTCCTACGACTACTTCTCCCGCTTCCTGCCCTGGCTGGTGATCGCGCCGATCTACTTCGCCAAGGAGGTCGATTTCGGTGTCTTCGGCCAGGCCAGTATTGCCTTCAGCCAGGTTCTGTTCTCGGTGAGTTATATCGTCAACAACATCGACCAGCTGGCCGCTTTCTCCGCTTCGATCAGCCGTCTTGAGGGTTTCCAGGGCAAGGTCGAGGAGATCGGTCGTGAGATGGCCGAGCTCGAGGCGAGTGAGCAGCGACTGACCGGTTCCCCTGGGGGGGCAGGCGCGGTAGCGCCGATCGGTTCCGATGGCCTGGCGGTGCGGCCCGATTCGATCCTGGTGAGTCATGTGGATCTGGTGCCGCCGCGCACCCAGCGCGTGCTGATCCACGACCTCAGCCTCGAGATCGGTGCCGACCAGCGCCTGCTGGTGGTGGGGCCTTCCGGTTGCGGCAAGACCTCCTTCCTCCGTCTGGTGAGTGGCCTCTGGCCGGCTGGGGCGGGTGCCGTGCAGCGCCCCCCCGAAGGCGAGCTGCTGTTCATTCCCCAGAAGCCCTACATGATCCTGGGCAGCCTGCGGGAGCAGCTCTGCTATCCCCAGCCCAGCGATCGCTTCAGTGATGAGCAACTGCGCCATGTGCTCGAACAGGTCAAGCTGCCGGAGCTGGTGCATCGCTATCCCGATCTCGACATCATTCAGGACTGGCCCCGGCTGTTGTCGCTGGGGGAGCAGCAGCGTCTCGCCTTCGCACGCCTGCTGCTGAGCGCGCCCCGCTTCGTGGTGCTCGATGAGGCCACCAGTGCCCTCGATGTGGCCACCGAACGGCATCTCTACGACCTGTTGGTCCAGCGGGACATGGCCTTCGTGAGCGTGGGCCATCGCCCCACTCTCACGGCGTTCCACGACACGGTTCTCGAACTCGATGGCCGCGGCGGATGGCGCTTGCTGCCGGCGGCCGGCTATGACGTGGGCCGCCATGCCTGACGCGATGAGCTCCGCTGACAGCCCAGTTGACGCCAACGTTCCGGCCACCAGTGCCACCACGCCCGACCAGCCCGCGTTTGGCTGGAGTGGCTATGCCGAGCGGGTGAACGGTCGCTTCGCCATGCTCGGATTTGCGGCGGTGCTGCTGATTGAGGCCTTCAGCCGCGACACCTTCCTGCACTGGGCCGGCTTGGTGCCCTGAGCGCTCACGGCAGCTCGATCAGATCCACCTGCCAGAGTCCGCCGCGGCTCACCTGCACGGCCAGCACCCTGCCATCGGCGCTGAGGCTCACCAGGCGCGGCACTCCGGCCGGTTCGATGGGGATCCGCTGCAGGCTCTGCAACGAGCGGCGATAGAGCAGCAGTTCGGTGCGTCCCTCCAGCTGGCGCACCAGGGCGAGGCGCTCTCCCCGCTGATCTACCGAGAGACTCAGGGGCTGGGCATCGGGCCGGTTCAGGCCCGGCACTGGCACGGGAGCTGTGCGCCGCAGATCCAGCAGCTCTGCCCGCTCCCGTCCCTGCCGTCCGCGGATCAAGGCCAGCCAGGGCCCTGCCAGGGCCGGGTCGTGGCTGCTGCCCTCCCGGGCCAGTTGGGCGTTGAGTCCGAACAGGGGACGCGGCCCGCCTCCGAGACATCCGCCCAGCAGGGCGGCCAGTGCCAACGGGATCAACCGAAGGCTCGCCAGGCGGACGCGGCTTCTCATGGCTGCGGGCCAGGGCCACCACCCTGCAAGGCCTGGGCACCCGGCAGATCCGGCTCCAGCCAGCCGCCAAGGTCGTAGACCTCGACCTGGCGGCGGCCGGCCACCACCATCTCAATGGCGATCCGCTGGCCATCGGGGGCGAGGCTCAGCCGCTGCGGTTCCCGATCACCGCCCAGGCGCAATGGCAACAGGGAGCCCCTGAGCCGATCTTCGATCACGGCATCGCGGCGCTGGCCCCGCTGGATCAGCAAGGCCAGGTAGCGACCGTTCCAGCTCAGCGAGGGTGAGGCGTGCGGCTGATGCGTGCGTAGATGGCGCAGGGGCAGCACCTTGCCGCTGCGCCGCTCCTGCAGCAGCACCGTGGTACGGCCGCCGCGCTCGACCAGGGAGGCGAGCAGGCGTCCGTCGCCGCTGAGGGCCGGTTGCTCCCGGCCTTCAGCACCCAGCCCCAACGGTACGGCGGCCTGGCGCCGCAGCCCCCAGGGAAGGGCGCAGCCAGACAAGCCGATCAGCAGGGCCAGGCTGAGGCCGGCTGGAGGTCTCAGTCGTCGAACCGGGAGCTGTTATCCCGGGACGGGCTGGTGTCGCTGGGCGTGTTGGTCCGGGTGGGACCTGTGGTCTGGCCAGGAGCTGGGCCTGGCTCCGTGGGCCTCACCGGCGTGAACTCCGCATCGCTCACTGATGCGGAAGCGCCTGGGCGGCTGCGGTAGGAGGTGCCCTGCGGAACACCCGGGGCCGGGCCAGGCGATCCTGGGCCCGGCTGGGCTGAGCTGCGCGGCGGAGGGGTTCCGGCGGGGCCCACCCCGGTGGAGCTGCCCCAGCTGGAGGTGTCGGGAGAGCCACTGGGGCGGCGGCTGGAGCGTGGCATCCCATCGGTGGCGCCGGGCCGGCTGCCGCGGCGCGGTTCCGGGGTGGTCTCCCGTTGGCGCCGGCGGGCTCCGAAGCTGCCGCTGTCGCCCTGAGGGGCACCTGCTGCATAGCGGGAGGCCCGTGGTGGCCTGTCGTCTTCGCCCCGGGTCTCACCACGAAGATCGCCTGCAGGTCTGCGGGGCGGGCGTCCGGATCGCTCGTCTGGACCAGGACCAGCGTTGTCCCACTGGTCACTGCCACTGGATCGCCGGCTTGCCGCACGCTCCGGAATGGCGGCACGGCTGACCCGGCTGGGTCGGTAGAAATCGTCCTGGTCTCCGTCGTCGGGATCGCGGGAGCGGATGCCACGGCGCACCGGCTGGGGCTCATCGAACCGGTCGTAGTCGTCGTCGTAGCCGCGGCCGCCACCCATGCGGGGGCGGGACGGTTCGATCGGGTCCTCGTCTTCGAAGTAGGACGAGCGTCGTGCCTGTTCGGTGGTCACGCCCCGCAGACGCACGCTCTCATAGGCGAAGAACACCGTGGTGCCGGCCAGCAGGAACTGACCGAACTGGAGGATCGGATCGAGACGCCAGCCCTGAAAAAAGAGAATGCCACCGCAGAGCAGGCCCACGGCGGCAAAGAAGACGTCGTAATCGCGGGCCAGTGCAGGCTTAAAGCTCCTCATGAAATAGAGGAAGGCCCCACCTACCGCCAGCACGATGCCAACGATGCTGGCCCAGTTCAGACTGGCATTAACCACAGCGCACGGTCCAACGGAGCGTCAGCTCCACTGTAAGGACCCGGCGTGGATGTTCTGATCAGAGGCGACGGTCGACCTGGTCGTTCTGGCTGATCAGCACCAGCGCCAGGGTGATCGGGATGACCACGATCACCGCCCCCCAGGCGAGGCTGCTCAGGAAGTTGGCGAGGGAAGGAGTCATGGCGGCGATGGCGTCGCAGACGCCAAGGGTTTGAAGGGCGATCTTAGGCAGCGCTGGCGGGTTCCTACGATTCCTTTCCAGCCGCTTAGAGCTTTGTGACGCCCCCTGCCTTGCCCCGCCTGGAGCTGCTGCCGCTGGCACACCTGCTGCTGGGGCTGCTGCTGGGCTGCTGCTGGCGGGCTGGACGCTGCTGTTCCTGTTTCGCATCGTGCTCACCTGGTACCCCCAGATCGATCTGGCCAAGGGGGTGATGCGGCTGGTGAGCGTCCCCACCGAGCCCCTGCTGGCCCCCACCCGCCGCCTGATCCAACCGATCGGCGGGGTGGATGTCACCCCGGTGGTGTGGGTGGGCCTGATCAGCCTGGTGCGCGAACTGCTGGTGGGCCAGCAGGGTCTGCTCACCCTGATGCTGCTGCGCAGCTCGACTGTGGCTTAGGGGCTGTGGCTCAGGGCCTTGGCCTGGTTGCCGTTCTGCAATTCAAAGGCGGCGCTTTCGGCCTGGCCATGGCGCCCTAGAAGGGCAGCATCTCCTCTTCAACGAATTTGGTGTGGAGATCGCCGCTGCGGAACTCGGGGCGATCCAGCAGAGCCAGGTGGAAGTCGATCGTGGTGGGGATGCCGGTCACCGCACACTCGGACAGGGCACGGTGCATCCGCTTGATGGCGGCCTCCCGGTCCACCCCCCAGACGATCAGCTTGCCGATCAGCGAGTCGTAGAAGGGTGGGATCTCGTAGCCCGTGTAGACGTGGCTGTCCACCCGCACGCCAGGACCACCAGGCGGCAGCCAGCCCGTGATCCGGCCCGGGGCTGGGCGGAAGTTCTGGCGAGGGTCCTCGGCATTGATGCGGCACTCGATGGCATGGCCGGTGAGTTTGATCTCGTCCTGCCGGACGCTGATCGGTTCGCCGCCGGCAATGCGCAGTTGTTCGGCGATCAGGTCGACTCCGGTCACCATCTCGGTGACGGGATGCTCCACCTGGATGCGGGTGTTCATCTCCATGAAATAGAACTTGCCCTCGCGGTCCACCAGGAATTCCACGGTGCCGGCACCCTCGTAGCCGATGCTGCGGGCTGCGGCCACCGCCGCCTCTCCCATCTGGCGCCGCAGATCGGCGTTGATCGCCACGCTCGGGGCTTCCTCGAGCAGCTTCTGATGGCGGCGCTGGATGGAGCAGTCGCGCTCACCCAGGTGCACCACGTTGCCGTGGCGATCCGCCAGCACCTGCACCTCCACGTGCCGGGGGCGGTCGATGAATTTCTCCATGTAGAGGCCCGGGTTGCCGAAGGCGGCTTCCGCTTCCCCCTGGGCCGCCTTGAACAGCTTCTCCAGCTGATCGGCGCTAGGCACGAGCCGCATGCCCCGACCACCCCCGCCGGCGGTGGCCTTGATCATCACCGGGTAGCCCATGGTGGCGGCGAGGCTGGCCGCTTCGGCTGCCGTGGCCAGCAGTCCCTCGCTGCCGGGGATGGTGGGGACTCCCACCGCCTGCATCGTGGCCTTGGCAGTCGACTTGTCGCCCATGGCCCGGATCGCCTCGGGCGAGGGGCCGACGAAGGTGATGCCGTGGTCGGCGCAGATCTCGGCGAAGCGGTCGTTCTCGGCCAGGAAGCCGTAGCCGGGATGGATGGCGTCGGCACCGCGGGAGGTGGCGGCCGCCAGGATATTGGGGATGTTGAGGTAACTCTTGCTGCTGGGGGCTTCGCCCACGCAGACCGCTTCATCGGCCAGCTGAACGTGCAGAGCGTTGCGATCGACCGTGCTGTAGACGGCCACCGTGGCAATGCCGAGCTCGCGGCAACTGCGAATGATGCGTAGGGCGATCTCGCCACGGTTGGCGATCAGCAGTTTGCCGATGGGCATCCGCGAACGAGGCAGGGACGGGGCAGTGGAAACTGCGGGCTGGCCGCTGCGTGCAGGCCGGAGCGGACTGTATCAGCGCTCACAGGCCCCCTTGCCATCCCCGACGCGATCCCAGGGCGCAGATCCGTGGGGACGGGCGCTAGGTATATTGCTGGCCGAGCGGCTCCGGCCGTCTCCCACCCGGATGGAGCCTGGACTCCAGACGATCCCTGCGGATGTGGTGGAATTGGTAGACACGCACGTTTGAGGGGCGTGTGACTTCGGTCTTGCGAGTTCAAGTCTCGCCATCCGCACTCTTTTTTCACACCCTGCTCTCCATCAGGTGGTCCGCTCCGTGCCGGATTCCACTGCCGCCATCACGCTGGTGTGCAATGGCCCGGGTGAGCTCACCACCTGGGTTCGTCCCCTGGCGCGGCGGCTGCACGAGCTCCTGCCCCTGAGGCCCCTGGTTCCGGATGCACCCTTCAGTCTGCGGCTGGTGCTGGTGCCCTGTCCCAATGCCACCGGAGCGGAGCATGGCGTCGCCGAGGGCTGGCAGCTGTTCGAGCGGATCTGGCCGGCCCACCGCTTCTGGGGCCTGCTGCTGCGTCCGCGCCGCCATGCCGCCTGGCCGCGTCAGGGAGTGGTGGTGTTTCTGGGCGGTGACCAGTTCTGGACCGTGCTGCTCTCGGCCCGGCTCGGTTATCGCCACCTCACCTATGCCGAATGGGTGGCGCGCTGGCCCCGTTGGAACGACCGGATCGCCGCCATGGGGCCAGCCGCGGCCGACCGGCTCAAGCCCCGCTGGCGCCAGCGCTGCACCGTGGTGGGCGATCTGATGGCCGACCTGTCGGCGCAGGCCCGCGATGAAGCTCCGCTGCCGCCGGGGGAGTGGGTGGCGTTGCTGCCGGGCTCCAAGCGGGCCAAGCTGCAGGTGGGCATGCCCTTCCTGCTGGACACGGCCGATCGTCTGGCGGCCCTGCGGCCGGGCTGCCGCTTCCTGCTGCCGGTGGCGCCCACCACGTCGGTCCAGGAGCTGCTGGCCTACGCCGGGCCGGCCAATCCGATCCAGCAGCACTACGGCACCGGCGAACCGAGGTTGGAGCGCGCTCTGCCGGCGCCTGGCTCCGGCACCGCCCCATCCCCCTTGGCCGGGGGCCGTGCCCTGGTGACGCCTGCCGGCACTCGCATCGACCTGCTCGAGACCCATCCGGTGCATGGGGCCCTGAGTCAGTGTCGGCTGGCGCTCACCACCGTGGGTGCCAACACCGCCGAGCTCGGGGCGCTGGGGGTGCCGATGCTGGTGCTGGTGCCGACCCAGCATCTCGCGGTGATGCAGGCCTGGGATGGCGGGATCGGACTCCTGGCACGGTTGCCGATCCTGCGCTGGCTGCTGGGGGTGGCCCTGACGGCCTGGCGCATGCGGCAGCGCGGCTTCCTGGCCTGGCCGAACATCTCCGCGGGCCGCCTCGTGGTGCCGGAGCGGGTGGGGGCGATCACCCCGGCCGAGATCGCTGCGGAGGCGGCCGACTGGCTCGACCATCCGGCCCAGCTGGCGGGCCTGCGCGACGACCTGCGCAGCCTGCGCGGCCAACCCGGTGCCGTGGCCTCCCTGGCCGAGCTGGTGCGAGGCCTGCTGCCCCCGATCAGCGCTGCCTAGGCTGATCCTCCAGCGCTGTTTGATCGCGATGTCGGATGTTCAGCCCGGGGCCAGCTGCACGTCAGGCAGCTTCAGTTCCGAAGCTCCGTCGTTTGTTGAGGCGTCCGACGCCGAATGGCGTCAGCGTCTCACGCCCGAGCAGTACGCCGTGACCCGTCAGGGTGGTACCGAGCGGGCCTTCAGCGGCGTCTACTGGAACCACAAGGGCAGCGGCATGTACCACTGCGTCTGCTGCGGTGCCGAGCTGTTCAGTTCCGCCAGCAAGTTCGACTCCGGTACCGGTTGGCCCAGCTTCTGGGAAGGTGTCGACAGCGGCGCCATCAAAACGCTGACCGACAGCAGCCACGGCATGGTCCGGACCGAAATCCGCTGCGCGCGCTGCGACAGCCATCTCGGCCACGTGTTCAACGATGGCCCGCGTCCCACGGGCCAGCGCTACTGCGTCAACTCCGCATCTCTGGCGTTTCGTGAGGGCTGACCGCCCCTCTCACCAGGGATCGGTGAGGTCTTCGGCGTCCACGTCGAGGGGATCGGCCGGTGCTGCCGGCCGGCGGCTGGGCAACGGGCCACGCCGGATCTCAGGCTCCCGGTCATAGACCTCAGCCCGTGAGGGCATCGGGTCCAGGGGTTGGGGATCCAGGGGCTCTTGCTCCTCGCGACCGCGGCGAAAATCCTCACGGGGACTGGGGCCGCGATCAAGGTCACCACGGGGATCGGACAGCCGTTCAGGGCCTCTGGAGGGGGAGGAGCGGTACTCCTGCTCGTCCTCATCGAGATAGCGACGCTGACGCAGGGGCTCGCGCTGGCGGCGTTCCTCCAGTTCGACGTATTCCAGCTCTTCCCGTGGCGCAAAGGAGCGGCTGGTGGCGGGTTGGATGCGCCGTTGTTCCTGGGCCGCGGGCTGGCCGGCCGCGAGCTGGTTCTCCACCGGCACCATCGACTGGCGGTAGCGCTCCCGTTCCTCCTGCTCCCAGCTGGGTCCGCCGATGCCGAGTTTTTCGAGCAGCCCCGAGCCCAGCTGCTTGAGCTTTTCGTCAGCGCCTTCGTACACGATGATCCGATCCGGCCCGCTGCTGACCACCTCCTCCACAGGCAGCTCCCAGGTGCTGAGCACGCCCTCACCCAGCAGGGGTACGCCCACGGCACCCAGCACCAGGGTGGTGAGTTCGCCGGTCTCGATGTCAAAGCTGAAGCCCAGCACCCGGCCCAGCGTCTCTCCAGCCTCGGTGATCACCTGGCAGTTGATCACTTTGCTGTAGCGGTCCGGATTGAAGCCCTCCGCCAGGGAGTCGGCCGAATCCACCAGGATCACATCGCCCACCTGGCGGATCCGGTCCAGGGGCATCCAGCGGGGCAGGCCGGGCAGGAAGCGGGTCAGGGGGTTGTCGCGCAGACCCAGGGCCACCACCTCGCGGCGATCGATGTCCACCACCACTTCTCCCACCACCCCAAGGCGGCGTCCGGTGTCGCGGGTGATCACCAGGGTGCCCATCAGCTCCGAGCGCAGCCAGAGCCGATCACTGGGGGCCGAGGCGTTCGGATCGGCGGCGGGGGGGATCGAAGAGGTCAAGTCCGGGGGCCGGTGCTGGGCGGCGGTGGGGCTGGCGACTGGCGTCCAGTCGGCTCATTGTGACCCACGTGCGCGGCTCAGGCCGCAGGCGGCAAACCGACCACCTGGGTGTGGGCGCCGCGGGCCTGGGTGACGCCGATCGTGCGGGTGGACGCGGCGATCATCGGCCGGCGGTGGCTCACCACCAGGAACTGGGCGTCGTCGGCCTGGCTGGCGATCAGGGCCGCCAGGCGCTCCACGTTGACGCCATCGAGGAAGCTGTCCACCTCGTCGAGGGCGTAGAAGGGCGAGGGGCGGAACTGCTGCAGGGCGAACAGGAAGCTGAGGGCCGTGAGGGACTTCTCGCCGCCGCTCATCGCCGCCAGGCGCCGCACCGCCTTGCCCTTGGGATGGGCGACCAGGGTGAGTCCGCCTTCGAGGGGTTGCTCGGTGTTCTCCAGCTGCAGGTAGCCCTCGCCGTCGGAGAGCCCGGCGAAGATCCGACGGAAGTGTCCATCCACCGCCACGAAGGCCTCCAGGAAGGCCTCCTGCCGCAGGGTGGCGACCGTTTCGATCCGCAGCAACAGCTCTTCCCGCTCGCTGCTCAGCACCTCCAGCCGGTCTGCCAGCTCGGCCAGCCGCAGCTCCAGCTGTTCGAGTTCCTCGAGGGCCAGCATGTTCACAGGCTCCAGAGCCTCCATGCGCTGCTGGATCCGAGCCAGTTCGGCCTGCAGCGTCTCCAGTCCTGCCAGCCGCACTTCCTCGGGGATCTCCGGCAGTGGATCCGGCAGGGCCTGCTCCAGCTGGGCCAGCCGCAGGGCTTCGCTGCGTTCCTGCTCGGCCAGGGCGGCCAGTTCCTCGCCGAGGCGCTGCAACTCCCATTGCAGGTTCTGCAGGGCCTGGCGCTGTCCGGCCAGGCGCCCTTCAGCGGCGTCCCGGGCCCGGCGCTGCTCCCCGAAGCGGGTCTGGAGGGCACTCTGCCGGGTTTCGAGCTCGCTGCGGCGCTCCTGCTCGGCCTGTTGCTGTTCCTTCCAGCGACTCCGCTCAGCCACCAGGGTCCGCACCGCCTCCGCCAGGCGTTGTTCGTCGCCGGCGAGGGCATCGAGCTGGCTGGCCACCCGCTCGCTGCTGAGGGCCCGTTCACGGCGCGCCGCCAGCAGCTGGTCCCGTTGCAGGCGGGCCTCGGAGAGGCTGCGATCGGCGTTCTCGAGTTCCTTCTGCAGGCCCTGCCAGTGGGCCCCGTCGCCGCCGCCACCGGCGCTGGTCTCGGCCTGCTCCAGGGCGGCAAGGGCCTGTTGCAGGGGCGGAATGGCTGTGAGCAGGTGCCGCCGCCGCTGCCGGTCTGCGAGGGCCGCCGTCTCCAGCTCGCCCAGTCGCTGATCAAGGCGCTGCTGCCGTTCCCGCTCCGGTGCCGCAGCCCGTTCCGCGGCCCCGGCTTCGGCCTGCAGGGCCGCCAGCCGTTGCTGCTGGGCCTGCAGTTGCGGCCGCAGTGCCTCCAGCTGCTGGGCCAGCCCCGATTCCCGCCGACGGCTGGCGAGGAGGCTCTCGCCCAGCTCCAGCAGGCGGCGCCGCAACGGCTCGGCCTCGTCGCCCTCCTGGGCGCTGCCGAAGCTGAGCTGGCCGCTGCGCTGCTGCAGGCTGCCGCCGGTCATGGCGCCGCTCTTCTCGAGCAGCTCCCCATCGAGGGTCACGGCGCGGCAACGGCCCAGCTCGCGGCGGGCGCTGGAGAGGGTGTCGAACACCAGCGTGTCGCCGAACACGTAGCGGAACACCTCGGCGTAGACGGGTTCATGGCGCACCAGTTCCACCGCCCGACCCACCAGGCCATCGCCGCCAATGGCACCTCGGGTGGTGCCGGGAGCGGCTCCCCGCTGCAGGGCCGCCGCCCCACTGGCCCCGCCGCCGCCGCCTCGGATCTTGTTGAGCGGCAGGAAGGTGAGCCGTCCGGCCCGCCGGTTCTTGAGCAGGTCGATGGCGCGGGCGGCGATCCGGTCGTCGTCGACCACCACCTGGCCGAGCCGGGCGCCGGCCGCCACCTCCAGGGCGAGGCGATGGCGCTCCTCCACCTCCCCCAGCTGCGCCACCGGTCCGTGGATGCCCTCCAGGCCGGCCTCAAGCAGCATCCGCAGCGCTCCGGTGCCGCGGCTTTCCTGCAGGGTGTCCCGCCGGCTGTCCAGCCGGGCGATCTCCCGCTCCAGGTTGGTCTGCTCGACCTCGAGGCGCTGGCGGGTGCGCTGCTGCAGGGCCAGGTTCTCCGCCAGATCCTGCAACTGCCGCTGCGCCTGCCCCAGGGCCTGCTGCAGCTGCGTCTGCTCCTCGTCCAGGCCCCGCTGGCGGGTGGCGGCCTCGGCATGGCTGCCGTCCTGTTGCTGCCGCTCCAGCTGCAGTTCGTCCAGCCGTTGCTGCCACTGCCGCAGCCGTTCCTCCAGCTGCTGCTGCTCGGCCAGCAGCGGTCCCAGCTGGTTCTGCAGGGCCTGGCGCTGCTGGCTGCGCTGGCGCTGCTCCTCCAGCCAGGTGCCGGAGCGCCCCGCCACCTCGCCCAGGCGCCGCCGCGAGAGTTCCACGGCCGCCTCCGCGTCGCGGCAGCGGCCTTCAGCGGTGGCCAGGGCAGCGCTGTCTTCGGCGGCATCCAGCTCCTGCCGCTGCCGCCGCAGCTCGCCTTGGCGCTGCGCCAGGTTCTGGCGTTGCGCCTGCAGGGCTTCGGCCTCCTGCTGGTGCCGCTCCGCCTGCCGGGCCAGTTCGCGGCCACTGGCCTCCAGGCCCGCCAGCTCGGCCTGCACGGACAGAAGCTGATCTTCCCCGAGGGCTTTCACCTCCGCCTGCAACTGCTCCAGGGCCAGGGCTGCCTGCTGGATCTCGGCCTCGGCGGTTGCGATGGCTTCGCGATCACTGATCTGCTGGCGGCCCAGGGCTTCGCGGCGGCGATTCAGTTGGTCGCGCTGCTGCCGGGCGGCGTCCACTTCCAGCACCTGGGCCTGAAGCCGTCCGGTGATCAGCCGTTGGCGCAACTCCTGGTAGGTGCGGGCCTTGGCGCAGTCGCGCTCCAGTTTCTGGCGCGAGAGGAGCAGCTCCTGCTCCACGATGCGGCAACGCTCCTGTCGTTCCTGCACCTCATCGAGCTTGGCGCGCGTCTGGGCGATGCGGGTGTCGAACAGGGCCACACCGGCCAGCTCGTCGATGATGCCGCGCCGCTCCCGGGCACTCATCGACACGATGCGGGTCACATCGCCCTGCATCACCACGTTGCTGCCGTCGGGATCGACCCGCAGGCGCCGCAGCTGGGTCTGGAGCTGCTGCAGGTTGCAGGTCACCCCATCGGCGCTGTAGCTGCTGCTGTAGGTGCCACCGGGGGCCACCCGCAGGCGGCGGGTGACGCTCCAGGCCTTCTGGCCGGCCTGGATCCAGGGACCCTCCTCGGGGGGATCGAGGCCGGCCTCCGCCTCATCGGGCTGCCAGTCGCCCAGGTCGAAGCGCACGGTGACGCAGGCCTCGGCCGCCCGTCCCTGGCGCAGCACGGCGCTGTTGATCAGATCGGGCAGCCGTTCGGCCCGCATCCCCCGGCTGTTGGCCAGGCCGAGGCAAAAGAGCACGGCATCGAGAATGTTGCTCTTGCCGGAGCCGTTCGGGCCGGTCACCACGGTGAAACCGGGTTCGAGCGGGATCGCCACCGATCCGCCGAACGATTTGAACTGAGACAGCTCGACCTGATTGATGTGAACCACCAGGCCCGCCCACCGAGCAGCCGAAATGTAGCGGAGGTGGTTCCACGCTCAAGTCCACTCCTTAGCTTGGGTGAGCCGCCCGAACACCGTCGCCGCCATGGACCGGGACTCCGCCGATGCTCAGGCCGCCGCTGAGAGTGCTGCAGATGCCTCTGCTCAGAACACCGTTGAGAATGCAGCGCACAACGCATCGGACAACGCCACGCAGAACGCTGCTGAGCGAGATGGCTCCACCGGGTCGTTGCAGGATCGCTTCCGCGAGCGCTTTGAAGCCCTGCTGCCGATCATTCAGAAGCAGTGGCCGGAGGTGGCGCGTCACACCCTGGAGGCCAGCCGCGGCAGCCTTGACGACCTCGCCGCGGTGATCGCCCAGCAGACCGGCCGTACCGCTGAGGGCGTGCATCACCAGCTGGAAGACCTGCTGCATGTCGCCGGCGACCAGAGCCGCCATCTGATCGACCGCATCGAGCCCCTGGAACGCCAGCTGGAAAGCCTGCTCGACGATCTCAATGCCACCCTGCGCCCCCGCATCGAGAAGCCGGTGCGGGAGCGGCCCTTGCTGGCGGTGGGCATCGCGGCCGGCGTGGGCCTGATTGTGGGTCTGCTGCTCGGTTCGGGGCGGCGCTCGGCATGAAGGAGCGGCAGGAGGAACGACGGGAACCCGGCCCGGCCCGGGTGGCGGCCGGCCGGGTGGGGGCCCTACTGACTTCGGTGATGGACCTGCATGTGCGCATCGCGCTGCAGGAGGTCGATCAGGAACGGCGCCGCCTGATCGGTGGTGCGCTGCTGATCAGTGGTGGGCTCACCCTGGTGCTGCTGGCCCTGGTGGCGGCGGAGCTGGCCCTGGTGCTGTGGCTGCATGGAGCCCTGCGCTGGAGCTGGATCCAGGCCGCCCTCGGTGCCGCCAGCATCGATCTGGTGGTGGCGGGATTGTTTCTGCGGGTGGGGGGGCAGTTGCTCAAGGGCCCCTATCTGCCCCAGACCACGGCCGGCCTGACCCGCACCGGCCGAGCCCTGTTCGGCCGGTAGCGGATCTCGCCTCAGCGGATGTCGTAGTTGAGCCAGCGGCAATCGATGCCGCCGTTGCTCACCGGGATGCGCCGGCTGGCCTTCATGCGCAGGGCACCGGTCAGTTCGGGATTGCCGCTGAGCAGCCACAGGGTCCAGCCGCCGCAGCGCTGCTTCAGCATGGTGCCCAGATCGGCGTAGAGCTGCTCGAGGTCGTCCCGTTCTCCGATCCGTTCGCCGTAGGGCGGATTGCAGACCAGCACTCCCGCGGCTTCCGGGGGCTCGAAATCGCGGACGTCGCCCGCCTGCAGATCCAGCCAGCCGCCCACACCGGCGGCAGCGGCGTTGGTGCGGGCCTGCTCCAGCACGCTCGGATCCTGCTCCCGCCCCACGATCGGAGCCAGTGGATCCCCCTGGGGCCCGTGATCGCGCTGCAGGGCCCTGGCCTGGTCCAGCTCCGTCTCCCAGAGGTCTGGCTGGAAGTCGGGCCAGCCCTGCAGGGCGAAGCGGCGCGGTGGCCGTCCCGGCCCGCTCAGGCCGGGCGCCCGGCCCAGGGCGAGACAGGCGGCCTCGATCAGCAGGGTGCCACTGCCGCAGAGGGGATCGGCCAGGGGCACACGGCCATCCCAGCCGGTGAAGCTGATCAGCCCGGCGGCGAGGTTTTCCTTGAGCGGGGCCAGGCCCATGGCGGCCCGGTAGCCGCGGCGGTGCAGGCTGCCGCCGCTGCCCTCCAGGCTCAGCACCGCCTCGGGCCCGCCGCGGCCCCGAGCGAGATGGAGGTGAAAGCTGAGGTCGGGCGTTTCCAGGTCCACGGTTGAGCGCTCGCCCCAGTGCTGGCGCTGCCAGTCCACCAGGGCGTTCTTCACCTCCAAAGCGCTGTAGTGGCTGTGGCTCAGCCCCGGGGCGCGGCCACTGGCATCAACCCGAAAGCGGCAATCGGGCGGCAACCAGAGGGCCCAGTCGGCGGCTTGCTGCACCCCGCGGTAAAGATCCTCGCGGCTGCGGCAGGGAAACCGGGCCAGCTCCCGCAGGATCCGGAAGGGCAGCCGGGCCTGCAGGTGTAGGCGGTACAAGGTCGCCAGGTCGCAGCGCAGCGCCACCGCCCGCTGCAGGGGCTGAACGTCCGTGGCCCCGAGGGCGCTCAGCTCAGCAGCGGCGGGCTGCTCAAGCCCAGGGGGCACCACCGCTGTGGCGGCGAAGCTGCCGCCGGGCTGGGTTCCGCCAGGGGCGGTTGTCCCCTGGATGGGTTCGGTGATGCCCACGGCGTTGGTGCCCCCTGCGGACGTCGCTGTGCTGCCACAATGAATGAGTCCGGTTTCGGCCGGACTAGGTGATCCACACCAGTGCTTCGGACAGCGGTTCGATTCCGCTCAGCTCCATTCGCCTTTTTCGTCCTGGCTGCTTGCCGGGATCCGGGCACGTCCCGGGGCTGCAATGGTTTCGACGGGGTATGAGGAGGGTGACTGAAGCCTGCTCGGTAAGAGCAAACCCGTAACAGCGAACAACATCGTTCGTTTCTCCCGTCAAGCTGCCCCTGTGGCTGCCTGACATCTCTAAGGGAGATGGGGTGAGGTCAGCCTTATCACCCAAATGACCCATGGGCCCTGGAAGGGGCCTTTTCAGTAGGTGGGGACTGGGTTTTTGGGTGGTTGATGCCCCCATGATTTCCATCCGTGACCAAAGGCGTGACCAAGGGTGGGTGGCGGTTAGCGCTTGGAGCGGCTTGGCGGCCAAGGTGTAGGAGCGCATGGGTGCTCCGTTTGTCAGGCGATATCGAAAACTGAGCCAGAGGCGACACGAAAACTGAGCCACCTGGAGGCCGAGCGATCGACGCCAGTGACCGCAGACCAGGGGCCACTGGTCCCGACCGAGACGGACACGGCGATGTCCTCAACAGCCGGTGTCGGCTTTGGCATGGCGCCGACCAGGCCGCCCCGTGCACCACGGGGGCAGTCCGGGCTGGAGGGCGCGATGCAGACGCCGGAGGAGGTGCTGGTGATGCGTCAGCTGCTGGAGCGGGGCTGGAGCCGTCGGCGGATCGCCGCGGAGCTGGGCATCTCACGCAACACGCTGGATCGTTACCTGCGGTTGGGTGAGTGGCAGCCATACAGCACGGCCAATCGCCCCGGACAACTGGATGGGCACCGGGAGTGACTGCGGCAGGAACTGCTGAAACAGAAGGGCATCCGGGTGAGCCTGCGGACGGTGGAGCGCGCGGTGCAGGCCTGGCGGGAGGTGCTGCGGCAGAGCCGCCAGGCGACGGTGCGCTACGAGACTCGACCAGGCAAGCAGCTGCAGGCGGATTTCGGAGGGCTGTGGGTGCCGATCGGCGGGGTGCGCACCAAGGTGCACCTCTGCGTCCTGACCCTGGGGTACTCCAGGCGTCAGCTGATCCGGGTGTTCCGCCACCAGCGGCAGCGCCACTGGCTGCAGGCCCTGGAGGAGGCGTTCCGCTTCTGGGACGGGGTGCCTGAGCAGGTGCTGGTGGACAACGCCAAAGCGCTGATCACGCACCACAACCCCAGGACGGGTGAGCTGGTGATCAACCCGGTGTTCGCCGCCTTTGCCCGCCAGCCGAGCTGATCGGCGGCGGCGGCAATGGCCTGATCGGCACCGGGTGCGGCGCCATGGAGCAGGCAGCGCACCAGGCGGCCCTGGCTGAGCCGCAGCAGATGGACCGCGATCCGCGGCGGTGGCCAACGCAGCGCACGACCACCGGCGGCGATGATCACCAGCTGAGTGATGCGGGGTAAAGCAGGCGGCGCCCAAGCGGCGGTATGGGAGAGCAGAACCATGGCAAAGAAAGACCGGAATGCAAACAGCGCTCCAGGGGGTGGGGCCACGGCGCTGCGCTCCCCCAGAGCACGCCCTTATCTTAGCAGTACAAAGGTGCTGAAGCCAGTGGCGGCAGGGATTCTGGGGCCGGCTTCAGGGATCATCACGGATCAGAATTGATGCTTCCAGCAGGCAACACGAATGGCTGACTCCGCCTCGCTCATGGCAACACAGCAACTCGGGTTCGACGCCAAAGCTGCACCTTCCATCCCCCACAGCAGGCCTCCAGTGACAGCGCCCCCGCAGCCGCGGGACGAGCACTGGGCAACTGGAACTCCCGCCAGCATTCCCGGCGGCGGCAAGGACAACAAGATCACGCGAGCGCCAGGGTCGGCGACCGCGCAGCGGCCTCGCCGACTCGCGCAGCCCTGGCGCCGTGTGACATCCTCAGCCACCGACGCCGGGTGGCTAGGAGCCTGTCGCGCATAGATCTACAGCGCGCTCTCCACAGACGCCCCTAAATCTGCCCAGATCCCAGTGACTGCAATGGATCTGCTCGATAAAATGGGGCATGGCCAAGTCCAAAACCTTCCGCCCCTGGCAGCCTGACCAGAGCACCCTGCTGCCGCCGTCGCCCAGGGAGTGGCTGTCGGATGACCATCAGGTGTACTTCCTGCTGGATCTGGTCGATGAGCTGGATCTATCGGCCATCCTCATCCCTGCTCAAGCCAAAGATCCCCGCGGGGAGAAGGGCTTTGATCCGCGGATGTAGCCGCAGGCTTCCGCGCAGCGGTTGACGATGCTTTTGCTCTACGCCTACTGCGTGGGCACCGTCTCCTCCCGCAAGATCGAGCGTGCCTGCTACGAGGATCTGGCGTTCCGCGTGCTGACCGGTAATCAGCAACCTGACCACAGCCGTATCAGTGAATTCCGGCGCCGCAACCTTGATGCCCTCAAAGGTCTGTTCATTCAGATCCTGCGGCTGTGCCAGAAGGCCGGCATGGTGAGCCTGGGCCATGTAGCCCTCGATGGCACCAAGGTGCAGGCCAGTGCCTCCAAACACAAGACACTCCTATGGACTGTCAAGCCCCCGGACGCTCCGGCTGAGCGCCATCGAGGTGGCAGTGCTGACCAGCTCAGCCACGATGGCCGTGAACCAGCGCTGGCCACGCCGTGGAACCCGTCACCACCTCCAGCGAGCTGCTGCTGTGGGAGGCCATCGACCAGGTCCGTAGGGACTCCTGAACAATCCAGATCCATTGCGCCGCAGCTGGTCTCAAGCATGAGAAACCGCTAAAGTGGCCGTGAATCAGGCAATCCGTGATTGCCTTTACTCCTGATCGTTCCATATGTACCGGAGGCACAATAACGGTCAGATCTCAATCAAGGAGTTCCACCTGCCATTTGGCGGCACACTTGATCCCGAGAATCGCTGGGTTCAACTGGAGGGGCTGATCCCATGGGATGAGCTGGAAGAAACCTATGCCCCTCAATTCAGCGCCACAATTGGCGCTCCAGCCAAATCAGTGAGAATGGCCTTTGGTGCTCTCTACATCAAACAGAAGTTAGGGCTCACCGACGAAGAGACAGTCCATCAGATCAGAGAGAACGCCTATATTCAGTTCTTTCTCGGCTTTGCGGGCTACACAGCTAAGGCACCGTTTGATGCCTCGATGATGGTGCACTTTCGCAAGCGTTTTTCTGACGAGGATCTGCGCCGTATCAACGAGCTGGTGGTGCAGCGCGGCAAAGAGATCCGTATCCGTTCAGGGGCCGTGACGCAGCCGCGCAGCATTCACCGCCCTTGATCGCTGATCACCAAGCGACCACAGACACCACGATCGATGACGGCCGGCTCAGGGATTCGGCAACAGCGATGGCATCTCACCGCCGCGATGATGGGCGATCAAGGCCTGCTCCAGGAACTGCCAGATATCACGGCCCTGTTGCCGCAGGCTGGTGGTGACCGTGAGCAACCTGCTGCGGCAGATTGCACCCTGGCGGGATTGGACGCCATGGCTGATCTTGCGCTGAATCACCGAATGGCGCAGGGCACGCTCGGCTGCGTTGTTGGTGGGCTCGATCCCTTCAATCTCCAGGAAGGTCCAGAGGCCATCGCTCACTTGCAGCAACTGATGGCAGGTACGCACCGTCTTGGCCCACGGCGTTCGCTCGCCGCGCTGGCAGCCCAGCTCCACAACCCGCTGCAGCGTGCCCACAAACGCCTGGCGGATCGGCCGACAGCCCTGCTGCAACGTGGACCAGTCGATCGTTCCGTCTTTGTAGCGGTGCCACTGGGCAAACAGCTGCTGCTGCAGGCCCAGCAGCTCCGCTCCAATCTCACCGCTGGCGCCCTGACGGTCAGCGATGGCAGTGAGATCGCGGATCACGTGCGCCCAGCACAGCTGGCGCTGCTCCAGCGGGAGATGGTTGTAGGCGGAGAAGCGATCGCTCACCACAATTCCGCCAAAGGCATTCCCGAGCAGGTCGATCGCGGCGGCAGCCGAGCGGCTCAGGCTCTGCAAGAACACTGTCACCCCCATGGCGGTCACCATGACCCACTCCCAGCCGCGCCGGCCATCGGGGTTGCCCCCATCGGCATTACCGGTGGGGGCACCGGTTTCATCGACATAGACCACCGACTGCTGACGGGCAAACGCAAGGGCCTCCTGCATGGGCTGCTCCAGTGCTGCACTCAAGCGCTGGCGGATAGTGGCCATCGCTCCCCGGCTGATCTGTACCCCCAGCAGCTGATCCAGCAGCGCCTGGGTCTTGCTGAAACTCAACGGGAAGGCACTACCCAGCAGACCCACCAGAGCACTGAGCCGGGGACCGTAATGGCTTACTTCCACCTCCGCCGGTAACGAGGCACAGGTGCTGGTGGAACAGCAGGGGCAGACCAGGCGGTGCAGCCGGTGCTCGATCACCAGAGGCGTGATCGGTGGAATCTCGATCACCTGGTGCCTCAAGGGCTCGGGATCCTGACCCTGTAGCAACGTGCCGCAGCGGCGGCAGGCCTGGGGGTGGTGCTCGACCACCTCATCCACCCGCTCGATCGGCAGCAGCTCCGGCCCAGATCCGGGATGGCCCGGCTGGCCGCCGCGCTTGCGGCCACTGCCCTTGCGTCGTTCGGGCGGCTTAAACCCCTGGCCATCACTGGAGGGAGGCTTGGAAGAATTTCGGGAGCTGCGGCCGATCCGCTCGCGCAGATGGGCCAGTTCGGTCGCCAGGGCGGTGAGCTGGATGCGGAGCTGCTCGATCTCCTGTTGCTGCCTCTGGCACTGACTGACCAGCTCAAGAAATCCAGCCTTCACTCCCACCGGGGTGGCGGCCCAATCGGCTTCTGAAATCCCGGCCGGTGGGGTGGTCATCGCAAGGAGTCTCTTACTGAGATGCAACCAGGAATCAAGCCACCGTCAAGGGTTCAGCAAGCCCGATGTTCGTTGCGAGCTGTCCCGACTCCTGAACGGGTACAGATCGGCAGTGGCGAGATCAAGCCAACGACCTGGACCAACACGTATGTCCGCCGCATGCGATTGATCCTGGCTGCGGTCGATCGTTGCCAGACACCGGTGCAGCTCCTCGAGGCCATCACCGCTCCCTGGGCGAATCAGCCTGGGTGCAGGGGACGGCAGCTTCAGGTGCAGCAGACCGCTGCACTCCTGCGCTGGGGTGTTGATACGGGCCGTCTCCCTGCAACCTGGGCACCCCCTCTTGATCTGACTCCCTATGTGGGCAGACGGCGAGAGACGACCTCCGTGACAACGCCACTGACGGTGGACGAAATTCAATCGTTGGTGGAGGCGATTCCTGATCCCAAGTGGCGCTACGCGTTTCAGCTGCTCTCCGCCTATGGATTGCGCCCGGAGGAACTGCAGCACCTTGAAGTCCGCAACGGGCGTCTTTGGTGCAACTACTCCAAGGTGTCCAGTCGGGGCAAGACAGAGCCACGGCCGCTGCGGTTGTTGCCCTGCGATCCGTGGGCTGCTGCCTGGAATCTGGAGGCCACCTTCCGCTCGGATCGCCTCCCCCCAATGAAACCGGGCCTGGGTGCCGATTCAATGGGCCTCTACATGCGCCGCCGTGCACTCTGGCGCGAGCTGCGGCGTCGCTACGAAGAACAGGGCGAGAAGTTAGTGCTCTACTCCTGCCGCCATGCCTATGCACATCGGGCCCATACCCTCTGCCCGATGCTGCCCACCAAATTCGTCGCGGCGGCCATGGGGCACAGCCTGGAGACGCACCTTGCCGCCTACAGCCGCTGGATCGGAGATGACGAGGTGGATGCCGCATTCGAGCGGGCATCGCAGCGGATGGAGCAGGACCTCCGCGCAGGATGACGTGCCTCGCGGTGCTCGCGATTGAGCTGCTCAGGGTTAACTGAGCTGCTTCTCCAGACGCTCGGCAGAGCCCTGCAGTCCATCAAGGATCGCGCCGGCCAATGGCTCCGGAAAGCCGCTGGGAAGCTCCTGCTGCACCGTGGCGACCACCTCGGGGGTTCGGGCCACCAGGTCGGCCACCAAAGCCTCGGCCTCGGCGCCCAGCCCCATCCGGCTGGCGGTGCTGATCAGATGACGGAGTTGCACCTGCATGGGCTTGCTGGTGCGGCTCTTGGTCCCATGCCAGGCCATCGCCAGGCGCAGCTCCTGCTCGGGCCATTGGCCGGCTGCCTTGCCGATCACCGGCCAGGCCGAGAGCACGTCGTACAGCGGGGTGAGTCGGTAGCTGCCGCCCGGCAGCAGGAAGAGGCTGAAGTTCTTGGCGTGGCCGTCGATCGCTCGCAGCATCCAGAACAGCACCTGGGCCTGAAAGAAGCAGCGCAGATCCTCTGCTGCCTGGGCGGACTGGGCGAGCAGCTCGGCGATGGCCACCATGCCCGGACCGCCCTGGTTTTCGTATTTCTGCTCCGGCGGCGTGCCGGTGGCCTGGCAGAAGTCCTCGACCGGCAGACGCAGCCAGTGGTTGCCGCCTGGATGCAGCCGCCGATCAAAGCGCTCCACGATCAGACAGCGCTGGCCGTCAAAGCTGGCCAGCGTGCTGGCAGCCATCGGCAGGCCGTAGGCCGCCAGGATCCGGCCACAGAGCCACTCGTTCTCCACCGAAGAGGAGAAGTCGATCTGGCCGCTGCCCACCCGGCCCATCGGCAACTTGAACAGATGGGTGGTGGGGGTGCTGCCCTGGGGACGGCACCACCGGTTTTGATGCCAGAGCAGGGCTGTTTTCTCCTGGGCTCCGGCGATCGAGAGGCGCAGTTCCCCTTCGGCGCCGGCCGTGTCTCCCGGCAGCGGTTCTGCCACCACTCCCCGCAGCAGGCGGCCGATGGCTTCATCCGAGAGCGGGGTGGCCTCGATGCGATCCAGGCCGGCGGGTTCTTCCTCAGGGGGCAGGAGCTGCACCGCTCCGGCGCAGTCGCGCCCCACAGCCTCCAGCAGCTCAAAGGCGCTGGTGCCCCGCAGCGAGAACCGCCGCTGCAGCCGCCGAAGGATGGTCTCGTTGTCGGGGAGCAGGTTGGCGAACCATTGCTCCACCATTTCCCCTCGCAGCGGAGGCGTGCCGAGGCCAACCGGCAGCGAGAGCGAGAGGGGCCGGAACTGAGGTGAGACCAGCCAGGCGGCGTCGTAGTGGAACTCCTGCGGGCCCCGTCCCGGTACGCGCCATTCCCCCACCCGCTCGCCGTTCATCCAGACGGCCAGCTGCCGCGTGTGGCTGGGGCGGCCCATCACCACTCCGCCGGTTCCGTGCGGCGCCGGCGGGGCCGCACCACCAGCTCCAGATCCAGGGCGGCGAGGATGAGCAGCAACCGCTCCAGGGTGAAACGGCCGGGATTGAGCTCCAGGGCCGAAAGTCGTGCCTGGCTGATGCCACCGGCCTTCTGCGCCAGGACCGACTGACTGAGACCGCACTGACGGCGCAGGGCGATCAGCAGCTGCGCCAGCTGGGATGGGGCACGGATGACCACCTCCTCCTCAGCGGCCTGGACAGAGGACACAGCACTTGGATTCTGAGTATTCCCAGGCTACTTGCAATCCGCGTAACCGCAATCCAGTCGGAAAACAAGTGAACAGGGTGCTTCTGCGAGGGCTCAGCGTTCCAGCAGCTGCCAGAAGCTCCACTTCTGCGCGAAGGCCTCCCGCAATCGCCCCACAAAGCTGTTGTGGCTCTCAAAACCCTGCCAGTCGTCGATGCGGGCCTCCAGCCGCTCGCACTGCCGCAGGTTCTCGGCGGCGTAGCGGTAGCGCTTGGAGCGGCCCATCGACAGGGCGAACACCACCATGGAGCGCAGCAGCAGGCTGGCGGCCACAGGATGGTCGGCGCTGAGGCGCTCAGCTGCAGGTTCGACGATCTCATAGGCATCGCCATCCCAGTCGTGGCAGTGCTCGATCACGTAGCGAGCCGCGCGGGGCAGGCTGGGCCAGAAGACAAGGAACTGCAGCGCCGCCAGCGGCAAGGGATGCTGCTCTGCCGCCGCCAGGGCCTGCTCCTCGGCCTCCACATCGGCGAAGTCATCCAGCCGCTGCAGGTACTCGCGCAGCACTGGAATCGAGAGGGTTTTGGAGAAGACCTGCCAGCGGTGCTGCTGCGCCTCCTCGCAGCGACCCAAGGCCTCGAGCACAGCAATGCGGGTGGCGTGCCACGACTCGGCCTCCATGATCTGGCTCGCCTTGGCGGCATGGTCCAGCACCGTCAGGGCCTGCTCGGCCCGACCGCCTCGGAGCAGATGGCCGGCCACCTCGGCGGCGGTGTCGGGCCAGGTGAGCTGGGAGGGCTCGAACAGCTCCAGATAGCCATCCAGGTCGCCACGGCCCTGGGCAAGCTGCTCCATGGTGTAGCGATCGACGCCACCCCGCTCCAGCAGCGCCTCAAACAGCAGCGTGGCCGTCGCCACCGACACATTCAGCGACTGCACCATGCCCCGCATCGGGATGAACACCGCCTGATCCATCAGGGCGGTGGCGGCAGCGCTCAGACCCCATTTCTCCGCCCCGAGCACGAAGGCGCAGGGGCCGGTGAAATCGCAGTCGCGGTAGTCGCGCGCCTCCACACCCAGGTTGGTGCCATACAGCCTGAAGCCCCCCGCCTTCAGGTGCTCCACGGCGGTGCCGATGTCGGCGTGGTCATGCAGCGGCACCCAGCGCTGGCTGCCCTGGGCGGTGCTGTTGGCGGTGCTGTTGAACGTGCGCGGCCGGCCACTCAGGCTCACCGCATGGGCCTCCAGCACCCCCACGGCATCGCAGCTGCGCAGAATGGCCGACAGGTTATGGGGCTTCTCCACATGCTCCACCAGCACGGTCAGATCAGACATGCGTTGGTTCAAAACCGTCTTCAGGCGCTCGAATCGACGGGGAAGCAATGGCATGATGGGCTGATCAGCGGCCTCAAGAAGGGGGGGATTCCTACCGATCACATCGTGAAATGGATCTTGCTGGCAGGTTTCTGAGTGTCTAAATTTGTGATTTCACCATTCGCATTCATCGCCGGAGTTGCAGGGATAGATTTTGTAGCCCTCTCCAATAAGCTTTGGAGTGTCGCTGTTGTCAATCATCCATTTGTCGAGTCGCAAAACATATTTGTTAGGGCTTTCTAGAAAGAGTCCGGCGAAGTAGATTTCAACAAAAGGAGGCCAGCCTTTTCCGCTGACCCCAGGCTCGTTATCAGCATAGCATTTCCAGCCGTATTTCACCCCATAGGAATCCATGCTTGGCGATGTGAAATTTGCGTTCGGCATGCTGGAGTCCTGTTCGCAGACCCATGGGTAGAGGGCAAAGCTGAAGGTATGGATCTTGCCTTTGACGTTGTCATATGGATTGCCGGATTTGTGAATGGCCATGATCTTGTCGCAGACAGGTTGGTACCAGGGCCGAGCATTGCCTGGGCCAGCGCCGCAAATAGCCCCACTGCGTACGTCGTCACCCAATCCATACCAGCCAGCCCAGTAACGCATCTGTCCAAAGGTTGTCTTGGAGTTGGGGTGGGTGAAGGTGCAGTGATTGCGTCCATGGGGACCTTTTAGGCAGCCTGGTTGAGTATTGCCCCCGTCAAATCGCTCAATATATTTGATATCTCCAAAGCAATCGGGTTGAATTCCCGCGCCGTCGCAGTTGTGGAAGACCCAATAGTCTTTTCGATTGCTTTTCGGAAAGCTAGCCCACGTTCGAGCACCCATGTTCCATTGGGCTCCAGCCACGATATCTTCATAGGGACTGCCTCCGCACACTGGTTTCAGGACTGGATTTTGATCGAGATTGAACTGGAATGGTCGATAAAAGAATGGAGAACAGCTGGTATCACTCGCGCCTTCTCCACCGCCCCCGCAAAAGTTGGTGAGTTTGGTCACCGGTCCATTCGGTGCAGGAATATGAGCCCAGCAAAAACCTTGCCCTAGACCGCTGATTAATGCTGGGGATGGTGATGATTTCGATGGTTCAAAGATTTTGTTGGTCTCAGATGGAATGGCAGGGGGCAGTAAGGTGAGGCTTGAACCAAGTCCGGCCAATAATGTGTTCAGCATTCCATTCATGAACTCACGCTCTGATTATGATTCTTTTCAAGGAATGATCTGTGAATGCTTGGATTCCGAAACCGCTTCGGAAGCAAGAGGAGTGTGATGACGGCAGCGTTTGACTCCCGTGTTCATGCGGTTGTGGCCACAATCCCTTCTGCACGGTTGGCGACCTACGGCCAGGTGGCCGACTGGATCGGTGCCTATGGCTGCGCCCGCCAGGTGGGCTGGGCCTTGCGGCGGCTCACCCTTCCATCGCCGATCCCCTGGCACCGGGTGGTGAATGCCCGGGGCCGGGTGGCGATGAGCCTCAGCCGTGAGGGATCCGACTGGATGCAGCGTCAGATGCTGATCGCCGAGGGCATTCCCGTCGACGACGAGGGGCGTCTGCCCCTGAAGCGCTTCCTCTGGACGCCGGAGCCGCAGGCGATCCGCGGAGCGCTAGCTCTGGAGCTCCCCCGTCCACCCGATCGCATGGCTGAATCGCATGGCTGACGCCGCTGCCGACACTGTGGACACCGCCACCGGGCTGGGGCCGCGCCGGGTCGCCTGGGAGGTGCTGGAAGCGGTGGCGGCCGGCGCCTATGCCGATGTGGCGCTGGAGCGGGCCCTGCGCGGTGCCGGTCTCTCTGCTACGGATCGTGGTCTGGCCACGGAGCTGGCCTATGGGGCGATCCGGCGTCGCCTCTGGCTCGACGCCTGGCTGGATCGGCTTGGCAAGGTGCCCGCCCGCAAGCAGCCGCCCCGGCTGCGCTGGCTCCTGCACGTGGGCCTCTATCAGCTCTTCTGGATGGAGCGGATCCCGGCCGCCGCTGCGGTGCACACCACGGTGGAGCTGGCCAAGCAGCATCGTCTGGCGCGGCTGGCGCCGGTGGTGAATGGTCTGCTGCGGGCTGCCCTGCGGGCCCAGGCGGCGGGCGACACCCTGGCGCTGCCCGCCGATGCGGCGGAGCGCCTGTCGCTACAGCAGTCGCTGCCGCTGTGGTTCTGCCAGGAGTTGCTGGCCTGGGCCGACGGCGAGTGGAGCCAGGCGCTCGCCATGCCCGCGGTGGAGCGCATCGCTGCCGCCTCTAATCAGGTGCCGCCCCTGGATCTGCGCGTCAACCGCCTGCGCAGCACGCCGGCTCTTGTGTCGGCAGCCCTGGACGCTGCCGGGCTCGAGATCCGGCCGATTGCGGGGTGCCCCGATGGATTGCAGGTGCTCGGATCCGCTGGTGATCTGCGCCAGTGGCCCGGCTATGCCGAGGGGCATTGGTGTGTGCAGGACCGGGCCGCCCAGTGGGTGGCGCCCCTGCTGGAGCCCCGGCCCGGCGAGCGGCTGCTCGATGCCTGTGCCGCACCCGGCGGCAAAGCCACCCATCTGGTCGAGTTGATCGGTGATCGCGGCGAGGTGTGGGCGGTGGATCGTTCCGCCGGTCGCCTGCAGCGAGTGGCCGCGAATGCGGCCCGGCTCGGTTGCGCGTCTGTGAACGCGCTGGCGGCCGATGCCTGCGAGCTGCTGCGGCAGCGCCCCCAGTGGCGCAGTGCGTTTCAACGCATCCTGCTCGATGCGCCCTGTTCCGGTCTCGGCACCCTGGCCCGCCATGCCGATGCCCGCTGGCGTGTCACGCCCGACTCGATCGCCGCACTGCTGCCGCTGCAGGCGCGCTTGCTGGAGGCGATGCTGGCGTTGCTCGCTCCCGGTGGCCGGCTGGTGTATGCCACCTGCACGATCCACCCGGCGGAGAACCAGCACCAGATCGCTGGTTTGCTCGCCGCCCATCCCGAGCTGACGTTGGTGTCGGAGCAGCAGCGCTGGCCCGATCCCGATGGTGGCGATGGCTTCTATGCGGCGGTGATCACCGCACCGGGAATCACTGCACCGGCAGGGGCCTGAAGTACTCGTCCACCGGGGGGCCTCCTGCTGGGGCCACGTCGCGCGGTGGCGGTGCCTGCCGGGGCGCCGGTTCGGGGGCGGTCGTTTCGGGTTTCGGGTCCCAGATACTCGGGTCCGGGTCGACCTCATAGCCCCGATACGGCACCTCCCGGGGTTGCTGGGCCTGCTTCGGTGGTTGCGCCTTGCTACCCGGCTTTTTGAAGCTGCGTTTGAGAACGGGTTTGGGTGGGAAGTTCTGCACCGGAAACTGACCCTTGATCTTGGTCATGAACCGGCCCCAGGCCCAGGCGGCTTCACCGCTGTTGCTCTTGGTGTCACGGTTGTTGTCATGGCCGAACCAGACGGCCGTGGTGAGCTGGGGAATCGAACCGATGAACCACAGATCACGGGCGCCTTCCGAGGTGCCGGTCTTGCCGGCCACGGGGCGATCATCGAGCCTGGCGGCGGCGCCGGTGCCGCCTTGCACCACCCGTTGCAGCATCCAGTTCATGGCATCAGCCACATCGCTGTCGACCGCTCGGCGGCCGCGATCCCCATCCACACGGCGGCTCCAGATCACCTCACCCCCCGGGCCGCGGATCTCCTCGAAGGCCACCGGTTTCACATACACCCCGCGGTTGGCGACCGCCGCGTAGGCCGCCGCCATGTCGAGAATCGTCTGTTCGTAGGCGCCGATGGCCATCGGATAAAACTTGCCTAAGGGCCGGGTGGTGCCGATCCCGAGCTTGTTGGCCATCGTGATGATCGGATCGAAGCCCAGCTTCTCCTGCAGCTGCACCGCCACGGTGTTGAGCGAGTTCTTCAGGGCATCGGCCAGGGAGATCCGGCCGAAATATTTGCTGCCGAAGTTCTTCGGGCAGTAGCCACCCCAGCAGCGGGGGGAATCGTTGAAGATGTCTTCCGGCTTGACACCGGCCTCGATCGCCGCGGCATAGGGGAAGAGCTTGAAGGTGGAGCCTGGAGAGCGCAGCGCCTGGGTGGCTCGGTTGAACTGGCTGGTGTTGAAATCCTTGCCTCCCACCATCACCCGCACCAGACCGGTGCCCGGTTCGATCGACACGAGCGCCCCCTCCGTGCCATTGGGAGCGAACTGTTTCACCACCTGGCGGCCCTCGTTCTGCCAGGCGAGGTTGAGGCTGGTGCGGATCTGCAGACCGCCCACCTCGAGCTGCTCGGGGGTGAGGAGCGTGGGCAGCTGCTGCGCCACCCAGCTGCTGAAATAGGGGGCGGCGCTGTTGAAGTATTTCGGCGTCGCCGGTTTGAGATCGAGTGGCGCCAGGCGCGCCGCCGCCGCTTCACCGGCCGTGATGAAGCCGGCCTGCTGCATGCGATCGAGCACGATCGAGCGCCGCTCCAGGGCCAGATCGGGGTTCACCAGCGGTGAATACACCGATGGCGCCGGCGGTAAACCGGCGATCAGGGCCGCCTCCGGCAGGGTGAGCTGATCCGGTTGCTTGGAGAAATACACCCAGGCGGCATCGGCGACGCCATAGGCACTCGAGCCCAGATACACGAAATTGAGGTATTGCTCGAGGATCTGCTCCTTGCTGAGCTGGCGCTCGAGTTTGTAGGCCAGGGTCGCTTCCTTCAGCTTCCGGGTGATCGTGCGGTCCTGGCTCAGGAACACCATGCGGGCCAGCTGCTGGGTGATCGTGCTGGCGCCTTCACGCACGGAGCCCTGGCGCAGGTTCGTCACCACGGCCCGGCCGATGCCCCAGAGATCCACGCCCTTGTGCTCGAAGAAACGTCGATCTTCCGCAGCCACGAAAGCCTGCTTCACCAGCTCAGGCATCTGCCCCGGAGCGATCTTCTCCCGCGTCGCAGGGCCCAGCTTCTGGATCACCTGGCCATCACTGGAGAGCAGGGTGAGGGTTCCGGGGCGATTGAAGCGGGCGATGCCGCGGGCATCGGGCAGGGTGGCATCGAGGGCCTGGGTGATCACAGCCTGGCTCAGGGCCACGCCGATGCCGATGAAGCCGGCAGTCGCGCCGACCAACACCCAGTGACGGCGACGGCGTTTCACATCGCCTGCGTCAGGGGGCTGTGGCCCACGGCCAGGGCGGTCACCAGCATGCCGAGCACGAGAAAGGGTTGGGCACTGGCCTGATATTTCACGTCAAAAGCAACGGGGTCGCGCAGCAGCCAAATGTCCTGAAAGGTGATCTGAGGCACGATCAACAACACCAGCAGCACGGCAGCAAAATGCTGTCCGATTGCGATCAGAACAGCAACCATCAGCAACTGGAACCCATCGATCATCCCGGCGCTGATCCAGCTGGCGCGCTCCGTGCCGAACACCACCGGCAGCGACTGCAGGCCCAGAGCCCTGTCACCCTCCACACTCTTGAAATCGTTCACCACGGCGATGCCCAGCCCCGCCAGGCTGTAGGCCAGGGTGAGCATGGCGGTGGCCCAGGTGAGCTGGCCGAACAGGGCCTGGCCGGCCCACCACGGCAAAGCGATGTAACTGGCTCCGAGGGCGTAATTGCCGAGCCAGCCATTCTGTTTCAGCTTCAAGGGAGGAGCCGAATAGATGTAGCTCACGAAGGAGCCGCCGAGGGCGAGCAGCAGCACCACCGGAGTGCTGTGGCCGGCCCAGAGATCGAGACCCCAGGCCACGGCCAGACCCGCCAGCAGCAGCACCCAGATCTGCAGCTTCACCTGGTCGAGGGCCGCGTCCCTTTGCGTGGTGTAAAACCCGAGGCCCGAATGCCCTGACTCAGAGGGTGAACAGGGTGGAATGACGGGCTGTCATTCCTGAGGTGCAGATGCACCTCGTTTTTCCACGATGAAACGAGACGATTGACTTGTCAAGTCTCTCGTCTGATCGCGGCTGTGTTGTGAGCGGCAGGAGTCTTCTATGCAGCCCAGGGGTTACAGCGCCGGCCCCCGGGCGGCGATCGAGGCCGCTGCGCCCTGTGGGGGCGCTGCCACCTCAATCACCTGGGGCCTGCGTCTTGCACCTCTGCGGCGGCGGCGCTGAGCAGGGCCGGCAGATCCTCCAGCTCCGGGATGGCAGCCATGCTTTCGGCGGAGAACATGCGGCGGCCTTCCAGCTGCCAATGCTCGTGCTGCTCCAGCAGCACCGCGCCCACCAGGCGGGTGATCGACGCGTCGTTGGGGAAGATGCCGACGACGCGGGTGCGGCGCTTGATCTCCTCGTTGACCCGCTCCAGCAGGTTGGTGCTCCAGACCTTCTTCCAGTGAGGCTGCG
Organism: Synechococcus sp. CBW1002; assembly: GCF_015840915.1. Lineage (NCBI taxonomy): Bacteria > Bacillati > Cyanobacteriota > Cyanophyceae > Synechococcales > Synechococcaceae > Synechococcus > Synechococcus sp. CBW1002. The sequence continues at coordinate 2,000,889 of NZ_CP060398.1, forward strand.
GGAAGTGACGGAAGGCCAGCACGTCCTCTCTGGCCTCGTTCATGAGCTCGGTGGCCTTGGGGAAGCGCTCCGCCAGCGAGGCGGCCAGGTCATCCCAGCGGCTGAGGATCTCTCCGGCATCCTCCTGAGCGAACACCGAGCGCAGGGCGGCGGTGACCATGCCCTGGTGGGCTTTGGGGACGCGCTGGAGAAGGTTGCGGGCGAAGTGGACGCGGCAGCGCTGCCACACACAGCCCTGCAGCTGGCGCCTGATGGCCTTGGTGAGGCCCACGTGGGCGTCGGAGATCACCAGCTTGACGCCAGTCAGGCCGCGCTCTTTGAGCGAGGCGAGGAACTCACTCCAGAAGCCCTCGCTCTCGCTGTCGCCCACCTTGAGGCCCAGCAGCTCACGGCGACCATCGGCGTTGACCCCCATGGCGACGACGACGGCCCTTGAGCAGACCTGCAGGGCCTTGCCCAGCCGGCCGTGGAGGTAGGTGGCATCCAGGTAGACGTAGGCGTAGCCGGACTCCTGCAGGGGCCGGTTCAGAAACGCCTGAACCTGCTCGTCGATGTCCTGGCAGATGCGACTGACCTGGGATTTGGAGATACCGCTCTGGGATCCCAGGGCGGCGACCAGGGCATCCACCTTGCGGGTGGAGACCCCACAGATGTAGGCCTCCATGATCACGCCGTAGAGGGCCTGCTCCACCCGGCGACGGGGCTCGAGGATCGAGGGCAGGAAGCTGCCAGCCCGCAGTTTGGGGATCAGCAGGTCGATGTCGCCTACCTGGGTGGTCAGACTGCGCGGCCGGTAGCCGTTGCGGTAGCCGAGCCGCTCCTCGCTGCGCTCATGGCGCTCTGCGCCGAGCACGGCAGCGACCTCCAGCTCGATCAGCTGCTGCAGGCCGTGGCGCACCAGCTCGGGGATCAGCTCACCGGCGCTGCTGCCATCCAGTAGCGGCGCCAGCTCAATTGCGGCACGATTGGACGTGGGCGTGTGTCACGAGTCAGCAGGTGAAAGCCAAGGCTGATGAAACTGCATCGGGGATGGGAGTGTGGCCTCCCGGGATCGGCCTGCAGGGGCTGGTACCAAACCACCCCGTGCTGCTGCGTTCAAAAGACGTGGTGGTGAGCGACGGGGAAACGGCGGACTGGATCCGTCAGGTGTGCGACGAGAAGGTGAGCGCAAGCGAACCGTTGATGACGCGCCGATATCTATTTCAGACGCTGCCAAAACGGGAGGCGGCCCAAATCTCCTGGATCAGTGTGGACAGAGCCTGTCTATGGACCACACGGCAGCCGGCGTATAGACGGCACGAGCTCATCGCAGGCCCTGATGCGGAACGTGAGAACCTGCCATGGAATGCCAAGGGAACATCCCAAGTGGTCACCACCATGAGGGTCAATACCGATGTCTGTGGCAGGGGCGGAGCAACCCGTAGTAGCGATGATGGGTCTGTAACGGACTCGGAGCCAAGGGGTTGCATCATCCCGTTTGGAGTCTCCCATCAACTGCCTACGGCAGGAGGAATGGGATGACAACAGACAAGCCGCTACCGATTACCAAGGTGATGGTCTGGAAGGCCTATCAACAGGTGAAACGGAACGGACAGGCGGCCGGTGTGGATGGCCAAAGCCTGGACGACTTCAACAAGGATCTGGAGAATAATCTCTACAAACTCTGGAATCGGATGGCATCAGGAAGTTATCTTCCGCCACCAGTTCGGCGTGTGGAGATTCCCAAATCCGGTGGAGGCGTCAGGCCGCTGGGTATCCCGACGGTTGCTGATCGCATCGCACAGATGGTGGTCAAGCAGGTGCTGGAGCCAGAGCTGGAGCTGATCTTTGATCAGGATTCCTACGGCTACAGACCGGGCAAGTCAGCGCATCAGGCAGTAGAGGTCTGCCGTCAGCGCTGCTGGAGGTCCAACTGGGTTCTCGATCTCGACATCAAGGGGTTTTTCGATGCTATCGATCACGACCTGTTGATGCGCGCGATCAAGGCCCATACCTCCGAGCGCTGGGTGGTGCTCTACCTGCAACGATGGCTGCAGGCACCGGTTCTGTTGCCGGATGGCACGCTCCATCCCAGGGACCGGGGCACACCGCAAGGTGGTGTCATCAGTCCACTGCTGGCCAATCTGTTCCTGCACTATGCGTTTGATGTGTGGATGCGCCGGAGCCACCCGGCCATTGCCTTTGAGCGCTATGCAGATGATGTGATCTGTCATTGCCACAGCGAGAAGGAAGCTCGGCGGTTGCTGGAGGCATTGCAGGATCGCTTTGCGTCCTGTGGCCTCCAGCTTCATCCCCAGAAGACCCAGGTGGTCTACTGCAGGGATAGCAACCGCCGGGCACCGCTTGCTGATGTCACGTTCACGTTTCTTGGTTTCGCGTTTCGGCCACGTGTGTCTCGCAATTCTCGCGGAGTCATCTACACAGGCTTTTTGCCGGCAGTGAGTCCGCAGGCTCTCCAGCGTATGCGGGAGAGGATTAGGTCGATAGGGCTTCCATCGCTCGTGTATCTGTCGCTTGAGGAGATCGCTAAAGTGCTGAATCCAGTGATTCGTGGCTGGATTCAGTACTACGGTCGTTTCTATAGGACAGAACTGATCAGGAAGTTGTATCGCTACCTGGATGACAGAATTGCAGCCTGGTTACGGCAGAAGTACAAAAGGCTGCGGGGTCGTCGGCTCCAAAGCTGGCGAGTACTTGCCAGGATCAGGTCTGGACATCGTGATCTGTTCGCGCACTGGCGTCGAGTCAGTGAAGTGGCATGTGGATGATGGGAGCCGTATGACGCGAGAGTGTCACGTACGGTTCTGTGAGCACCTCGGGGGGAAGTTCCCCGGGGTGACTCGACATGGTTCGTCTGGTTGAGGTGGTTCTCGAACCAGGGAAACGGGCCTGCCCACCCCTTGCAACGCCAGCCGCTGGGCCAGCCACCTGAGGTGCGCGGCCCACCCCGGCTACGCCGGGGTGGGAGTGCCGGGGGATTTACACCAAGCCTTGGGACGCCAGCGCCGCAATGACGGCCTGGCGCAGCTGCTCGATGCCGTCCAGCTGCTGGGGCTGAGCCTGCCAGTGGTCCCAGAACTGGCGCCAGCGCTCCGCGCTGAATGGCGCCTGGGCTGCAGGCGATGGCGGGGATGCAGAGGCGGCGGTGGCGGTCATGGCAGCTGGGCAGTCCTCTGCTGTTGCCGCCTCGGCAATAGCAGGTGACCTGCATGGGGCCGGGCCCCACCTCTCCCTGTCATGGGCCTCACCCTGATCGAGGCGGCCAAGTACGAAACCCGCCTGGAGCACCTCGCTGTGCTCAAGACCTTTGCGGAGGGTGAACTGCTGGCACGGCTGCCTTTTCTGAACATCAACGGCAGCGGTCTTTTTTATGCCGCCGAGCAGGAGCTGCCCTCGGTGGGGTTCCGGGCGGTGAACGAGGGCTACAGCCAGAGCTACGGCGTGATCGACCAGCGGGCTGAGGCGGTGCACCTCTTTGGTGGGGATGTGGATGTGGACCGCTCGATCGTGGATCTGATGGGTCCGGAGGCCCGGGCCAGCCAGATCGAAATGAAGATCCGCTCGATGCGCCTCACCCTGGAGGCGACGATCGTGAACGGCGATGCCAGTGCCGATGCGCGGGCGTTTGATGGCCTGGCCCGGCGGCTGCCGGCGGGCGATGGGATGGCGATCGACAACGGCAACCAGCCGCTGGGCTTTGACCTGCTCGATGAACTGATCGATGCGGTGGACGGCATGGGCCGGCCCAAGGTGCTGCTGATGGGCCGCGCGATGCGTCGCCAGCTCAATGCCCTGGCGCGCAGCAGCAACTGCTGCTCCTACGTGGCGGAAACCAACGCCCTGGGGATGACGGTGCATCGCTACCAGGACTGCGAGATCCTGACGGTCGATCGCGACGCCCAGGGCCGTGAGGTGCTGGGCTATGGCGAGGCGGGCGGCAGCAGCTCGATCTACTGCCTGGCGCTGGGCGATCAGGGGGTGACCGGCCTGCAGGGACCGTTCCAGGGGCGCTATGGGATCTCGGTGCGGGATCTGGGGGAGGTGCCGGATGCCCCGGTGTTCCGCACGCGGGTGGATTGGTACGTGGGCTTTGCGGTGCTGCATCCGCGCGCGGCGGGGCGGCTGCATGGGATCACGCCACCGCTGATCGCAACGCCCTGATCGCAACGCCTTGATCGCCACACCCTGATCGCTTTGCGCTGACCCGATCCCGACCCTCAGCCCCCTGATTGCACGTTCCGGAGCTTCTCCATGCCCTCGATTCCCCAGGCCCATCGCGGCAACCCGTTGATTGATGCTGAAACCACCCTGGTGGGTGTGATCGCCCACGGCGCCCTGCGCCCCGCCCCCAAAAAGTTCGTGAGCGGTGAGGTGGTGCGGTTGAGCACCAAGCTCGATGCGGCGGCACGCTTCACGCTGGTGGCCAGCCATTCCAGCCATACCGCGGCGGTGACGGTGGATCTGCAGCTGGCACCGCTGCTCATCGACGGTGGCACCGGCACGTTCGTGAGCGCCGTGAAGGTGTCGCTGCCGGCAGAAGGCGGCCGGGTGGAGGCGTATCTGAATGGGCGTGACATCAGCATCGCCGCCGCCGATCAGACGCGGGTGCAGTGGCCGTGCATCTGTTTCGCCAAGGCTGTGGTGACGCCCTCGACGCCGGCGGATCTGCACGTGGGCCTGACCGCAACCATCCCTGCCTGATCGCCATGACCAGCACGACCATCAGCAGCGCCACCCCGATCGATCCGCGCACGGGCTGGGTGCTGCTGCACAAGGGCGAGGAGGAGATCTACGTGTGGGCGGTGCATGCCGCCGGCTGGCAGGCGCTGGGCTGGAGCATGGGATCAGCGCCGGTGCAGGCGCCTGAACCGGAGCCGGAGCTGCCGATCGCGCCTGAGCCGGAGCAACCGCTTGCTCCCAGCCCGGAGCTGCCGCTTGAGGACCAGCCGGCTGATGCCGCTGAAACCGACCCCGACTCCGACTCCGACTCCAATTCCGCCTTCGACCGCGAGCCGGACGCCGAGCACAACGCTGAGGTGGAGCCAGGGCCAGACGCCATCGCTGATCCCGTTGCCGCCGTGCCGGACTTCGGGGCGATGAACAAGGCCGAGATCATCGAGCACTGCTCCCGTGACTACGGGGTGCTGCTGGACAGCAGCCTGACCAAGGCCGCCCTGGTGACAGAGGCCGAGGCCCTGGCCGCTGCCGCCCCCCTTCCGGATGCGCTGGTGGATGACCTGATGCGCTGAGCTGCTGGATCCCCTCAGCTGCAGTGGGCCACCTGCAGCTGCTCATTGGCCCCACAAGGTTGATGGTGGCGGTGGGGCAAGGGGATCTGAGCCTGCGGCGTTCAAGCCCCCAAGGAGGTCGTCCCAGCTGAACGCAACGGATCTCGCCCAGCGTGCCTTGCCGAACCTGGCCAACCTCGCCTCCTGAGCGATGGTGCCAATGCCCCCAGAGCGCAGAGAGATGAGCTGGTCGGATCTGGAGCGGTTGGTGGTTGATGCAGAAGCCAATGCCCAACTCCAGGGCGTCCTGCGCCGTTGCAGCTCCCGCAATGAGCTGCTGCAGACCGCACGCCGGCTGGGCTATCGGGTGACCCAAAACGATCTGCGCCAGGCCTGGGTGCAGCACCTGCAGGACGCTGAGGCCCAGGAGCTCAGCCAGCTCGAGCCCGCCACTGGCGCACGGCGCTGAGAGCGGGCTGGCTTCGTACGCTCCAGCGCAGCGGCTCCTCCCAGCCGGCCTCTGGGCAGATCAGATCCCAGCAGCAGCCGATCGGCTGTGGAGCCGGCAGGGAGAACAGCACCAGCTGCCGGGCGATCTGCACGGGATGACGGCACTGTGGCTTGCGCTGGCGGGACCGGCAGGAAGTGGTGGTGGCTTCCATGGCGAGCTGGAGAAGAAACGCCCCCCTCCACGCCCCCAAGCCACGGAGTCAAGGCCACCGCTCAGGTGCTCGTCTTGGCCTTGACGCTGGGGCGCTGCCAGCCCGCCGCCGCTGGTGGCTGCTGGCTGCGGGGCGGACCATCGGGGACGTGCTCTCCTGCGCCGTGGACCACCGCCACCCAAGGACCGCCTTACCACTGCCTGAGAGGCACAGCAGGGGAAGAAGCCGGGATCAGGGCTCCTGGCAGGCCCTGGGCATCAGGCCATCTGCAGCCGCATCTCACCAAGCGCCTCACGATCGGCCTCCTGCTGGCAGCGCTGCAGCAGCTCCTGCTGGGCAAGCAGCCGCTCATCGAGCTCATCCACCCGCGCCAGACATTGCTGGATCGCGGGGATCACCTCCTCTTCCAGGATCGTGATCTCCTCCTCGCCATAGGGCTGCTCGATCCAGGTGCGGCGCAGCGGCAGCCCCCGCCGCAGCTGCAGGATCCGCTCGATCGCCTTGAGGCTGGATTCGAGCAGCAGGAACAGATCCTCTTCTGGGCTGCAGAACGCACCTTCCGGTGCGATCCGGCAGAACGGCGAGGCGGCAGCAGTGAGCGTGGCCATGGAATCGGCGCCGAGAGCGGCGCAGCGACGGGACCGATCCCAGCAGGGGCCTGACGCAGGAAGGCCCCAGACTGGAGAGGGCCGGCGCAAGACCCCATGGGGGCCAGCCCATAGGGGTGGGCAAGCCCGCTCAGCTGCAGTGGGCCGCCGCCGCCGCAGCGCGGGCGCCATGGGCGGGGAAGGTGATCACGAACCCCCGCTCGGCCTGGGCGCAGAGGGGCAGGCCAAAGCGACCGCCGCAGCTGATGCACTGCACCTTGCGGCCGCTGCGACTGGCGGGGCAGGCCACGAACCGCACGCCCTCATGGCGGAACACCGCCGGCGCATCGGATGGCACCACGCAGACCGCCGGGATGCCCTGCCGCACCAACGCCGCCGCCCTGGAGCGGGACTCGGTGGAGGCATTGACCACCAGCCCCTTGGCCGCTGCCAGCCGGATGGTGGCCTGATTGGCTGGGCCCACCGGGAAGTGGGTGAACGACCAGGCGGCCCGCAGATGCCTGGTCGCGCGAGCGAGCTGGAGCAGCAGGGCCTGATCGATGCGTAGCGGATCGGCCGGATCGGGCCACTGATCACCGGCGACGCAGTGGCGGAAGAGAATGCCGGCCGGCAGTGCCATCACCTGGAGGATGAAAGCTGCTGCCGGGAGGCCGCTCTCGCCGCGGCTGAGCCGATCCCAGTGCAGCCGGGTGTGGAAGCCCGCCTCGGCGTAGCAGCCCTGATCGCCAGCCAGGGGGCAGCTGGAGGGGCAAGTGTGACGGCTGGTGCTGGAGACGGCGATCGGGCCGGTTTTGCCGTTGTCCGATGGGAAGGACAGGGAGGCACGGTGGGACTCGGCAGCAGCCACAGGAGGGGTGACGCAGGACCCGCCCTGCAGCCGCGCCGATAGGCAAGGGCCAGCCACCAGCGAATGGCGGAGCGCAGCGGAGCCCGACGTCCAGCCCTGCTGGCTGGTGAAACCCTTGCCAAGGCGCGGAGCATGGAAGGGCCTGCGGCACCGACCTCAAAGCGCAGCCGATCGTCCGCGGCACATCAGCGCTGCTGCGATCGATGGCCGCGGTTGTGCGATTGGTTGCCCGGCCCTGTCACCTTCTGCGCTGGCGAAGTGGGCCGGCCAGATCAGGCTGTTGGGCAGCACTTTCAGCCACCGCCATGCTCCGTATTCAAGGCGACCGCGACAGCCTCCTGGCAGCCCTCGCTGCCCACTCGGCCGACCAGCAACTGCAGATCCCGCTCATGCTCAAGCCGCTGGTGCGGCCAATCCGCTGCCGGCCTCGGCCGCTGCCTGAACGGCTCTGGCAGAAATAGAGGAAGGGCCTCAGCCCCCGCCGACCAGCTGCTGCCGCAGGGCAGCGATGGCCTTCTTCTGGCCCCGCATCACCGACATGGCGCTGATCTCCAGCCGCTCCGCCGCAGCCCGCAGCGACAGGCCCTCAAGGACTGTGAGCCTCAGGGCTGTGGCCTGGGCGGCGGGCAGCTGATCGACCAGCTGCTCCAGCGCCAGGCCATGGATGGCCTCGCTGATGGCCGGCTCGGGCTGTGGAGCGGCCAGCTGATCGAGCAGGCAGGGCTCGCCATCAACGCTGGCATCAAGGCTGAGGTGCCGCAGCGGGCATTCACCCTGCTCGTGCAGGCGGCGCGGCACACGCACCAGCCGCACGCGATCGCGCAGGTGATGCTGCAGGGCCCCGGTGATGCAGCGGCGCAGATAGGGCGCAGCGGGCTCATCGGCTCTGCAACGAGGAGCGGAGCGAACCAGGGCCTCGCGGGCCACCTGGATCAGATCCTCCCGCTCCACCAGCGGGAACAGGCGCCGGGCGGCGGCAGCGGCAATGGAATCAGCGAGAGGCAGGTGCTCCAGCACCAGGGCATCACAGGCCTTGAGGGCCGAGCGGCTGAGGGAGGAAGCGGGGGAAGCCATCGGCAGGACGGCGAAGAACCCCACCCCCACCGGCTGGCCGCAGCGCCGAGACAAGGACGCCCGACACCGGAGGGCGCATGGCCTGATCCTTGACGCGGCGGGAGGACTGGCCGAGGGATCCGGTGGGTGTGCGCCGGATTGCTGGCCATCCCACCTCTCCCCTGCCGCTGCAGGAGAGGTCGAGTCCTGGAGCAGCCAGACCCCCCGCGACCGCGCCTGAAAGCCGGAGGCAAACGCCTCCGGCCAGGGATGCTCAGAGCACCCGCACCTCGGCCTGAGAGCCGAGCACCCTCTGCTGATTGGAGGCCAGGATCAGGGCATCTTCCCGGGGCACGTAGTGCGGCTGGGCGCAGATGTGCCCCTCGCGATCGAGGAACAGCACCCGCAGTAGCCGGCCAGCGGCATCAAGGAGATGCACCGAGATGATGCGGATCGGGCAGGAGTGGCTGAGGGAAGTGGCGGCCATGGCTGGGCTGGCGAACGACACAGCCGTTCAGCCCCGGCGCCGCCTGCACCGCGCAAGGGGCGCGTAGCGACTCGCGTCAGCCCTTGCGCGGTGCGCAAGCCGGGGCAGGCCGGGTGGCGTGATCGCCAGTGCCCATGGGCGCCTCCTCGTTGGGTTCCTCCCTTGGAGGATCCGATCTGTAATGCATCCGGCTGGGAGAGAATGACTCGATTGGCAGCGGCCGCCAGGTGCCCGAGCCCACGGACTACGGCAGTCTTCAAGCAGCTGTGTCCCTGGACAAGGAGCGCGGCCTTGCCCTTCTGGCCGGGAGGCTTCTGCTGGCGCTGCTCGAGCTGGCGGTGCCGGTGAAGGTGCAGGTGTTGCAAGACCTCAGGAGCGAAGGCCGCAACATCAGGGCGTATCAACGGGAGGAACCCGATGATCTGCACCAGGCCCGCCAGGAGCTGGAGGCACTGCTGAGCCAGATCCAGCCGGAGCCCTACAAGTTCTACGAGCGCTGGGAGGTGCTGCTGAGCAGCGACCGCGGCACGCGGCGCACGGGCAGCCTGATTCACGATCTCTGGCGTCATCTGCCCGAGCAGGTGCGGCTGAAGCCAGAGGGTGCCGGTGAGCTGCGCCGCTTCACCGGATTGCTGCAGGAAACCCGAGGGCTGTGCATCAAGCTCCAGCAGGACCGTCACCACGCCTCCCACTCCAAGGCCGACACGGCCTTTCACTCCCTCTCCTGGCATGCGGCGGTGTTGCGCCTGGGAGAAATGCCGATGGAACTGCAGGCCAGCGCGCAGATGATCCTGGTGTCGGCCGCCACGATCCCACCTCCAGTGCAGGCCGGCCTGGAGCAGGCCCTCAAGGTGCTGGGTGGCATCGAAACGCAACCGCTGCTGGGCCATGTGGAGCGGGCCTTCGTGCAACTGGCCGGCGACCGCACGGGCCTGGGTGAGCGTTGGCTTGAAATCCATCCCCCGGCCCCCGAAGCAGGTGCTGCCCTGCAGGCTGAGGAGCTCTCGCAGATGCGGGAGGAGCTGGCGATCCTGCAGGACCGCTTCGCAGAGCTGAGCGGCTCGATCGGGCCGGTGCTCAACCGGCTGGGCGACGACATCGAAGGCATCGGCGCCCAGCTGCGGGAGCTGCTGGTACTTCAGGCCCAGGCCAACAAAGCTGTGCGTCAAACCGGCGGGGACACTCCGGTGGATGAGGCCACAGCGCTGGCGAGTGTGCAGGCCGCCTACCGGGAGCTCCAGGATCTGCGATTCGCCATTGCCCAGGAGATGGGCCAGCTGGAACCAGACTTTCGCTTCTACCACTGCATCATCTACCGGGAGCTGATCGTGCAGGCCCTGCGGCAGCAGGTGGTGCGGGTGGAGCAGCTGGTGGAGCTGTCGCGGCAGACGATCCTGCAGAAAACCCTGCGCAGCGGCGGTGACACCGATCTGGCGGCGCAGCTGGTGGATGAGCAGGCGCAGCGCTTTGGGGAGCGCATCCAGGTGATTCTGGATCGGATCACCTATCCCATGGAGGCAGTGTCTGTGGCTGATCTTGTGGGCAGAGAGGAGTCAGCGGCTCACTGATCGCTTGAGTTCTGGTCAACCGATCTCTGGCAGGGGCTGCTCGATCGGCACGAGCGCAGGCGGCTGCCGCTGGATCAGGCGATCAAAGTGCTGCCACACGGCGTCGGCACGGCTGTTGCCAGGCAGGCTCTGGCCAGGGGGGAAGTGGATGCCGAGCTCGCAGTTGTCGAGCTGGGCGCTGTCGCTCAGGTTGGCGCTGGTGACCAGCAGCTCGTCGTCGGCCACGCAGCACTTCACGTGAAACACGCTGGGACGCTCGCGGGCCAGATCCAGAGCGCGCGGATCGAAATAGCCGCGCGGCCGGGGGCGGTCGGGATCCCAGAGGTGTCGCCATGTGTCGTGCACGAAGGCCTGACGCAGCTGATCGGCCAGCACGGTGCTGCCTCTCGGGCGAGGGATGTTGACCACCATGCGGGCCTCCAGCTCCGGGTTGGAAACCAGCCGCTGTTGCACCCGATCGAGCAGCTCGGCGATGAAGCCGCCCCGCCAGAGATTGAAGGTGGTAATCAGCAGCCGCTGCTGGCAGCGCTCCACCATCTCGCGGATCAGCACTGCCTGATCGCGGGTGATGTCGCCCGCTCCCCCCTGAGGCCCTGACCACACCAGCTCCGCCTGGCCACTGCCCTGGCCCCGGCGTTGCTCCAGCAGCAGCGCAACGGTGAGCTCCAGGCTCGAGTTGTTGCCCCCCCGCTGACTCCATTGATCCAGCCAGGCGAGCAAGGCATGCCGCAGCTCAGGTCGATCGGAGGCGATCTGGTGCTGGCTGAGCGCTGCCTCGCCAGGGGTGGCGGGCTGTGACCTGAGGCAGGCCGCCAGGCGCTGCAGTTCGCCGCTGGAGAGGGCCAGCAGGGGCTGGCTCATGGCAGCTGCTCGGGCAAGAAGGCGGCGTCAGCCACATCGAGCGTGGGCACCACGAAGGCGCGATCGAGGAACTGGTTGCGCTGCTCGCAGCTGGTTTCAGCGATCAGCAGGCAGCCGTGGCAAGCGGCGCCGTGGCTGTAGCGCTTCTCCAGATCGCTCTCGGGCTGGTGCATGGAGCAGAACGGATCGTTGGAGCACAGCCGGCCCCGCTCGAGGGCGGCGGCTACCAGCTGGTCACAGCGATCAGCCAGCGACACCAGCCCGCCGAGGGTGCCTTCTGATCCGCTGCCGCTGGTGTACAGCAGGATCCCGTATCCCTGGCCCGGGAAGCTGTAGATCCGCTCCTTGATCGCCGAGGCGCCGTAGCCGCATTCCAGCGCCGCTGTGGTGATCAGCAGGTGGGCCAGGCTGTGCAGCATCAGGTAGGCCTCGCCAGGCCAGTCGAATTCATTGGCCTTGAGGCCGTGGTCGCGGTTCCAGAGCTTGCAAGCCTCACGGTGCTTGGAGCTGTGCTGCACCACGCCATCGCCCTGGCGCCAGGCCTGCAGCGCTGCTTCGCTCACGCCAAGAAACAGACCTTCGCCGAAGTTCTCGATCGCGGGTACCCAATCGAGCTCCTTGTTATTGATGTCAGCGCGCTTGGCGCCGATGTCGTGCTGATCGATCGGATCGCCATCCACGCCTTTGACGATCGGCTCCAGCCGGGTGAAACCGATCAGCGCCATGACCTCGCGCAGACGATGCACCTTGAGCACCCGATCAAAGCGATCGGTGAACCAGGTCGGTTTGCCAGTGAGTGGCAGGATCTCGGCGTGGAAGGTGCTGGCTGGATCTGAAGATCCGAGCGATGCAGACGGGGCATAGAGCGCCTTGATTTCCTGCAGCTTCAGCGCCGGTTGCTTCTCGGTGCGGGTGTCGGTGCTGCTGCCGCGCACGGCGTCCAGGATCGCCATCACCTCATGCGCATCACGCTCGCGCAAGGGGGCTGCCAGCCGCTCCTTGATGAGGTCCATTTCCAGTGCCAGGCTGAGTTTCTCGGCGGTTGTGATCTTCTCGAAATCGCTGAGGTGACTGATGATCAACTGCCGCAGCGGATCCTCAGCTTCTGGAATTGAGATGGCTCCGACCATCTCCGGGAAGTAGGCATTGCTGGCCGATCGCACCAGCAGCCGGTTGTAGCGGGGTTTGCCCTTCTCATCGGTGCAGGGCACGGCATCGGTGCTGAAGTTGCCAAGCCAGGGGCGATGGCCACGGCACTGACCCAGGAGCGAGGCGCCGTTGTCTCCCTTGGTGCTGGCCAGGGCCTGACGTTTTTTGCATTTGGGGCAGCGCACGTAGATCTCATTGAAGTCGTTGCCGGCGCCCGCCTCATCGAGCCAGAGATCCTCCTGGCAGTTGCTCCGGGCGCCGCCATGGGCGAAACGATCCCAGTCGATGTCGCTGAGGTGACCGTTGGCGCAGCACTGCACGAAGCGCACGGGCACCACGTCGAGATCTTGCTTCGTTCCACCGGGTTCCCGCCAGGGCAGCTTGTCTTTCACCAGGCGCTCCTTGTGGATCAGCGGCCGGGTGCGGTAACGCTTGCCGGATTCGTCAATGAATGGAGGGAAAGGCTCCTTCTTGGGTTGCGCCACGAACCAGAGCGGAAATTGCGGTGAGCGGATGCCGCTGCTGCTCTTGAATTTCTGCGCAAAGTCGTCGTCTTCACTGGGGGGGCGCTTGAGCAGCAGGGTGCCCACACCCAATAGGCCGCGCAGCTTGGCGATCAGCCTGGGCTCATCGATGTAACAGCTGTCGTCGTCGCGGCTGTAATGCCAGAGATTGAGCCCACCGATCACCACGGAACGATCGGGCAGGTCCACCATGGCGCCGGGGCCATAGGTGGTGATCAGCTGGCCATGGCGCACTTCGCCCACCGGGTGATTGCTGGTGCCTTGGGGTGCGGGCATGACGGTCAGCCTCGGGTGGTGGTCTGCAGGCGGTCCTTAAGCAGCAGCGCAGACGGTTCCACATCGCGCAGGCTGCGATTGGCCTTGAACTGCTTTTCTCGCTCGTCGTCGAGCTCCAGCAACTGGGGATCGAGCGGGGTGCGCAGCAACGGTGGCAACACACCGTCTTCCCGGCCGTATTCCATCCGTCCGTGCTTCTGGGCAATCGCACACCAGTCGTCGACGATGTGACGCACCTGCTCCGCCACGGAGGAGGCCTGGGCATCGGCATCCGCAGGGACATGGACCAGGCCGATGGCCACCCGCCGCCTGAGCGCCTCCGCCACGGCTTCACGAACCTCGGCCAGGGCCGCCACATCACCGGCACGGCTGGACGGGGTGAGCTGATCACTGAGGTGCCGCGCCAGAGCCACGGTGATGGCGGGCAAGCCCCGCTCCAGAGCACGCTCCGAGAAGGGGGTGACGCTGGTGGCCTCCACATCGCGGTAGAAGACGTCGTGGCTGTAAGCGAAGTGCTCGTAGTGGGAGCGATCGCGCGGCCGGTTGGGGTTGAGCAGCACCACCACCAGACCAGGTTTCTCGGAATCCCGGCCCACACGGCTGCTGGCCTGGATGTATTCGGCGGTGGTCTTGGGTTGGCCGAGCATCAGCATCAGGCCGAGGCGGGTGATGTCGAGACCCACCGAGATCATGTTGGTGGCCAGGGCCACATCCACGCGCTCCTTGTCGTCGAAGCTGCGGGCCAGGCGATCCTTGGTGGTGCTCACCTCAGTGGTGGAGACGCGGGAGGTGAGCTCCAGCGGAATGTTGGCGATCTTGCGGTTGGCACTCCGCTCTGCCTTGTCGCCCAGGCGAACCCGCTCGCCATGGGTGGCGAGCTGGGAGGTGAGTTCCTCTTCGATCAGGCGGCGACTGATGCCCAGCTCCTTGATCGTGTTGAAGTAGCCCAGCAGGGTCATGTAGGGATCGGCCGGGTTCGGGCCGGGTGTCTCACCGCGTTTGCGCTGAGCGGTGCGCTGCTTTTCGGCAGCCTTCCAGGCCAGCTGGGCGCCGCTCATCAGGGCCAGTGAGGCGCGCAGCAAGAGAGCCTTCACATTGCGGCCCGGGGCGCTCAGGCCCACATAGAGCCGCCCAGGCACCTGATCGGCCGGCACCGTGACGGCGAAGAAGGAATCGCGGCGATCGGGGCCGGGGGCGGGAAAGATCGAGGAGTCGTTGCGGCCGAACAGCGCCCGCATCTGCTCACTGGCGCGGCGCACGGTGGCGGTGGAGGCCACGATCTTGGGCCGCAGACCATCGCGGCTACAGAGCTCATCGATCACGGCCTCGTACAACCCTGCCATGGAGCCGAGTGGGCCGGAAATCAGGTGCAGCTCGTCCTGAATCACCAGATCAGGCGGATCGAGCCGATCGGCGAGGCGCACGCCCTTGCTGGCGTCGTCGCCATCGGCGGGGCCGTAGAAGCCCTGGCCATCGAGCACATGGGTGGCCTTGCCGAACAACTTGCCGCTGCGGCCCTCCCAGGGGAGTGAGGCGAATTTGTCGACGGTGGCGATCAGAAACGACGGCAGGCGGCGATAGATCATGTCGTCGACGGCCACCAGCGGCAGATAGTTGCGGCCGGTGGTGCCCTTGAAGGCGCAGTCGCGGTTCAGGCAGGCGACACGCAGCTCTTCGGGGTTGTCGCCATCGGGGCGGCCCTGGCGCAAGAGGTTGAACACCCCGGCGGTGCCGCAGGGTCTGGGATCGAGCAGGGAGCGCTTGCCGAACTCCACGCCGCACCAGGGGCAGGTGTCGATCGGGATCGGCTTGATCGGGGTCTTGCCGTCGTTGTAGGCGCGCACCCGCAGGCGGGCGGTGGATTCGTTGTTGTTGCCCTTGCCGCCCATGCGGTTGGGGGTGCCGGCCTGGCCCACCCAGAGACCGATCTCAAATGGCCAGCTGCCGAGCTTTTCCGGTTGCTTCTGGCGCTCGAGTTCGAGGGCGCAGATCAGGGTGGAGGCGCGGCCCAGCTGGTCGAGGGTGAGCAGGCGCAGGGTGTAGCGCATCAGCACGCTCAGCCCACCGGCCTGCAGGGATCCGCCATGGCGCAGGCGCCTCATCACCAGCGTGAAGGCGGCCAGCCCCAGGTAGGCCTCCGTCTTGCCGCCGCCGGTGGGGAAGAACAGCAGGTCGACGTTCTCACGCTCGCGCTGGGGATCGACCTGCGGATCATTGGGCCGGGCAATGCCCACCAGATTCATCAGCAGGAAAGCCAGCTGAAAGGGCCGCCAGGCCGGTGGCCGGAGTGATGGGTCGTCGGCCTTGAGGCCCTGCATCACGCCATAGCGCTGGCGGGCGGCTGCCGCCATGGTGCGATTGGCGATGGCGAAGGCGTCGCGGATGTCGGGCTCGGCGAGGGCCTCGATGCCGCGGGCGATGCGCTGGGATTGGCTGCGGGCATTGGCGAGCAGTTGCTCGGCGGTGGCCTGCTGCTGGGCATTGAGCCCGGCCACGGCGGCCTGCTGCTCGATCCACTC
The DNA here is from genome assembly GCF_015840915.1 of Synechococcus sp. CBW1002. Classification (NCBI taxonomy): domain Bacteria; kingdom Bacillati; phylum Cyanobacteriota; class Cyanophyceae; order Synechococcales; family Synechococcaceae; genus Synechococcus; species Synechococcus sp. CBW1002. The sequence continues at coordinate 2,016,671 of NZ_CP060398.1, forward strand.
CTGGTAGCGATCCACCAGGGGCATCAGGGCCGCGCGTATGGCCTCGAAGCCCTGACTGGCCAGGCGGTCGAGCTCCTCCATGGCCAGCTCGCAGCCCACATCGGCGCGGGGCACCACCTTCTCCACAGTGGCCTGGGGGATCCAGGTGGTGCGCAGGCGTGTGCAGCCGCCATCCGGGGCGGTCTCCACCTCCACGCCCACGTTGTGGCCCACGCCGTACTCGCGGGCATCGCGGAACTGCAGGGCATTGACGGCCTCATCCCAGTCGCCGCTGGCACGGCCCGCGTGTGGATCAAGCCGTGCCACGAAGCCCTGGGGACAGCGCAGCTCCAGCTCGGCCTGGAAGGCCGACTGCTGATCGCGCTCCACGAGGGTGATGGCCTTCTTGCGCTCATTGGTGAGAAAGAGCGTGACGGCCACGGTGCCGGCGGCATAGCCCTGGCTGGCGGGTGCCGGGCGGCAATGCCAGCGCAGGTGCAGGCCGTTGCTGTTGGGCCAGGGCCGGCCGGTGAGGCCTCTGGTGGCGGTGATCTCGCTGTGGTTGAGGGCCAACGCCTCCTCGTGGGAGGTGCGCTGCCAGATCTGCTGCTCGCGAGATGCCTCGCGCGATCCAGGCTCCTCACGGGCGATGCTGGCGGCGGCATCGGGATTGGCTGCCTCGGCGAGCCGGACGTAGTCGCCCCAGCGGGCGATGAGTTGCAGCTCCCCGCCGGGAGGCAGCAGCACACTCACGCCGATCGAGGAGGCGAACAGCTGGGGCCTGGCCGGCCCGGATTCGCTATTGCCGCCGTCGTCGCCCGATCCCGGTTTGTACTCGGTGTTGGGCTTCTTGGGTTTGCGCTGATCGACCCCGTCCACCCCGGCGAAGTCGTCATCGGCTGTGTCGTCGCACTTCAGCGACAGATCGGTTTCGGTGGGCACCAGGAAGCCGGTGGGGTACCAGCTGCTGGGCAGCCGATCGAGGGCTTCCGAGTCCAATCCCTCACCTTCCGGCCCGAGGGCCTGCAGCACCCGCTGGGTGGGGCCGATCAGCTCCAGCTCCAGGGCCGTCACGAGCTGATCTCTGACCTCAGCAGAGCCTTGAGGAGGCTCGGATTGGGGGCGCAATACAGAGGTACGGGTCATGGGGGCAGTCTTGCAACACCGGGGACGAAATGACTACAGCCGTCGTGCGAAAGACCACGCCGTAATCGAGAAGACCCCCAGAGGAATGACGGCCTCACCAGTCAGCTGAAAGCCTGTCATCACAGACACTCGCTCTCCAGACGCGTCAACCAGCCAAGCCAATACTCGCTGGCCTTGCTGGGGCTGATCATTGAGACTTCATCAGGCACTTCTCCATCCACGGCTGCCTTGGCGATATCACGCTTGGAGCGAATTCGATCCAACTTCGATCGGCACCAGCTCCAACGGTCGCCATTGGGAAGATAGATATCCGTGATGGGAAGATAAATCTTCACTGAATCAAACTCTGTGCCATCTCGATCCAATCGTCCGATGGCCTGTTCGAAATCCGTTGAAGTCCACGGGAGCTGCAGAAAAATTGCCTGGTTACAAACTGACTGAAGGCCGTCGACACCGGTGCCAGCGCATTGAATGGAAGCCACCAGGACGTCAGCTGATCCCCGGATGAACTCATCTAAGGAATCATCAAACCCCGACTCACGGGCTTCTTTATCACCACCGGTGTAGACACTATGGCTGAAGCCATGTTGCTTCAGCCATTGGCACAGCGGATCCAGCGTGTTCTTGATGTATGTGATGAAGATTACTGTCTTCTCGCCGTGCTTAAGACAAGCATCCAAGGCGGCGAGCTTTGGCTGCACCAACAACTGCTCCACATCGTGGAAGCTCCCGCGTCTGGTGGCGCCAATGATCTGCGGCAGGACCTGTGTGGCATCCACATCCATAAGAACAAGCTCCGTGCGCGGCAGCTGCCCTGGGTTCATGCGAATGCCGTGCACAATAAAATGCTGATAAAGATTCATGCAGGCATTGAGGTCCATCTCCTCGTCTACGCCATCAAGAGCCTCTTGGCTCACCAGCTCAATCAGAGAACGCCCTTCAAGCAAGTTGTTGATAACTGGTGTGGCCGACAGACCAAGGACACGCAGCTCACTGTTGAGATTGCCGGACGTAAATATGAACTGATCCATTAAGTGCCGTCGCTGGCTGGTTTTGTCCCTATCTCGCTGCTTGGCCTGATGGATCTCATCGATAACAATCAGGTCAGCCCGAAAGCCAAGGCAGAATTCAAGCAGGGATTGCATGAAGTGATTTTGGAATCTCTCATGATTCACAATGACCACATGAGCTCTATCATCAAGCTCTGGCAGCTGCCAATCATCAGGCTTAATATGGATGACTGCATCGGGGTATGCAGAGCTGAATGTGCGTTGCCAGTTAGAGACCACTCCATTTGGGCAAGAAATCAGAATCCGCCTACAACCACAGACTTGAGCCGCAAATACAGCTGAGAGGGTTTTGCCGGTCCCTGTCCCGCTGAGGTTGAGCAGCCTGTAATCTCGCTTCAGACGAAATGCCACGAGGCGCTGCATGAGCTTTGGTTGCCGTGGACGACCCTTCAGATCGCAGAATCTGTAGCTGGGTGGGATCTCTAGAGAGCGAGCCCCTTCGTACTCCTCAAGGAAGGAAGACCGCACTTCACTACTGTAAGTATCCGCCTCGACATTCATGGCTTGAAGCCGGTCAATCAAAGCGTCTGCATCCGCGAAGCAGGCGTCCCAGAGCTTTGCGGTGGCTTTTGCTTTTAAGAACTCGATGCGATCGGCATCTGTAGCAGTGCTTTCTACCACACTCGCGGCTTTGTCTAACGCTAGAAGGGTTTTAACGGGATCGACGTGCGGTAGATCATCGCTGGAGATCAGGGCAATGTGCTTCTCCTCAGCGAATTCACGCTGCAGCTGCTTCGAGCGCTTTTGCAGAAGTAGAGCCTCTTTGTCCGCCTGATTTGTTTCGGCCTTCAAGCTGGACCCGAATTCCAGGAGCCCATTGATGGAGTCGACGTCATTATTGTCAGCCCAGGCCTGAAGGTCTTCGCGTTTGACCATGCCGGATTGGACCGCATCGACAAGCAAATCAAATGTGCGGCTGAACTTCTCTTTGTCTCCCCGGTTGATGCCCTGCGCCTGGAATAGTACATAGAGCTCAGAGGAGGTGAGGGCTTCTAGATGTTCCCCTAGATCACGAACAAAGGCCTTGATGTAGGCCAGTGTAATGTTGGCTGTCGATGATCCTGCGACGAACTGTTTGCCAAAACGGCTGGCCACTTCGCTCCAGTGCAGCTGACCCTGCCGTGTCATTCCGGCGATAGGTGAGCCAGGATTCTTGCCAGCATACGGTTCGTCGATCTGCTCTTTGAAGAACTCGTAGATCTGGGCATAGGACGGCATCAGTGACAGGTCTTGATTGTGGAACTGATTGACGTCATCCAACAGCTTGGAAAGCTTGTCCTCGGTCCAATAAGTTCGACCACCATTTTCACCCACGAGTTGGCCCTGATACCGGAGACCTAGAGTGCGCGCAACTTTGCTCTGGCCACCAAAGTCCTGAACAATTCGGCCCACGCGACGGGGTAGCGATGTCTGTTTGGGCATCGCTGTGGGATGCCCCAGTGCCGCTGCATGCCGCAAGAGAAACTGCCTTAAGCACTCAAAATCTTTCCAGTAGCAATTCCCCATGGAAAAGCTGCTGTTGCAGATCCATTCGTAATGCAGATCCCACTCGTTATCTGGAACAGGGATGGCATGTTTCTGATAGATGTCCAGCCGCTGTTTCGGGTTCATTGCCAGGGTCGCGTCCCAGCATTCCAGATCCTCGTCGCCCTGTGGCTGATCGCCTTTGAATGCAAGACGCCCGAAACGGTCGAGCCAGGACCGAATACTCGCAAGCTGCCTGGCTCTTGCATGCTCGCTAACGTTGCCTTGGATTCGTGCGGAGAGAGTATCTGGCGCAACACCAATGACGAGGGCCACCCTGTTAAGCAGCTGCCTGACACGCTCTCGGGTGACTGGGGGTGCAAGCTGGTCGCCAATGGCTTGATAGGTTGCGCCGCAAGCTCTTCTGATGTAAGAAGACCAGCCCCGATCCGCATCTCTCTTGATACTTCTCTGAAGGCTATTGATCCAGGACTTCGACGTGCCATCGCCAAGTTCTTGCGCGTAGCGCGCAAGCAAGTGCCGTTTTGATTCCTCCCAGGCAAGATTGTGAAGATGATCGTTGAGGAGTGATGGGCCGATTAGTGATTCGATAATTCCAAGGCACTCCCTCAGTATTCTCAGCTCTGTATCCAGTGAGGCCTGGCCATGAATGATATCGCTGTTCTGGAGCAATTCCTCAATGGCCTCTTTGAGGTGGGTGCCTTTTATTGGACAGTTCCGGCCCCTGACATCGTTAACCCAGGACGGGTGGAACATGGTTCGGCCTCAGTGTAGACCGCGTGGGGAGTTTTGCCTCCAAGGGAACTGTGAGGTCTTACATGGCAATACCGCCACAGGAAGCGGGCCAGGCTGATTTCAGCGTCCCAGCCATCGCTGTATGCCCGTAGGTAGACCTCCTCGTACTTGACAGTCCTCCACAGCCGTTCAACAAGGATGTTGTCGTAGCACCGCTTTCTGCCGGACCAGCTGATCTGGATCCGCTCCCCTTTGAGTCTGGCCACAAAGTCAGCGGACGTGAACTGACAGCCTTGATCGGAGTGGAAGATCTCTGGCCTACGGCCGCCTCCCAAGGCCATCTCCAGGGCCTCCAGACAGAACTTCGTGTCAAGGCTGTTGGAGAGCCTCCAGCTGAGCACATGCCTGGAATGGAGATCCATGATCGCCACCAGATAGAGGAACCCTTTCTGCAGAGGGATGTAGGTGATGTCGGTCGCCCAGACCTGATCCACCGACGTGACCTGCGTGAGGTCCACCAGGCAGGGGAACCGCACGGACGGATCACCTGGAACCGTCGTCCGGGGCTTCTGGTAGATCGCCCGTAATCCCATGCGCCGCATGAGGTTTCGCACTCGATCTCGGCTGATCGGGATACCATCTTGGGCCAGATAGTCCACCATCCGGCGGCTGCCGCTGCAGGGATCCTCCAGGTAGAGAGCATCGATCCTGGCCATGATCCGCAGCGTCGATACACGGACCGGTGTCGGCCGGTAGTACAGCGTGGATCGAGGCAGCCCCAGCAGCGCACACTGCCTGCTGATGCTGAGCTCGGGGTGGTCGTGATCGACCAGCTTGCGCAGTTCACGGGCATCAGAGCAGTTGAGACTTTTTTTTGAGCCACTCCAGCTCCATCTGCAGCCGTCCGATCTGCTGGAACAGCTCCGCCTCCTTGGCCTGCCCCTCCTCCTTGTCCTTGGTCTTCTTGCCTCGGGTGAAGAGCTCGCTGGCACCGTCCAGGAGCTGCCGCTTCCACTGGCTCACCTGGATCGGGTGGATGGCGTGGTCGGCGGCGATCTCCTGGATCGTCTTGCGGCCACTGATCGCCTCCATGGCGACCCTGGCCTTGAACTCGGGGCTGTGGGTGCGGCGCTTGCTCATCGGTGGGAGCCCCTTTCAGGGGCGGTACCCCGCCTCAGAGGTTAACGATGGGGCCTGTCCAGAAAAGCCAGACCACCTCACTTCTGGGTTATCAGGGTCTCCCGCTAAGCACTTCGCGGCTGTATTGCCGATTAACGCTATGACGGTTTCCCTGCATTGCTTTCGACTGTCTCCAGCAGGCCGAAAATCTTGATGGGATTCGCTGTGTTGGGACGTAGGCAGATCCAAGTCAGTTAACTGGAATGGAAGCCCGAGGCCAATGGTGGCGAGGGCTCGACGGAGCCTCTGAATCCCGATTGGACCAAGGTTTCGGATTGCAGAAAGATCAGATTCGGTCTTGCCGGCTAAATCCTCAAGCGTCTTCATCCCGCTACGCAATAGCGGTCCTAGGACGGGTTGTGGGATTCCCAGATCTTGGAGCGCCGTTGTGACTGATGACAGGCTAGTCGTGCTGTCCTGGTTGTTTGTGGCTGCTTGTTTTTGTTGGCAATCAGGCTGTGCTATGACTGGAACGGGGAATGGAATTCCCTTCTTCTCGAGTCCTGTGATTAACTCATCAAGGCTCTTCTGCCCAAAGTTTCTTACGTTAAGCAGATCGTCTTGTTGTTTTTCGGCGAGGTCGGCAACCGTGCGAAAGCCACCGTAATGCAAGGCATTGGTGGCTCGTATCGAGAGCGATAGCTCTCCGATGGTTATCTTGGGCCAGCTTGGTTTCTCCTGGCTCTGATCAGAGGAAGGTGCCTGGCCTGTTTGTTCACTCTGTAGAGGAACAACGTCCTCGGCCAAAGGTTCTAGATCAAGACCTGGACCAGAGAGTGGGTTTACTCCGCCGACAGCAAGGTCTTGAGGAGGAAAATCCTCAACCCACGCATCATCGGCTGCGCTCCGGGTCTGTCGCTCCTGCAGCGTTTGCCGCACCGCATCGATGCGTCGCCGAAGTTCCTGCCGTTCTGTCGCTAGTTCATCTGGGTCTATCGGAAGGATGTCCTGATCGCTGTCGACTGCTGAGGCCTGTTGTTCTTGCTCCTCCCGTATCTGTTCGGCGTCCTCGGCCGCCCGCTGGGCTTCTGCTTCTCGGGCCAGGCGTTCAGCTTCTGCCCTGGCCTGTCGCTCCTGCTCCTGCCTGAGGCGTTCGGCGTCCTCGGCCGCCCGCTGGGCTTCTGCTTCTCGAGCCAGGCGTTCAGCCTCTGCCCTGGCCTGGTGCTCTTGCTCCTGCCTGAGGCGTTCGGCTGCCTCGGCCGCCCGCTGGGCTTCTGCTTCTCGAGCCAGGCGTTCAGCCTCTGCCCTGGCCTGGTGCTCTTGCTCCTGCCTGAGGCGTTCGGCTGCCTCGGCCGCCCGCTGGGCTTCTGCTTCTCGAGCCAGGCGTTCAGCTTCTGCTCTGGCCTGGTGCTCTTGCTCCTGCCTGAGGCGTTCGGCTGCCTCGGCCGCCCGCTGGGCTTCTGCTTCTCGGGCCAGGCGTTCAGCTTCTGTGGGGTTCCCCCGGTTTGGTGGACACCGATCAGGGATCCGCGTGGGTTAGTGTACGAGCAGCAATGAACTGCTGCTCGTAATCAATCGGGCTGAGGTAGCTCAGCGTTGAGTGGCGACGTTCGCGGTTGTAATAGCCATCGATCCAGAAAGCCAGATCACGCTGTAGCCGCTGGGGTGAGATGCGGATCTCGGCGTCATCGTCGAGCCCCAGTTCGTGCTTGAGGGTGGAGAACAGGCTCTCCACCACCGCGTTATCCCAACAGCAGCCCTTGGCAGACATGCTGCAGGTGATGCCATGGGCCTCCAGAAGCTCCCGGTAAGCGGTGGCTCTGTACTGGCTGCCTTGATCGGTGTGGATCAGCAGCTGGTCAGGTTCCACCTGGCGCTGACCCAGGGCCCGGTTGAGGGCCTCCAGCACCAGCGACGCCTCCATGGAGGTGCCCAGGCTCCAGCCGACGACGCGACGACTGAACAGATCCATCCACACCGCCAGGTAGCGCCAGCCTGAGGTGGTGCGGATGTAAGTGATGTCGCCGGCCCAGCAACGGTTGGGCGCTGGTGGGGTGAAATCCTGCTCAAGCAGGTTCTCAGCCACACCCGTTGCACCGCTGGCTTTGCTGCAGGGCCGGAAGGCCCGGCGGGTTTTGGCTCGCAGGCCGGCACGCTGCATCAAGCGGGCAACACGATGACGCCCGATGGGCCGGCCAGTCGCACGCAGTTCCTGGTGGATCCGCGGCGAGCCGTAGAAGCCACGGTGTTCCTGGAACACCGCCTGGATTTCAGCGGTGATCGCGGCATTCTCTGCCTGCCGCTGTCCCGGCGGCGCCTGCTGCCTGCGCTTCCAGGCGTAGTAACCGCTGCGGGCTACCCCAAGCCTGCGGCAAAGCCAGGCGATGGGGTGCTGATCAGCCAGTTGATCGATCAAGCGAAACCTCTCGGCGGCAGCTGCTCTTTGGCAAAGTGCGCTGCCGCCAGCCTGAAAAAATCCTTTTCCCTCCTGAGCTCGCGGTTTTCACGGCGGAGCTGCACCAGTTCAGCGCGTTCCTCGCTGGTCAATGGGCCCTGGCCGGAATCACTGAGCTCACCGCGATCGATACGGGCCTGACGGACCCACTTGGCCAGGCTGCTCACTGGAATGCCGAGGCGCTGGGCCACAGCAGTGCAGGTCAGACCCTCAGCCAGGCAAAGGGCAACAGCTTCCTCCTTTTGCTGCGGTGTGAACCGCCGGCGGGCACGGTTGGGGTTGGTCATTAATCAACAGTCTGGTGGTGATGGCGTTTCTCTTATCGACCTGTCCACCAAACCGGGGGAACCCCATTCAGCTTCTGCCCTGGCCTGGTGCTCTTGCTCCTGCCTGAGGCGTTCGGCTGCCTCGGCCGCCCGCTGGGCTTCTGCTTCTCGGGCCAGGCGTTCAGCTTCTGCCTTGGCCTGTCGCTCCTGCTCCTGCCTGAGGCGTTCGGCGTCCTCGGCCGCCCGCTGGGCTTCTGCTTCTCGAGCCAGGCGTTCAGCTTCTGCCCTGGCCTGGTGCTCTTGCTCCTGCCTGAGGCGTTCGGCTGCCTCGGCCGCCCGCTGGGCTTCTGCTTCTCGAGCCAGGCGTTCAGCTTCTGCTCTGGCCTGGCGCTCTTGCTCCTGCCTGAGGCGTTCGGCTGCTTCGGCCGCCCGCCGGGCTTCTGCTTCTCGGGCCAGGCGTTCAGCTTCTGCCTTGGCCTGGCGCTCCTTATCCGCCTGCTGCCGCTCGCTTCTTTGCTTGGTGCTGATCTGCGATTTCAGCACTAGAAGAGTGCTGGAGGACGCATTGGGATTTAAGGCTTGGCCTTCATACTCCTCGAAGAGTTGAGCCAAGCGCTGTTTCAGTACGTCAGTCTTCGGAGGAGGTGCCTTCCAGAGTGACAGCTCATACCAGATATCCAGCAACTTGATGCTGTCACGGCAGGTGACTGCCTCAACAATCTGCTGCTCGATGCGATCCAGGGCAATAGCGTAATCCGTCTCGTGTGAAGCCCCTGACTTCGACGAGGACCTGAGCAGCCCAAGGGCACGAGCTGTGTTCTTCAGGAAGGATCTCAGGCCCATGGACTAACGCTGCTCCGGCTCACTACCCAAAACCTCCATCCTGATGCTCAAACCAAATGTACCCGTTCAGGAGTCGGGACAGCTCGCAACGAACATCGGGCTTGCTGAACCCTTGACGGTGGCTTGATTCCTGGTTGCATCTCAGTAAGAGACTCCTTGCCATGACCACCCCACCGGCCGGGATTTCAGAAGCCGATTGGGCCGCCACCCCGGTGGGAGTGAAGGCTGGATTTCTTGAGCTGGTCAGTCAGTGCCAGAGGCAGCAACAGGAGATCGAGCAGCTCCGCATCCAGCTCACCGCCCTGGCGACCGAACTGGCCCATCTGCGCGAGCGGATCGGCCGCAGCTCCCGCAATTCTTCCAAGCCTCCCTCCAGTGATGGCCAGGGGTTTAAGCCGCCCGAACGACGCAAGGGCAGTGGCCGCAAGCGCGGCGGCCAGCCGGGCCATCCCGGATCTGGGCCGGAGCTGCTGCCGATCGAGCGGGTGGATGAGGTGGTCGAGCACCACCCCCAGGCCTGCCGCCGCTGCGGCACGTTGCTACAGGGTCAGGATCCCGAGCCCTTGAGGCACCAGGTGATCGAGATTCCACCGATCACGCCTCTGGTGATCGAGCACCGGCTGCACCGCCTGGTCTGCCCCTGCTGTACCACCAGCACCTGTGCCTCGTTACCGGCGGAGGTGGAAGTAAGCCATTACGGTCCCCGGCTCAGTGCTCTGGTGGGTCTGCTGGGTAGTGCCTTCCCGTTGAGTTTCAGCAAGACCCAGGCGCTGCTGGATCAGCTGCTGGGGGTACAGATCAGCCGGGGAGCGATGGCCACTATCCGCCAGCGCTTGAGTGCAGCACTGGAGCAGCCCATGCAGGAGGCCCTTGCGTTTGCCCGTCAGCAGTCGGTGGTCTATGTCGATGAAACCGGTGCCCCCACCGGTAATGCCGATGGGGGCAACCCCGATGGCCGGCGCGGCTGGGAGTGGGTCATGGTGACCGCCATGGGGGTGACAGTGTTCTTGCAGAGCCTGAGCCGCTCGGCTGCCGCCGCGATCGACCTGCTCGGGAATGCCTTTGGCGGAATTGTGGTGAGCGATCGCTTCTCCGCCTACAACCATCTCCCGCTGGAGCAGCGCCAGCTGTGCTGGGCGCACGTGATCCGCGATCTCACCGCCATCGCTGACCGTCAGGGCGCCAGCGGTGAGATTGGAGCGGAGCTGCTGGGCCTGCAGCAGCAGCTGTTTGCCCAGTGGCACCGCTACAAAGACGGAACGATCGACTGGTCCACGTTGCAGCAGGGCTGTCGGCCGATCCGCCAGGCGTTTGTGGGCACGCTGCAGCGGGTTGTGGAGCTGGGCTGCCAGCGCGGCGAGCGAACGCCGTGGGCCAAGACGGTGCGTACCTGCCATCAGTTGCTGCAAGTGAGCGATGGCCTCTGGACCTTCCTGGAGATTGAAGGGATCGAGCCCACCAACAACGCAGCCGAGCGTGCCCTGCGCCATTCGGTGATTCAGCGCAAGATCAGCCATGGCGTCCAATCCCGCCAGGGTGCAATCTGCCGCAGCAGGTTGCTCACGGTCACCACCAGCCTGCGGCAAGAGGGCCGTGATATCTGGCAGTTCCTGGAGCAGGCCTTGATCGCCCATCATCGCGGCGGTGAGATGCCATCGCTGTTGCCGAATCCCTGAGCCGGCCGTCATCGATCGTGGTGTCTGTGGTTGCTCGTTGATCAACGATCAGGGGTGGAATGCTGCGCTGCTGCGTCACGGCCCCTGAACGGATACAACCAAATAGAATGCCTTGCGCAACCGATCAGGATCCAGGTCGACCCTTGGGCGATCCTGACGCCTGGTTTCCATCGCGGTGATGAATGCGGGCAGGGCTGAGACATTCATTAAGTTGGTGCCACAGCCACTGACGCCATCAAGATGGGCGTGGTCTGGGGCGATCACGAGACAGGCCTTGCTGAACTGAACATCGGGGTATTCGCTCGCCAACCGCCGCAATACATCACCGATGTAGCGGCGACACTGAAGCATGGGGTTTACTGGGCGCGCCGCAATGACGCGCTCACTCCCGTCAGGGGCGGTGCAGATCCACTGAGAGTTGATGCCACCCGTCCATGTGCCCCTGTAGTTTTTGCATTCCATGATATACGCCTCTCCTGATGGAGTAATCAATAGGTGATCTACTTCGTGCAGATGCTGCCCGAGGATGATATTCGATATCAGGTATCCTTCGATAGCCATGTCTCGCAGGACATTGGCCACTTCGATCTCCAGGTTGTTGTAGCCAGGATTCGGATTCAACTCGATGACTTTCTGTGTTCCCGTGTAGGTGATCGCAGGGGGAGGCGTTGTTGGGATCACGGCAGGTGCGGCCGACTCATTGAGATCCACGATCACCTGATTGTCGAACAGGCGTATCTGGTTCACGGTGTCGTCAACCGTAATGCGAAGCTGGCGTTCCGTATCAATCGCAAAGGTGATGCGGTAGCGCTTGTCCCCAACGGGGGCGTTGGGATCCACGGGGATCACCACCAGGTGGCCGCCTGTTCCTAGGGGGCGAAACTCGTTGGCCACCAAAGGGCCAGGAGTCTCCGTTTCGTTAGCACTATCATCCAGCCGCCGGGGCTGCCGATAGAGCTCGCCCACGGAGATGCGGATGCCAACCTGTTCTCTGGTCTGACGCCCCGAATTCAGCGCAAAGTCGGAAAGACAGGGGAAGACCGTTCCCTGGCGGAACAGTGTCTGGTAGACGAAGTTGCCATTGACGGCCCGAAGCCGGATGGCATAGTCGTGGAGGAGATAGTCGTTCGATACGGGCGCATCGACGCTGCGCAGGGCACCGAAGACCACAGCAGCAAAACGCTCTTCCTCTGTAGGGGAGTCGGAGAGCTCAAGATCAAGGCCTGAAAAGGCCTCATTGAGAACGGTGCGTATCGGGGGACAGATGGTGCAGCCACCCACGAGGATCGCGCCACTGATGGAGTTCTGCGCGATGCCTCGGTTTTGGATCTCGGTTGCGGTCTCCTGGACCAGGTCCTTCAAGGACGATGCAATGGTCGAGTCCGTGATCATCGACGCGAGGTCGGTATTGCGGAACGCCATGTTGATGGTGAGGCCGGCTTGGAGGTCTTCGTAAGGCTCCAAGGCGCGCTTGCTGAAGCTCAGCTTCTTCTTCACCTTCTCGCCAGCACGAATGGCACGCAGATACGTCTTGCGGTTAAAGGTGGAGGGCGGGTTGAGGCCCTGGAGTGCAAAGGCTTTCTCGGCGATCAGGTCGTCGATTGTGGAGCCGCCCACAAAGGTGCCTGTCTTGGTGATCAGGCGTGCTTCCTCTGGTGTGCCGTCACCGGCAAAACCGATGTCAGCGAGAGTGATGTCGGAGGTGGAACCGCCGATGTCCACGATCAGCACACGGCTGCCGAAGGCTTCTTCGCCGTAAAACAGCGCAGCGGCGGTGGACTCGTCAATCAGGCGAATCGCTTCGGGTTGCAGGTTGGCGCTGAACACTTCCCGCAGCCAGGCGCGATACTCGGAGGGAGCCTGCACGGGCGCCGTGAGGATCAGGCTGGGGACGTGGCTGCTGCCGAACTCCACCTCCAGTTCCTGCTTGAGGTCGTGGCAGAGAACGCGCACGAAATCGGTGCTGGTTTCCAGCAGGCTGCGGTGGCCCTCTTCGCCATGGCGCGCTTGCACAAAGGAGTCGAGCAGCTGACGCTTGAAGTTGCGCCCGTAACGCCGGTAGGCGTCGGGCCGCTCATCCTCCGAGAGCTTGGCCCAGGCCCGAGCACCCACTTCCGGTCCGTCGTCGGAGTGAAACACTTCCGAGGGCACAAAGGTGAAGGGTTTTTCCGGGCTCCTGGAGAGCTGGGTGTCGAGCTGGGAGATGCGCGGCAGGTGCAACAGGGCTTCGCGGCCCTCCTGATCACGGGTGGCGATCAGGGTGTTGGTGTTGCCGAGGTCAATGGCGAGGTGTTGAAGCATGGCTGATCACTCCGCACCCACAACAACGGCCTTGCGCACCACGGCATCGCCACGGAGAAAGCCGATCTGGCGGATGGTGCAGGCATCTCCCTTACTCAACGCAGCAGCGCTGTCGTGATGGCGGGGATCGAAGTGGGTGGCCTCTCCGGGTTCACCGATGGGTTCAAGGTCGAGCGGCTCATAGACCGCTTCCAGGGCTGCGGTGTAGACACCCAGACGTTGGAGTTTCTGCTGATCGCTGAGGCTGTCGTCTGCGAGCAGCGATGGCAACAGGGCCAGGGGGGTCTGCACTGCTTCGAGCACCATCTGCCGCAAGGCATCCGTGGCGAGCGAGGCCTGCTTCGTGGCCCGAGCAGAGGTGTCAGCGCCCTTGGCAGGCTCTGGGGGGCTCGACGCATCGGGGGCTTCACGATTGGCCAGGGCTCGGACCAGTGCGCCGTAGTGGCTGGCTACGGCAGAGGCGCCCTGATCCCCCAGATTGAGCGTTGACACCAGGTCGGCCAGGCTTTGCTGCAGCTGCCGCACCTGCTTCAGGCGGTTCTGGGGGAAGAGCTCGGCGATTTCGGCATCACTGCGAAAGCCGGCAGCCTTGGCCAGCTTTTCGCGGGGTGCCCCTTTGGCCCCACGGGCATTGAGGCCCCGAGCTGACTTCGACTTTCTGGCCATGGCTTGTCGTGGGGGTGGTGTGGTGGTTGGGTTGCAGACAGGACGAGGGCAGGAAGCCTGATCGGCGAGCGAGATCAGGAGCTATCGCCACAACTGGCGAGAACGACGAGGGTCATCGGTTGAGCAGGCGCTGCACGGCCGCCCGCAAGGGCGGCAGATCAGTGGCGACGGTGCGCCAGACACGGGCAAGATTCACCTTGAGATCGTCATGGATGAGCGCGTCTCTCATGCCGGCAATCTGCCGCCAGGGAATCTCGGGATTGGCAGCCCGAAGGTCGGTGTACTCAGCGATGCGTTCCAGGCAGTCGCGGATGCTTTCGAGGTAGAGCTGATCCTTACTCACAGTGCCAAGGCCTGATCGAGGATCTCGCTACGAATCAGCGGATGCAGCGTTTCTGCCTCGGTGACGTCCACCGGGCAGTCCAACAGGTCTTCGAGGTCCTGGCGCAGGCTGATCAGCCCTAGCAGAGACTGGTCGGAGGCCAGGTCAACCAGGAGATCAAGGTCGCTGCCGGCGTGCACCTGCCCCTTGGCGATGGAGCCATAGATCCGCTGGTTGGAGGCGCCATGGCGGTGCGCCACGGCAAGGACCTCTGGCCGAAGGGCGTTGTGGCGCTGGCGAATCGTGGTGGCGGGTGCGTGGGTCATAGCGCCAGGCCGATCTGGGCAGTCTGGCCCGACTCGGGCTGGGGATTGCGGGGTGGCCGCCCGCGGCGCCGACCCGTGCCGCTGCCCCCGGAGCTACTGCCTCCCCGACGACTACCGCCATGCAATCCCTGGGCCACCTCTTCCTCGTAGCGCTCGGCATTGAGGGCCAGCAGGCGGGCGAGCACGTCGTCGCGCACGGCATCGGGCCAGCGGTAACGCCAGGGCAGCTTGCGGCGACCGGTGATAGCGCCGTAGGCCTCCAGCTGGCCCTGGAAATCGAGGGCATCGCCAGCATCCGAGAAGAACAACTCGCCGCTGTCGATGCACTCCTGCAGTTCGTCGGGGAGTTGGGCGTCTTCTTCGGTGTCGAGGTAGTCGAGGCCGAAGCCGCAGCCGGTGGGCACATCGCTCCAGCCGTAGGCCTGCAGCACCGCCTGATCCATCTCGCCGTGGAGGCGGCGCAGCTCCAGCAGGCCTGGGCTGGTTTCGGCTGGATCGTGGAAGCGGTTGTAGGTGCTGGTGAGGCCTTCGTTATTGGACACCATTAGCTCGGCGCGGAACTGGTGGTAGTGCTCGCCGCTGGTTTCGAGGCTCTGGCGTGTGTCTTCGAGAGTGGGATCGTTAGCGTTGGCGTCGAGCAGGGCGGCGGGGAAGGGGAAGGTTTCGAAGCAGTCGGAAGGTGTGTAGCGTAGGTCATCCTTCATGGACGAACCTAGAAATCGAGCCCAGAGTTCATGTACATCGGACTGACACAACAACATCCATGCCGCTGATTCCAATGCGAAGACCACCATGGCCTCCGAAAAGACAGATGTTGGTGGCATGAAGGCAAGCTGCCAGTTCGGCTGATGCCTCGCGGTGACGATTACTTTTGCTTTGCCTTCGACGGCTGCATTCAGCTCAGGCCTTGGCCTGATGAATAGCCACCATTTCTGCTTCGCTCCTTTGTCGTTGACCTTCAGGCGTTCAGGCTTCACCTTGCTTTCCACAATCTGCATCAACTCCGGCCACTCCCGCCGGCACTCCTCCTCACTGCGCTCGCCGAAGTTGATCACATATCTGTGATGCGCATGCGTGGGGCTGCTGTTCACTTCCTCCCCGCCGATGTAAGGCAAGATCACCTCAGCGTTCTTCGGGTTCTCACCGATCAACCGCTCCATCGTGGTGATTGGCGAGGGGATGCCGGGCGTGTCGTCGTCGGCCGGGCTGGAGTCGTCGAAGGTGAAGCCCATGCCCAGCACGTAGCTGCCCACGAAGCTCTTGCCGGCATTGGCTACTAGCTGCTTCGGATCTTCATGGCCGCCGTTGGCAAACAGGAAGGCCGTGATCTGCTCCACCGGCCGCCGCTCCAGCAGCTTGGCGCCGGAATAAGCGCCCTTGCGCAGGTGCACCACGCTCACCACCACGGCCGCCACGCCCGGCCACTTGTAGCGCTTGCGGGCCGCATAGATCGTGCCTCCGTTGAGGCAGATCCAGCGCAGGCCGGTGCTACGCGTGTCGCCCTGGGCGATGGTGTTGGTGGCGATCAGCCCCAGTGATCCACTGGGTCGGAGCAGATCGAAACAGCGGCGGAAGAAATGGGCCACGAGATCGGCATTGCCATGGCTCTCGGGGTGCAGCTGCTTGAACCAGTCGAGGATGCCTTCCGGGCTGCCTTCGGCAATGGTGTTCTTCCCCGCGAAGGGAGGGTTGCCCACGAACACATCAAACCCACCCCGCCCCTCGCGAAACACCTCCGGAAACTCCAGCTGCCAGTGAAACGGCGTGATCCCCTTCTCGCCCGCCGCCAACCGCTCGCGGATCTCCTGAACGGAATCCTGTAGCCCATCGTCCGCAAAGGCGCCACTGAGCATTGCCAGATACACCTGCTGCTTATCGGCGCGTTCTTTCGGCTTCTTGGCATCAAAGAAGGCGGCCACCATCAGATCGCCAACCTGACGCAGGCCATCTGCGGCCTTGATCTGCTGCAGCAGCAGAGCCTTCTTGCGGTCGTAACTCTCATCCGAGAGGCTGTCTTCGGCAAAGCTGCTTTGCCGGCTGGTTCCCAGCTGGGCGATGATCTGGTTCTGTTCATTGAACAGAGCGAGTTGCACCTCCTGCATCGCCGCCTGGATCTCCTTCACGGAATACCCCACCAGCGAATCGCCGCACTTGAGGGCGTGATCCACAAAGGTGAAGGGCATGTCTTTGCTGAGCGTCACCAGCCAGAGGCTCAGGCGTGCCAGGTTCACCGCAAACGGGTTCTTGTCCACCCCATACAGGCACTGCTGGGCCACCAGCCGGCGGGCCACGGTGTCTTTGTCGGCGTCCTGCCGGAAGCCCTCGGGGAAGCCATCGCGTTCCCAGGCCTGCACCAGCCAGCCGGCCAGATAGCGGCACACCGCCACCAGGAAGGCACCGGATCCCATCGCCGGATCGCACACCTTGAGATCGAGGATCTGCTCCGCCGTGGGCTGGTGGTTGCAGCGCTGCAGCCAGGGGCGGAACGCTTCGGCCACGATCGGTTCGGTGAGCGCCCGCGGGGTGTAGTGGCTGCCGCTGCGGCGCCGCTCCGCGGTGGGTTGCAGGATCAGTGATCCCGGCTGCAGCCCGCGCGGGGTGTGGGGGGAGAGTTTCTTGTCGAGCGCCAGGCAGAGCTCGGCGAGGCTGCTGGCGCTTTTCAGCTCCCTTTTCACACTGGCCGGCAGTTTGAGCTTCACGCCGGCCTGTTCATCGAGCCAGCTCTCGCGTTTGCCCGCGCTCTGAGCGAGCAGCTGATCCGCATTCACCACCACCGTGATCGTGATCTTCTGGCGCGGCGGCCGATACGTAATCCCCACGCTGGGGCCGTGGGCCTGCTCCACGCGGAAGCCCATGATCCCCTCGTACACCGAGCCGATCTGCTCCACATCGAGAGCCCGATAGCTCAGCCGCTCGCCATCGAGCCAGAGCAATTTGCTGAGCACCTTCTCCACCACGTCGTCGCTGATGGCGGGCAGGTTGCTGAGGATCGCGTCCTGATAGCTGCTGTAGGGATCGCGGCCCTCCAGGAAGGGGTAGGCATCGGGATCAAACAGCTCGCCGTGGCGCGCCGGCAGGTAGGCCGGATCGGCGCCGCCGCCGTCGTACACCAGCCGGAACAGGCTCAGCAGCGATGCCCAACCGCCGCGCCGATCGCTCATCGCCCCTTGGTGGTCCACCCGCTCCTGGCGCAACCGATCAGCCAGGGCGCTGACGCTGTAGTGCTGCCCGTAGAGCGAATCGGCGGGCATCAGCGCTTCGTCTTCCGCGTAGAGCAGGAACACCAGCCGCAGCAACACCGTGATCAGGCCGCCATAGAGCTGCTGTTGGCCCTCATCGCTGTGGGGCAGATCGCCGAGCACCGTGCGGCCGGCGTCCTGCGCCAGCCGTTCGGCGTCGTCAAAACCCAGCAGCAGTTCCCACAGGGCTTCGAGCACCTGCTCGGCCAGGCGGGTGCTCACTTCGCTCTGGTTCTTGCGGCTGGCCGCGAGCAGCGCCGGCAGCCGTTGCTCCGGGTTGCCACCGAATAGCCGATCGACCCCCAGCAACAGCTCCAGGGCGCCGAGCATCGGCCGGCCCGCCACCTCGGCCATCGGCTCCAGGGGCATCGTGAGCCAGCCGCTGGATTCACCTCGCGGCGCGTGGACCAGGCGCAGATCAGCGCCGTTGAACAGGATGCCGATCGGATGTTCGGTTTCCTTCAGCAGCCGCTCGAAACGCTGTTGCGGCGTGGCATCCCAGCCGTTGCCGGTGGGATTCCAGGGTTGATCGAAGGCGCGGCCCCATTCGCCCAGGGCGGTGAGGTCGAGCACCAGGGCCTGCAGGCCTTCGCCTTCAAACTTCGGCACCCCGTGGGTGGGGCGCAGGGTTTCGCCGTATTCGCTCAGCACCACCTCCGGGATGGTCTGAAGCTGATCGGCGCTGAGCAGGTCGGCCTCGCCCCAATCCAGCAGTTCGGTGGCCAGTTGCCCAAAGCCCGGCACCACCTGGATCGGCTCACCGGCCGCGGTGTCGCGCTCTTCCAGCAGGGCTTCCAGCTGGCGTTGCCGCGTCGAGAGATAGGCCGTGCCCTGGTTGGGGAACAGCTCGAGTTTGTTGAGCACCGCCGGGGCGACCACCAGGCCCACCGGTTGCACCAGGCCGAGCCATTGCTCGTGGGTGTGGATGCCGGGAGTTCCGTAAGCCATCAGCGCACCCCCGCCAGATCGTTCGCGCAACCGAAACGGTTCCATACTGGTGCTACCACCGGTGGATCGCTGGTTGCCATGGCCAAAACGCTCACCCTCAAGAACCTGCCCGATGCGCTCCACGCCCGGCTGGCTGCCGCCGCTAAGCGGCATCGGCGCAGCCTCAACAATGAGGCCATCGTGTGCCTGGAAGCGGGCCTGGCCGCACCCCCCACATCCGTAGAGGAGGAGCTGGCGGAGATCCGAGCCCTGCGCGAGAGCCTGGGACCCCACAGCTTTAACCCTGAGGCCATCGATGCCTTCAAGCGGGAAGGGCGGCCGTGATCGTTGTGGATACCAACGTGGTGGCCTACCTGCTGCTGCCTGGCCCCAAAACCGAACAGGCTGAAGCCTTGCGGCGGCACGATCGGCACTGGGCCACACCGCCGCTTTGGCGCAGCGAGTTCCGCAACGTTCTTACGCAGCATGTTCGCCGTGACTTGCTGAGCCTGCCAGCGGCTCTGGCGCTGATGCAGAAGGCCGAGGTGCTTCTCGCCAGTGAGGAGCAAGCGGTGGCCTCGGAGCATGTGTTGCATCTGGTGAGTCAGAGCAGCTGCAGTGCCTACGACTGTGAGTTCGTGGCCGTTGCGGAGCAGTTGGGCGTGCATCTGATCACGGAGGACCGTGCCCTGCAGGCCGCCTTCCCCGCCATTGCGATGTCCCTGCATCAGGCCACCTCCTGAGGCCAGAGGTAGATCGCACCGGCGGGTTCCACCCGGTGGGTGCGGAGCTCGAAGGTGCGGCGGATGCGCTCGGGTTCGTGGCTGAGGTCGCTGTCGATGGTCTGCAGGCGCTGCTCCCAGTACTTGCGGTTGTCCTCCAGCTGGCGGCGTTCTTCCTTGATCCCACCCAGATCGAGCAACAGCTGATCGAGGTTCTCGTTGGTGCGGCTGCGGGTGCTGGTGATCCGCTTGCGTTGCTCCTCCAGCACCTTGATGAAGCGGGCCACCTCATCGTCGGCGCGTTTGGCCAGCTTGGCGGCCGCGTCCTGGCGGCGTTCCTCCACCTTCTGATCCAGAGCTTCCCGCAAGTGAGCCACATCCACGCTCAGGTTGTTCTGGAGAGCGGCGCTGATCCCTTCCGGTGCCTCCAGGCGCTGCCGCAGCGACGTCTCCAGATCCTCCAGGGCGCGACTGGTTTTCTCGCTGCTGAGTTTGCGCAGCCGGCGCTGGGGATCGCTGGGATCCCACTCGGCCGCTACCGCGAGCACTTCATCGTGCAGGCGGGAGGCGCCATGGCCGTAGAGGCTCAGGCGAGCCAGGATCACGAGCTTGGCGGTGTCATCGGCCGTGCCCACCACTGCGGCGCGGCTGAGCGCATCGCTCTGGAAGCCGCGCATCAGGAAGCGGTTGAGCAAGCGCATCACCAGCGGATGCTCCAGATGCAGGTGCACGCGATCGGCATTCACCTCCTGCGGATCGCGGAACACCACCGGCTGCAGCTGGGTGTCCTGCCGCCATTGCCAGAGCTTCTGCCCCGGCTGGCGCGGCGGTCGCAGGGCATCAAGTACATCGCCCCAGGCCGCTTCCCCGCCCGGAAGCTCGGTGGCGCTGGGGAACTCCCAGATGGCCCGTTCGGGATCCTGCGCTGCCTGCTGGGGATCGCGCGGCTGCAGCGCCAGGGTCTGCTGGCCGTGGCGCTCACCGGTGATCTGCAGGCTGGTGTTGAGCGCGTCGCGGAACTGCTCTGTAGAGAAATGCAGCCACTTGCGAGAGCGCTCCAGGTAGCGCTCCAGCGTTCCCACCTGTTTCTCCAGGGCCTCCTTGCGTTCGCGGCTGCCCTCCAGTTCCTCCTCCAGGAGCACCTGGGTGAGCCGGAAGTCATCCTCCTGATCCAGCCCCTTGATCTCGGCGATCGTGTGCGCCAGGGCGGTGGGGTTGATGCCCTTGGCCAGCAGGTCGTTGAGCTTGCGGATCACCACCGGCGGCAGGCAGCCCAGTTCGCTGCGGATCTGATCGGTCTTGCGCACCACCGTGTCGAGCACTGTGTCTTCCGGGCGCTGGGGCAGCACGAAGTAGTGGCAATACACCTGCGGTGATCGTTGCAGGGTGCGATCAATCCGGCCGTTGCGCTGCTCCATCCGCCCCGGGTTCCAGGGCACGTCGAAATGCACCAGCCGTTTGCAGTGGTTCTGCAGGTTCACGCCCTCCCGCGCTGCATCGGTGGCGATCAGGATCCGCAGGGGGTCACTTTCCGGTGGGCTGTTGAAGCTGCGCTTGATCGCTTCGCGCCGTTCATCGCCGATGCCGCCATGGAAGGTGGCGATGCGGGCTTCGGCCTGATCGCTTTCGGCGATCAGCTCGCGCACCCGGCGCTCCAGCCAGTCCTTGGTGTCGGCGTATTCCGTGAAGATCAGCAGGCGTTCGTTGCTCCACGGGGCCCCCGGCTGCCCCAGCTGCGGGCAGAGGTGGTCGCGGATCAGCTGCTCGAGGCGGTGCACGCGGCTGTCGGGCTCGTAGCGCGCCTCCTGGGCGATCGCTTGCATCTGGCGCAGCAAGGCCCATTCCTCCTCGCTGGCCTCCAGTGCCGAGGCCAGGGCGGCTTCGTGCTGGGCGTCGGCTTCCTTGAGCAGGTCCTCTTCGTTGCCGTCGGCGCGTTCGTCGTCGCCATCGATGGAGCCTTGCAGCAGATCGAGGGCATCCAGACGCACCTGGCGCCGTTGTTCCGCTTTGGCCGCGCGTTTCTCCAAGGTGTGCATGTGCACGCTGAGGGTGCGATCAAAGGCGGCAATCGAGCTGAGCAGGCGTTTCTGCAGGTTGGAGATCACCAGATTTTCGGCCGCCCGTTCGCGCTTGCCGGCGGCAGCGAGCCGTTGGTTGCGCAACTCCCGGTAGCGGCTGAGCAGCTCGGCCAGCTGAAGTTCGGGGTTGTCGCTCGGCAGGCCATCGATCACCTCGGGGGTCACCAGCCGCTGCGGCAGGTCCACACCGATCTGCCGCAGGTCTTCCTTGAGCCTGCGCACCATCACGTCTTCCAGGTCTTGCTTGCGCACGGCCACGCCGCGGCAGAAGCGGGTGGGATCGAGGATCTCGAGCAGGGCGGAGAAGCTGTTGCTGTGGCCGTTGTGGGGTGTGGCGGAGAGAAACAGCTTGTGCTCGAACCGCCCGGCCAGATCGCGCATGGCACGGGTGAGCTTGGAATCGATCGCGAACTTGGAGCCACTCGCCGGTGCGGCGTTGTGGGCCTCATCGAGGATCAGCAGCGCCTGTTTGCCTTCATCGCCGAGCCAGTCGCGCAGCGGGCCGGCATAGGCCTCATCGCGCACCAACGCCTGGCTGAGCACAAACCGGGTGTGGGTGGCCCAGGGGTTGATGCCCCAGCCCCGCTGGCGGCGCATCTCGGCGATGTACTGGCGGTCCATCACCGCAAAGCCCAGGCCGAAGCGGCTCTCCATCTCCCCCTTCCACTGCAGCACCACCGAAGGGGGCGCCACCACCACCACGCGGTGCACCTTCTGGCGCAGCAGCAGCTCGCGCATGATCAGCCCGGCCTCGATCGTTTTGCCGAGACCCACGTCATCAGCGATGAACAGGCTCACCCGCGGCATCCGCAGCGCCTTGCGCAAGGGCTCCAGCTGGTAGGGCTTCACGTCGATCCCCGCCCGCAGCGGCGCCTGGAACAGGCCGGGGTCGGTGCTGGTGACGCAGTTCCAGCGCAGGGTGTTGAGGTAGCTGCCGAACACCTGAGGCTGATCAAAGCCGCGTTGCCCCACCGTGTCCCAGGTGGTTTCACCCAACACCAGGGCATCCACTTCCCGCTCCCAGAACACCTCCAACCGCTGGCCGTTGGCGTCGTCATCCAGGCAGGCCAGACCAACCACCGTGTCCCCCTCGGGGTGCTCGGACGGCTCCACCTTCTCCACCAGCCAGCGGTGGCTGCGGCAGAGGACCACACAGCCCTCACTGGGGATAATTTTTGGGGAGCTCGATCTCATGGTTTCACCGCCTGCATCGGCGGGACTGGCATGGGGGTGTGGGGACGCTGCGGCCAGTCTGCCGCTAGGAGTTTGTTGCCAATAGAGCAGCGAGCCCCTGGTCACGACGAATCCCGGTGAGGTGAGCTCTGAGGTCTACCTCTCCCGCTGAGCTGGTTCATTGGGGCGAGGTTGACTCAGCCCTGGCGGCATTGCCAGGGTCTCTACCCCTCATCCCGTCGCTGCTGCCCAGAGCTGCTGCTGTGATCGCCTGTACCGGAACAACTTGAGCAGGTTGTGGGTGGCAGCGATCAGATGCCATTCACCATCGACCTTCTCCAGGCCCCGCAAGAGAAACCGCCGCAGGCCCCGGCCTTCCTTGATCTGGCCGTTCACCGGCTCCACGATCGCTTTGCGCTGGGCGTAGATCCTGGATCCCTTCTTGCTTCTGATCTTGCGGGCCATGCGGGTTCTGGCGTCGGCATCTCTGGGCAGCGGTCCTCGCTGTGGCGGTGGCGGCTTCCCATGCGGCAGACGGCCGGTGGCGATGTAGGCGTCAATGCCAAGGTCCTCACAGTGACCTGCGTTGTCGTCGCTCCAGTAGCCCGCATCCATCGTCATCACGTCCGGCAGTTCACCGGCGCTGGCGGCGATCCGCTCCAGCATGGGCTCCAGGTGCTCCACGTCCGGTGGCTGGTTGCTGACGCCCACCGCCACGATCACCTGGTGGTCACTGTCGACCGCCAGCTGGCAGTTGTAGCCCTGCAGGTAGGTGCCGCCGGACTGCATGAGGTGGCTGTCGGAATCTGTGAAATTCCGTTGGGTCTTGGCCGTCGGTGTGCCGTCAGCCTTTCTCGCCAGACCACGCCTGGGCATCGCGTCAGAGGCGAGTGGCTCCAGATCTGGTGGCTCGAGGCCAGCGCTCTCGGCGGCCTCGATGGCTTTGTCCCCCGCCGCTGCTGCCTTTGCCGCTGCGGCTTCCGCTTTCCTGTTCAGCTCGGCCTGCTCAGGGGCCGATCCATCCGATTCCTCGGCTGCGGTCGCTTTGGCTCTGGCCTTCTCGGCTTCCTCCTGCCGCTGCCGCGCTGCAGCTGCAGCGGTTTCCGCCTCCATCTCCTTGCGGGCCTGACGGATTTTTGCGAGGCGGCCCTGCTTGTGGCGCAGCTCATCGGGAAGTTCACTGCCCAGGTTTCCTTTGCCGTAGCGCCGGTCTTCCTGGGCATCCAGGATCTCGGCCTTGCGGATCAAGGCGTTGATTTCCTTCTGGAGCTCCTTCTCCGCCCTGAGCATCCGCTCGTGGCTCATCGCCTTGTGCTTGGAGGCATTGGCCTGCACCTTGGTGCCATCGAGGGCCACATGGCCCAGGCTCACCATCCCCGCCTTCTGGCACAGGCGCAGGATCTGAATAAACAGGCCCTTGAGGGCATCAAGGTTGCGCCGGCGGAACTCGCTGATTCGGCTGTGGTCCGGCTGCTGGTTGCCGGTCAGCACGCGGAATGCCAGATCCTCGTAGCAGGCCCGCTCGATCTTCCTGGAGGAGACGATGCCCACGCAGTAGGCGTAAAGCAGCAGCATCGTCATCATGCGTGGATCGAATCCCTTCTCTCCGCGGGGGTCCTTGGCCTGAGCGGGTACGAGGATCGCGGAGAGATCCAGCTCATCCACCAGGTCCAGCAGGAAATACACCTGGTGGTCTTCTGAGAGCCACTCACGCGGTGACGGCGGCAGCAGGGTGGCCTGCTGCGGCTGCCAGGGGCGAAAGGTCTTGCGCTTCTGCATGCCCGAGTGTATCGCCCAGATCCATTGCAGTCACTGGGATCTGGGCAGATTGATGGGCGGCTGTGGAGAGACTGGGTGCTGATCTATGCGCGACAGGCTCCTAGCGGAAGCAATGCGGCAGCAGACCAGAAGCAGTTGGAGCCGCGAGTTTCGGATCTATGCACGGGGCGCATACTTTCAGCCCTCCAGCTGTTGCAACCTGCCCATCTGCCCCAGCTCCTGGGCGGTGTGGCGCAGCACTGGGTGCTCCTGCCAGTCGGACAGCAGCGCCAGCCACACCGGACTCTGGGGCCTTGTGGTCAAGGGGCTGCGGCGCAAGGAAGCCCAGGTGTGTGCCTCCCAATCCGCCACCACCAGCGCCAGGGCACTGCCATGGATCCGGCAGATCCAGTCGTCTGGGGTCTGAAGGCTGTTGCCACCGCTGCGCAGCGTCAGCCCCAGCTCTCGTAGAAGCCGCCGCAGGCCGGGCGCGACGCCCCGATCTGGCACCAGCACCTCCGGCACGGCACCCACCAGGACTGGCGCCTCTGGGCAGAACCCCAGGGCCAGGGGCAGCTCCCCCAGCGGCAGCAGCTCCAGCTCCTGGCGGTTGATCCCTGGTGCCTCCTCCAGCTCCAGACCCGAGAGCAGGGCGCCATCGAGCACGCCCTGACGCACCAGCTCCAGCCAGTTGGCTGCCGCCCGGAACCGCTGGGGGGTGGGCAGCAGCCAGGGGCAGCCCGCCAGCAGCGGGTGATGGAGAAGATCACTGCCGATGCGAGCCACGCCAGCGGCGAGGCGATGGGCGCGGCAGCCCAGCCGCAGCAGTCGCATCGAGGCCGAAGTGCCGTAGCCGCAGCCCCAGAGCTGGCGGCGATCGCGCACCAGGCCGAAGTCCTCCGAGAGGATCCGGTAGCGGCGGCTGATGGTGGGCTGGCTGAGCTGCAGCAGCCGGCTGGTCTGCACGGTGGTGCCGCAGAGCTCCAACAGATCGAGCAGGCGGATGTCGTGCAGCAACTCCGGCAGGCGGTAGTGGGGGGCCTGGGCCAGCGACGGGGGGCGCGGGGAAGCCATGGGGCGAATGCGGCGCTGGGAGCAGCCTCAGCAGCGCCGGCCACTTTTGAGCGCTTTCCCCTGCGAAATAGCAAAGCCGCTCAGCAGACCTCAGTGATAGCAACGATCTCTATCTGCTCTTTCGCATGGAGAGGCTTGCCGTTGCATGCCGCTGCCGCCAGGCTGCGGTCCATGCCTGACTCTCTGCCATGCCCTCGACAGCGCCCCTGCGCTGCCACCTGCTGATCGGCCCGCCCGCCAGCGGCAAGACCACCCTGGCCGGCGTGCTGGCCGAGCTCACCGGTGCCGTGGTGCTCTCCACCGATGTGGTGCGCCACGAGCTCTTTGGCGATGCCGCGGTGCAAGGCCCCTGGCGCGACATCGAGGCCCTGCTGCACCAGCGCCTCCGGGATGCCGTGGCCGCCGGCATCCCAGTGATCCTCGATGCCACCCATGCCCGCCGCCCCTGGCGCCTGGCGATCACCCAGGCCCTGAGCCTGCCGGCTCCGGTGGAGTGGATTGGCTGGTGGCTCTACACGCCGCTGTCCACCTGCCTGCAGTGGAACCAGACCCGCAAGCGCCTCGTGCCCGAGCCGGTGATCCGCGAGATGTCCGCCGCCCTGGCTGATCCGGCCTTTGGCCCCTCTCGGGCGGAGGGCTTCGCGGCAGTGGTGGCGGTGGTGCCCACCCACGGCCGCGAGCTGGAGGCCCTGCTGCGCGAAGAACTGGCCCGCCTCGATCACCGCATCCGCTCAGCCCGGAACCGCGAGAAGCGCTTCCAGCTCCACGGCTATTCGCGCCTCCTGGATCTGGAGCGGCTGCTGCATCTGCTGCGGCTGCTCACCACCTTCCCCGAACTCTCCGCGGCGGACCCCGCCACCCGCGCCGAGCTGGAGGCGATCGTGTCGCCCCTGCCGGAGGGCGACCTGGCGGATCAGGCCGCCGCCTACCTGCGCCGGCTGCATGGCGAGTGCTACGGCGATCCAGCTGCCATCCGCTCCGATCTGGCCTGGCTGGAGGCCAACGGCTTCTGCAGCGCCGAGCCCTCCCTGGCGCCGATCCAGCTGGCGCCAACCCCACCCCAGCCGCCCGCCGGAGCCCCCTGGCGGGGTGGCGTGCATGGTGGCTACCCACCCACTGGCGATGCGCCGGTGTTCGTGCGGGTGTTCACCCTGCTGCGCCATCTGCTGCAGCAGCCCTTTGATCAGGCCGAGGGTGTGGCGTTGCCGGAGCACCTGATCGAGCGCACCGAGGCCATCCCCGGGGCCTACCTCCCTTCCGAGGCGGCCACCCTGCGCAAGGACCTCGAGAAGCTGCTCACCCCCTATGGCTTCCGGCCCCGCAACGACAACGTCCGCCACGGCTATGCCATCGGCACCGCCTTGCTGTCGGCCCACCGGCTGCGGGAGATCCATGGGGTGGTGAGCCAGGCCGCGGGGCGCCTTGCCGATCCCACCGCCCAGGATCTGCTGCGGGAGCTGGAGCAGCGGCTCGCCTGGGGAGGAATCACGGTGGACGGCACGGCACCGGTGCGGGCGTTCGCCAACCGCTCGATCGTGAGCAGCGCCCTGGTGCGGCCCGACTCCCTGGCGGCCGAGCGCCAGGCCGAGGCGCTGGAGACGGCAATTGTGGAGCGGCGCCGCATCGAGCTGGAGCGCTACGCCTCGGTGGGCTCCTTCCCCGGCAGCCCCCTGGGGAGCTTGCGGGTGTGGCCGCTGCAGCTGCTCTTTCACACCATCGGCTGGTACCTCGTGTTTGAAGAGGACAGCCCCGGCCAGGAGCATGGGTTGATCCGCTGCGAACGCCTCGATCGCCTGGCCCTGCGCCGCAGCGAACGCGGCAACCGGCGCAGTGAGGAGGCCCACGCCCAGGGCCTCAAGCGGCTGGAGCTGTTGCTGCATCACAGCGGCGGCATCTACTTCGGCGACGACCTGGCGGCCCAGCTGCGGTTGTGCCATCCCCGCGGCCGCAGTCGCGAGCGGGAGATGGTCACCCTGCGCTTTTGCTGCCAGGGCTGGTGCTTCGCTTTCGTGCGTGAGGGCTTGCAGCGCTACCCGATCGAGCACACCCGCCTCTCGCTCCCCCTGCCTGGCGACACCTGGTGGCACCACCCCAAGGCACCGCATGTACTGCAGCCCGGCTCGCCGGCCGACAGCCACCCCTATCCGGTGGAGCTGGACCTCCCCAGCTGGACCGTGGCGGCTGACATCGACCTGCGCACCTGGCTGTTTGCTTTTGGCGCCGGCATCCGCATCGACAGCCCTCAGGCCCTGCGGGATGAGCACCGGCAGAAGCTGGAGACTGCCTTGGCGGTGTATGAGCAGCCTGAGGAGTCGCACTACAATGTAATGACAGCCAGAGCGGAGGGTCATGGCGCGCGATCAGGTGCTGCAGCTGCGGGCCTCGGCTGAGCAGCGCCAGCTGATTGATCAGGCCGCTGCGGCGGAAGGCATCAGCCGCACCGAATTCATCCTGCGCAGCTGCCAGGAACGGGCACGCGATGTGCTCCTGGATCGCACACTGTTCTCCCTCACGCAGGAGCAGACCACGGCCCTGCTGGCTGATCTGGAGGATTCCGGCGCTGCCGCCCAGGATCAGGCCAGCATCGAGCGCCTGCTCGACCTGCCGCAGCCGTGGCATGCGCCCGCCTGAGCCCCTCGGCCCCCAGCATCAGCTGGAAGGCTTCGACTGCGGCAACACCGCATTGAACCGCTGGCTGCAGCAGCGGGCCCTGGCCAATGAGCGCCAAGGGGTGTCGCGCACCGTGGTGGTCTGCTCAGACGAGGACAGCAACGTGATCGCCTACGCCTGCCTGTCGGCTGGCGCAATCGTGCTGGCAGAGGTGCCTGGTGCCTTGCGACGCAACATGCCGGACCCGCTTCCCGTTGTAGTGCTGGGCCGCCTGGCGGTTGACCGACGCCATCAAGGCCAGGGCCTCGGCCGCGCCCTGGTGGCCGATGCGCTGCGGCGCAGCCTGGCCGCTCGGCGCCTGATTGGCGCCAGAGCCCTGCTCGTGCACGCGATCGATGAGCAGGCGGCTGCGTTCTACCGCTCGCTTGGCTTTCGCCCCTCGCCGCTCAGCGCCTCGACGTTAATGCTGCAGCTCTCCGAACCAGACGGCTGACAACTGCCCTTAAGCCCCCCACACCAGACAGTTCATGGCTTATCCCAACATCGAAGCGATCCTGGAAGAAGGCGGTGACATCTCGGTCGGACGCGTCGGCCCGATCGACTGCGTGGCCTCCGCCAGCACCAGCTACGACTGTCCGGTGATGTTGGTGCGGCGCGACGGGGAGAGCTTCGTGGCGCTGCTGCGGAGGCTGGATCGCTCGATCGCCAAAGCCTGGGAGCAGGAGATCACCATTGATGAGGTGAACGGTTGAGTGGCTTCAGGGCAGCGAGCTGGCGCTCGTAGGCGGACTGATTCCGCTTTGTTTGGCAGATTCCGGCGACATTGTGAAGATTGCTGCGGATCTGCAGCTCGTTCAGCACCCTTCTCGCCTCAGTCGTCATAAGGGGCGATGCCGGAACTATTCACCCCACGCATAGATCCAGCCTCCTTGCCATCGCTGTCACCTGCAGCTGCGTTCCGAGGATGGAAGCCGATGTGCAGCACGGCATGGTCTTCCTGCCCCCAACCTCCGATTTCCCGCCCGATCCCGAACCTCTTGAACGTGAGGAGCTCAACAGCACCTACCTGGAACTGCGCAATTGTTACTCCAGCCTGATGCGAAGCCGCGCCCAGCATCGGCGTCTGGCCAACAAGGCCAAGGATGAAACCGCCCTGCTCAAGGAACGGATCACGGCCCTCGCCAGTCGCGATCTGCCCCAGCGCAAGGAACTCTATGAGCTCCTGGAGATCGTGACGGCCATCGCCGGT
The DNA here is from genome assembly GCF_015840915.1 of Synechococcus sp. CBW1002. Classification (NCBI taxonomy): domain Bacteria; kingdom Bacillati; phylum Cyanobacteriota; class Cyanophyceae; order Synechococcales; family Synechococcaceae; genus Synechococcus; species Synechococcus sp. CBW1002. The sequence goes on from NZ_CP060398.1 coordinate 2,045,890, forward strand.
GACATTGAAGATGCAGGCGATGATCTGGTGAATGGCTTTAGCCGCTACAAGAAAGGTCGCCATAGCTTTCAAGGTGGCGGGTATATCGGTGATCTCGTCCGTGCAGTGATTCATTTCATCAATCGTTGGGGCCGCACCAAGGACCGCCTCGGCGATCTCAAGCAGAAGCAGCAGGAGCTGATCAACAAGTCGCAGGAGCTTCTGCCGCCACCGCCACCCCCCGGCGGCAATGGCAACGGCCACGGACCCGCAGCCGGGACACCCACACCGCCGGGGGACAGTGCGCAGCGACCCATCGACCTGAGCGCCAACGGCATTCAGCCCCCACACCCGGCCGAGCCCACAGGCCCTCAGCAGCCACAGCTGAACCTGCCCGATCCAAAGAGCCAGCCGCAGATCCAGGATCAAGCCAAAGGAGCCGACGACCATGGGTGAGATCGCCGATACCCTCCGCTCCACCCTGCAGCAGCTGGCCCAGGCCGATGCCCGGCTCTATCGCGGCCTGGCGGAAGAGCTGGGCGACAGCGCCACGGCAGTCGAGGAACCCCGCGCCCTGATCCAGCCCGAGGGCGGCACACCCGCCACGGAGGCCCAACTCCTTGCCCTGAAGAACGACGCCCTGCAGGAGCTCTGTGCCCAGAGGGGCATCAAGGTGCCCAAGCGCCCCAGGAAAGATCTGATGGTGGGCCTGCTGCTGGCCGATCCCAACGGCCCGCCGCCCCTGTCCCTGCTGCCTCCTCCCAAGACCAAAACCACCGCAGGTGGGAAGGCCGCGGGGAGCAAGGCTGGCGGTGCCGAGCTGCAGGCCCTGGAGCAGCGCCTCGATCGCCTGGAGCAGCTGGTGCTGCTGATCGCCCAGCAGGTGGGCGTGCCCCATGAGGCGATCGAGCGGCTGCTGTCGCCGGCTGCTCCAGAGGCCTGAGAGAGCAGACAACCCGCGACAGGCGCCCTAGATTCGCTATTCGCGAATGCCGAATGGCCTCTGCGTCCGTGGCCCGCTCACCGTCCAATCCCCAGCTCGTCCTGCGTCCGCAGGACCTGGTGGTGCTGCTGCGCCTTGCCCTGGATCCTGGACCCGCGCCCACCTACGCAGCCCTTGGCGCTGAGCTTGGGATGACGGCCTCAGAAACCCATGCAGCCGTAGAGCGGGCCGTCGCCGCCAGGCTGGCGATCAAGGATGAGGCCGGCAAGCCCGCGGTGGTTCGTGCTGCCTTGAAAACCTTCGTGCAGCACGGCGCTCGCTACTGCTTTCCCGCCACACAGGGCGGGCTCAGCCGCGGTCTTCCCACCGGCTACGCCGCCTCCCCCCTCAACGCGCAGATCCGGCCGGGCAACGACCCTCCACCGGTGTGGCCGTGGAAGAAGGGAACAGCCCGCGGCATCGCCTTCCACCCGCTCTATCCCAGTGTTCCCGAGGCAGCGGAGCGCAACCCGGCCCTGGGGGAGCTGCTGGCCCTGTTCGATGCGGTGCGCGGCGGCAGCGCCCGTGAACAGGCCCTGGCCCTGACGCTGCTGGACGAGCGGCTGCAGCCATGAACCCCAACACTGACACCGCGATTAAGGTTGAGGCAACGTCTATGCGGTCGGCGAGAGCCGCTGCCGTCATGACCCCAGCCGATTCAGCCATTCAGGAGCCGGAAGCTCCCTTCTCCATTCGCCGCCGCCAACGCGGCGGCAGACGAATCGTGGCGGTGAGCAGCTCGGTGAGCGCGATGGATGCCCTGCGAGCCCGTATCCGTGCCCAGAGCAAAATGGTGGCCGATCACATCGCGGCTGATCCTGAGGCCCAAGCCTTCATTGACGACTGGGCCACCCCTGAGCCCATCACCCGCTGACGACCAGCGTGGAGCTCAAGGCTGGGCAGATCGTCACCGTTGACTGGCGCAAGGATCCAGACCACCCCGCCCAGGATCCCCAGCCCCCTGAGCCGAACAAGCTCCGGCCGGCTGTCGTGGTGCAGGACATCGAGCTGTTTGACCCCGCTTACCCCACGGTGCTGGTGGTGCCGATGACAGGCGACCCAGCCCTGGCGATCCCCGATCTGACGGTGGTGCTGCAGCCCAGTCCCAGCAACGGCTGCAAGAAGGTGAGCGACCTGCTCCCGCAGAGCCTGACCTGCGTGGCCAAGACACGCATCACCGCAGCCACCTACTCACAGATCACCCCAGCCGAACTGCAGCAGCTGCGCCAGTTGGTGGTGCTGACCATCGGCGGCCTGAGCTGACGCATTCTGAGCCGATGACGAAGAACCGCGACACGCTGGAGAAACTGGGCCGCTTCCTGCTGCGCGGTCTGCGCATCGGCGCCAGCACGGTGTCGATCGTGGAGCTGCTCCGCAACGACTGGACCGGCGGCATCAGTGCCGGCGTGGCCTGGTTGGTATTCCTGCAGGTGGAGCGGCGGTTGCCGCCCCTCAGCTCAGATCCCCAGGACTGATCCGCAGCTCGGCGTGGCCGGTGGCTGGATCCAGCTCTCGCCGGAAGCGCCACTCCGGCAGCAGGCCGACCACCAGCTCGGCGGTGGTGCGCACCAGCGAGCCGGCGCAGAGGTGCCCGCCGATCACGGTACCGCTGCTGTCGGCGATGGCGATGTGCAGGTGGGCGCCATCGGGCGAAAGGGTGCCCGAGAGGCTGACGATCTCCAGCTCGCCGTGGATCGCCGTGGCCTCGGCCGCTCCTGCCAGGCGCAGCTGGGCCAGCGACAGGCTGCCGACGGCACTGATCACGCAGCCGGCCAGTTCCTGCTGCGCTCCCATCCAGGCCTCCAGAGCCAGGCGCAGGTCATCGCCGGGCTGCAGGCGCAACGGCACCACCTTCATGCTCCAGGCCCCTCCACCAGCGCCTGCACCATCACCAGGGCATCGACATAGCCCCGTTGCCGGTGGCGAAACGCCCCAGGCAGAGTGCCGACGACCTGAAAGCCGTTGCGCTGCCAGCAGCGGATGCCGGCCGTGTTGGTGCTCACCACCAGGTTGAACTGCATCAGCCGAAACCCCAGTCGCCGCGCCGCCTGCAGGGAGTGCTGGCAGAGCCTGCTGCCGATTCCCTGGCGCCTGCAGTGGTCGGCCACTACGTAGCCCGCATTGGCGACGTGGGCGCCGAGGGCGAGGGAGTTGGGCTTCAGGTAGTAGGTGCCCACCAGCGCACCCGCGGCATCCACGGCCACCATCACCGCCTGGCTCTGCTCCACCCACGCCACTTGAGCTTCCGCCTCGGTGATGGCCGGGTCGTGAGGGAAGGTTTCACCGGCGCGGAACACCGGCTCCAGCAGCGCCCACACCGCCGGCCAGTCGGCGGCTTCATAGGGGCGGATCTGCAGGGGGGTGGTGTGCGTGGCCAGGGACAAGCAGCGGCCGGAGTCGATTGTCTCGTTCAACGGCCCTCAGGGGCCATACACCGCAGGCCCCCTGTGCTGGAAACCGTCGCTCAATCCTCTTCTGCAGCGCCAAGGGGGATGAGTTTGATCTGCTTGCGGCCCAGCTTGATCTCGAACTCATCGCCGGGTTCCAAGCCCAGCTGAGCGGTGTAGGCCTTGCCGACCAGCAGATTGCCGTTGAACTGAACCTTGGCCACATAACTCAGGCTGCGGCCTGCCTTACCACGTCCGCCACCCGCTCCGGTGCCCAGGCTCATGCCCTTGGCCTCCAGCAGCGCCTCATAGAAGGCCGTGAAGTTCAGGCGCTCCGTGCCGTCCTTCTTGGTGCTCACATAGCCGCAACCCCGTACCAGATCAGACTTGGAGGCATCGCCCAGCTCCTTGACTTTCGCCAGAAGATCAGAACCGGTCAGCATGATGCGGGAGTTGGGTGGATCGACAGCCTCTTTTTGCCAGGCCTGCAGGCGTTGTCAACTGCCGTGGTTGTGACCCATGTCCGCTGAAAGCCGCTCCGGAGTGAGCCACTCCGCCAGCTTGGTGTAGCGCTTCCGCCCCAGGTGGTTCTTCACGGCCATGGCCAGGGCCTTCTTCTGGCCCACCAGCACCACCAGCTGCTTGCCGCGGGTGAGCCCCGTGTACACAAGGTTCCGCTGCAGCATCGCGTAGTGCTGGGTGAGCAGCGGAATCACCACCGCTGGGTACTCGCTGCCTTGGCTCTTGTGGATCGTGCAGGCGTAGGCCGGCACCAGGGTGTCGAGCTCTCCCCAGCCATAGATCACGGCCCGGCTGCCGGCGGCGCCGGCCTCGCTGGTTGGGAACAGCACGCACAATTCGCTGTTGTCTGAGTCGATCGCATCGATGGTGCCCACATCGCCGTTGAACACCTCCTTCTCGTAGTCGTTGGCGATCTGCATCACCTTGTCGCCCGGCGCGAACCGCCAGCCAAAGCGCTCCACGTGCTCGGGCGGATCTGGGTTGAGCAGCTTCTGCAGCTCGATGTTCAGCGAGCGCGAGCCGCAGCCGCCGCGCGCCATCGGGCAGAGCACCTGCACCTGGGCGATCGGATCGAGGCCAAAGCGAGCCGGGATGCGCTCGCCCACCACTTTCAAGATCAGGGCCACCGCCTGCTCAGGCGTCTCGGCCGGCAGGAAGTAGAAGTCGCTGCTTACGCCCTCGGCCGGGGCCCGCAGATCGGGGATGGTGCCGCCGTTGATGGCGTGGGCAGTGGTGATGATCCGGCTGGATGCCGCCTGGCGAAACACCTCGGTGAGCCGCGTCACCGGCAGCGCACCGCTGTTGATCGCATCGGCCAGCACCTGCCCTGGACCCACCGACGGCAGCTGGTCCACATCGCCCACCAGCAGCAGCGCCGCCTCCGGCGGGATCGCCGCCAGCAGCGAGGCCATCAGCGGTACATCCACCATCGATGTCTCGTCCACCACCAGCAGGTCGCACTCCAGCGGCAACTCGGCGCCACGCCGGAAGCCGTAGCTGGCCGGATCGAACTCCAGCAACCGATGGATCGTTTTCGCCTCCAGGCCGGTGGCCTCAGCCATGCGTTTGGCGGCGCGGCCGGTGGGGGCGCAGAGCTGGATGCGCAGCTTCTTGGCCGCCAGGATCTGCAGGATGGCGTTGATCAGGGTGGTCTTGCCCACCCCTGGCCCGCCGGTAATCACCAACACCTTGCTGGCCAGGGCCTGCTCCACCGCTTCCTGCTGGCTGGCGGCCAGCTGCAGGCCAAGCCGCTGCTCCACCCAGCCGATTGCCTTGGCCGAGTCGATCACGCCCCAGGGCGGAGCCCCCTGCGCCAGCTCCTGAAGCGATTCGGCGATCTGGCGCTCGGCCTTGTGCAGGTGGGCCAGGAAGATCGCCGGCTCGTCCGCCAGGCTGTCCGCCACCACGGCACCTTTTGCGAGCTCGAGATCCAGGGCTGATTGGATCTGTTCCGGCTCCAGCGGCTCGCGATTGCTGGAGCCGGTTTCATCGGGGCGGTCCACCGCCAGCAGCTCACCCGCCAGCTTGAGCAGCTCGGCGGTGGGCAGGCCGCAGTGGCCATCACCGCTGGCCTCCAGCAGGGCGTAGTTGATCCCCGCCCGCAGCCGGATCGTGGCGGTGGGTTCGATGCCGAGGCGGGCGGCGATGGCATCGGCGGTGCGAAAGCCGATGCCGCGGATGTCGCGCGCCAGGCGATAGGGGTTCTCCGCCATCACCTGCACGGCGTCGTTCCCGTACGTCTTGAAGATCCGCACCGCCCGGGCGGTGCCGACGCCATGGCTGTGCAGGAAGACCATGATTTCGCGCACCACCTTCTGATCAGCCCAGGCCTGAGCAATCCGGCCGGCGCGCACCTTGCCGATGCCCGGCACCTCCCGCAGCCGCTCGGGGGCCTGTTCGATCACCTCGAACACCTCCGCCCCGAAGACCGCCACGAGCTTGCTGGCGTAGATCGGGCCGATGCCGCGGATCATCCCGGAGCCCAGGTACTTCTCGATCCCCTCGGCGGTGGTGGGCGGTGAGGAGCGCAGGAAGGCGGCCTTGAACTGCTGGCCGTGCTCCCGGTCATTCACCCAGGTGCCACTCACCGTGACCCACTCGCCAGCACTGATCTCGGCGGCATGGCCCACCACCGTCACCAGCTCGCGGTGACCGCGCGCCTTGATGCGCAGCACGCAGAAGCCGTTGCTGGGGTTGTGGAAGGTGACACGCTCGATCGAGCCGGCCAGCACCTCGGTGGGCTCGGCTGCGGTGTCCGCCATCCCGCGGGACCGGCCAGCGACCGGCTTGTTCATGCCTCCCCGCGGTGCCATCGGGCCATGCTTACAGCCTCTTGCAACGTCCTCCTCGGCTGCTGACGTACTCCCGGCAACATGGGTGGAAGTCCATGGCCGATGCGACCGGCATCGGCAGGGCCAGCACCGATGAGCGAAATCTGATGCTCGACGACGAATCGGAGTACGACAAACGTTGTCAACAGATCCGCCAGGAGAATGCAGCCCTTCTTGGCGAATTCAGTCATTGGCTCAAGAAGGCTGGCCTTGGCGCGGCAACGATCAGAAGCCATTGCACCAATCTGGACTTCTATTTGAATCACTTCCTGCTCTACGCAGATCTATTGACGCCTGCCGATGGAGTCAGCTGTGTTGGCGAGTTTCTTGGCGACTGGTTTATTCACAAGGCCATGTGGTCCAACAAAACCACGGTCAAGGCTAATGCCACCAGCCTGAAGAAGTTCTATGGCTTCATGGCCGAGCGAGGGCTGATCAAGCCTGAAGAGTTCACCTCGCTGAAACAGCAGATCAAGGATGAGCTGCCGGACTGGCTGGACGCTGTCAAGAGATACAACAACCCGGATGCTGACCTCCTTGAGGATGGCTGGCCCATCTGAAATGGAGGTCGCGCCGCAGCCGCAGATGTTGCCTGGCTGCGGCTGCGGGCTTGTCACAGCTGGTGAGGTCAGCCGGCCTGGTGACAAGCCTGGTGCTGGTCTGCCAAGCGCACCTCCCGGTGCGACACCAAAAACGCTTCGATCCAGTCGTGGTGTCGCCTCTGGTTGATCCGATCGGCGATGGTCACCGCCTCCTCGGGAATCTGGAATCGCTTGCGGAAGGCCCGGGTGAGGCTCTCCAGCTGGGGCCTGGGGAGAGCCCGCAGGCTGGTGTGGAGGTGCTGGATCGTGTCGGCATCGAGGGCCTGCTGGCCGGGATCAGCCGGGGCTGATGGCTGTTGTGTGGGGGCCGCGGCCTGGGTGCGGCCTTGGGCCGGGGATGTTCCGGCGGCAGTAGGAGCGCCAGCTGCCGGCCGGCTCACGGGAGGCCGCTGCCCGCCTGGCCGCTGAGCTCCATCACCCTGGCCTCCTGCGCTGCTGACCTGCCTCTGCGCCTTGTCGTACAAAGCGAGGCCAAACGGGTTGCCGAAGGTCATGAGCGCCCGCTTCATCGCGTCGGTCTCGGCCTCCTTGAGGGCGGATTCATGGGCCTGGCCCAGATCCACGTCAATGCCGTGGCCAGCGCCGCTCCCCTCGCGGACCAGAGGCACCAGGCCTCCGGCGGTGACGGTGACGCGCACGCGGGCGGTGAAGGTGACACCCCAGCCAGGCTTCTGGTCCCGGCCAATCAACCGTTCGGCCTGGGCGACACAGCGGAGGGCGATCGTCTGCCGCTGCCAGCCATCAAAGCCAAAGATGCGGTTCGCTTCCGCGATCACCTGCCAACCCTCCAGATAGCTCACACGGCTGCGGCCCTGCTCCCGCTGGCGGACGTTGGCTCGATCGAGGGGAGCGGAGAGTGCAGCGAGCTGTTCTGGGGAGAAGCCGGAGGGATGAGCTTGGGGAGCGGAGTCAGCTTCTGGTAGGGCCTCCTCGGCGCGGTCAGCAGAGCGGATCAGCTCCAGGGCCGATGGAGGCCTCTGGTTGGGTCGAGGAGGAGCAGGGCGGCTGGTGGTGCGGGCACCGTTGGCGGATGGAACGGCGACGGTCATGGCGTTGGAAGCAATGGTGTGAGGAGGGGAGAGGGCCCCGGCTGCTCAGCCAGGACCCCACCTGTGAGGGGGCTTTGCCCCCTCAGCAGATGCGCCAGGAGCGGCGGGAGAGGAGCTGGGCACCGGTGATCTGCTGGCCAGCTTTGAGGGCCTCCTTGATGGCGGCCTTGTCCGGCTTGCTGGTGGTGGTGAAGCTCAACCAGGCGGGATCGAGGGCCTGCTCGTCGTCAATCACCACGGCAGAGGACTTGCGGGAGGTGAGCTCGTGATTCGGGAACGAGAAGCGGGTGGCTGCCGGCTGGAGCTGGGTGAGGACAAACACCAGCGACTCCTCCAGCGCGTCGGCCCGGCTGGCATCGGAGCGGGAGAGATCGGTGAGCCGCTTTGCCTGCTGCTGCCGGTAGGCGGCCTGGCCGCGGAGGTGCTCGATCACCCAGCAGGTGGCATCGGCCTTGGCGGCGAGAGCCTGCTTGTTGCCCTCTTCCGCAAGGAGGGCGGCCTCCAACTCAGCGAGGGCATGAGATCGGGCGTCGTCGTCATCGGTTTCGAGCTTTTCGGCCAGCTGGCCGATGGCGGTGGTGAGCTCCTGGGCCTCAATGCCCAGCTGCCAGAGCGAACCGGTGCGCTGCAGGGAGCAGGACGGCCCGGCGGCCTGGGGGAGAGATGGGGAGAGAGGAGCGGCGGGGGCAGTGAGAACAGCCATGGGGATGTGAATGGGAACGAGGAACAAGAGGAACGGGGCGGCGGATGCCGCTCAGGCGGCGAGGGGCTCCGGTGAGAAGGGCGGCGGTACTTCCATCACCACCACCGGCACCGGCGCACGGGAGGAGCAGCGGCGGGCCTGCTGCACCAGCGAGGCCGTGCCTGCTCCGCCGGGGAAGGCGATCACCAGCACCGAGGCGCTGAACGCTGGGGAGGTGTGGGTCTGGGCCTCCACCAGGGCCTGTTCGAGCAGAAGGCGATTGCGGATGGGGCCCGCAGCGCGGCCATGGCGGCGCCAATCAGCGGCGAGCTCTTGGACCCGCCAGCCGAGCTGATGGGCGGCGCGGCCGATAGCGCGATCAGCGCCACGGGCCCCGCCATGCAGCAGCAGATGGACAGGCCGGCCACCGCTGCGCTGGAGCAGGGCGGAGGCGATGCGCTCCTGGGGCCAGACGAGATCACGGCCACCAGCGGCGACGATGACGACCGAGCGATGGGCCAACGCCGGCGGCGGCAACAGGCCAGGAAGAGACAATGCAGCGGCCTGGGCCACTGCAGCAGAGGACAAGCTCATGGGCTACAGAGCAAACGAACGGGGCAAGTTGTCCAAGGATTTCGTTGCCGCAGGCGATGGGCTCGTGGCCTTTGGCGCAGGTCTTATTCTACCAGTACAAACGCACTGAGAGGCGAGCAGAGTGCTTGCGGGGCAATGGATCTACGCAAAGCAAAGCCATGCGCTGATGGATCGGAAAGCTGATAAGCAGACCCGCCAGATTCCGCACGGAATGCCCAGCTGACCGCGCAGCCGCGCGAGGAAGCCTGGGGCCTTCCTCCTCCCCATCAACGCGAGCGAAGGCCCGGCCACCGCAGTCGCGGGAGAGCGGCTCTGCCCACCACCCCCACACCGGCCCCGGAGCGGAGGGCGGCGGCGGCTGGCCGATGCACGCCACGGTGCAGCCGTGGCACGCTGAAGGACGGCCGTCGTCGCACCGAGAGGTGCGCTCAGCGAATCCGACCGGAGCCCTGCGGCGGTTGCTCAGCCCCAGGGAACGTCCATGAACTCCACCAGCAGCACGCCCCGGTGGGTGCCATGGATCTTCACCAGGCCAGCTTTGGCAGCACGCTCCATCCCAGGACGCTCCTTGCGGACCTGCTCGGCGCTGGCCAGCACCCGCACCCAGCCGCCGGTCATGAAGTCTTCGCTGCCGGTCTCAAAGGCCTGCAGCCGCCGGTGCTGGTTGCTGCTGCGCTCGTAGTACAGGCCCCCACCTGTGGGATCGCTCCCCTCGGCCCAGACCTGATCGACCATCAGCTTGCCGATCGCCAGGGGATCCCGCGCCGCTGCGTCAATGGCTTCACCATCGAGCACCAGCGGGTTGCCCGGGTCGTCACGGTTGTCGGAAATGATCAGGCGATTGGACACAACCTCGGCCCTTGGCGGATCAGGACCTCAATCCTGGAGGCCTCACGGCAATCAGGCTTCAGTGGCCCATCCGGTCCGACCGAGCACGGGAGAGAACCTCTCCCATCTGGAGCGGGAGAGATCACCCGGCGGGGAGCGGAGCGGGAATCTCTCCCCAAATCTCTCCCATCTCCCTTGGTCGATCGGTGAAAAGTCAGTCGGGGCGACAGGATTCGAACCTGCGACCTCCCCCAGTGTCAGCAAACGAACCAGTACGCGCGTACGCCCTCGCGCCCGAAACACCCACGGCCAAGCCAGAGCGCCCTTGCCACTCTGGTCATGAGGACATCGGGCCATGGCCGATGACATCTTTGGAGGCCTGACCCCGAAAGCAAACGTGGCCTGGGATTCGAATTGCGCTCCCTGCCCTGGCGACGGCTCGACTGACCAATGAGTTAGTCGGCCGATCCCGATTAGGAATTTGCTGATTTTAGTGCGCGAATCCTGCCTGATGCCCTCCCGATCACCTAGTGAGTCCTTAAGCCATGGGAGAACCAATTTCAGCAGGCAAGCGCCGAGCTCGTCTGAAAGTCATTAACCCTCGTTCCGCTGGAATTGATGTCGGCAGTAGATTCCACGTTGTTGCTGTTCCTGTCGAGCTTGATCCGAATCCCGTCCGCAAGTTTTCAAGCTTCACAAAGGATCTAATCGCACTCGCCGAATGGCTGCTGGCAGTTGGAATTAGCACCATTGCCATGGAGTCCACTGGAATCTACTGGGTTCCGCTTTACGAGATTCTCTCTGGCAAAGGCATTGACGTCTTTCTTGTTAATGCCAGGCACGCCAAGAATGTTCCGGGCCGCAAGACGGATATCAACGATGCACAATGGCTTCAGCAGCTCCACAGCTACGGCCTGGTGAGAGCAAGCTTTCGTCCAGACCAAAAAATCACAGAACTACGCTCATATCTGCGGCAGCGTGATCAACTTGTTCGATACCGCTCGTCTCATCAGCAACACATCCAGAAGGCGCTGATGCTTATGAATCTTCAGCTTCATCATGTTGTCAGAGATATCAGCGGACTAACCGGTAGGCGAATCATCGATGCCATACTTTCAGGTGAGAGGGACCCCGAAAGACTCGCTTCTCTCCGAGACAGACGCTGCAAGGAGAGCGCGGCAACAATTGCGGCTGCTCTTGAGGGGAACTACCAAGACGATCACTTGTTCTCTTTGAAGATCGCAGTTGAGCTCTTTGACACCTATTCAGAGAAGATCAGGGCCTGCGAGCTTGCGGCACAATCATTGATGACAGAGCTTGCCGGCTCGGACTATCAAGATCCAGGCAGTCAACCTGGGGATTGGAAGATATGCGGACATGGCTTTGCATTTAACCCAACCCACCTAATTCAAGCCTTGTCAGGCCACAATCTTCTAAGGCTTCCGGGATTAGGACCAACAACAGTTCTCACGCTCATTAGTGAGTGTGGGTTGGACATGAAGCGCTGGCCCAGTGCCCAGCATTTTGTGTCATGGCTGGGACTCAGTCCTCAGAACAGGATCTCAGGGGGAAAGGTACTTTCTTCACGAACACGACAGGGCACTACGCGAGCAGGTAGTGCCTTTTGGATGGCTGCCGTACCGCTGGGAAGAACGAATACTGCACTGGGTGCTTTTCAACGTCGTCTGGCAGCACGTGCCGGAAAGAGTAAAGCATTAATTGCTACTGCCCGAAAGCTTGCCATTCTTTACTACAAGACGCTCCGTGATGGTTTGGTATATCAGGATCCCGGTGCTGCCGCATATCAGGAGGAATCAAGGGATCGTCAGATTCGTGGTCTCCAGCGACGCGCCATTGCCCTTGGTTTTCAACTTGTTGCCTCTGCTTGAGGTGTGGTCAGTCAGCCGAGATCCCTGTTGGCCGTTGGTGTTTCTTAGGAAGAAGTCCGCTCGGTTTGACCCGTCCACCTGGGGGCCCAACCGACGACTATGCAACCGCCCTATGACGCCGCTCTGCGGCAAGCCGTCCGCCTGCGGATGAGCCCTCCGAACCTTGAGAGCGTGGCTGAGATCGCCCGCGACACCGGGATCACGGCGCAGACCATCTACAACTGGCGGAGCCAGTGGCAGAAGCAGGGCCAGCTGGTGCCTGCCACGAACCGGCCGCCGGAGCAGTGGAGCGCTGCCGACAAGCTGGCAGCCGTGATCCAGGCCGCAGGACTGAACGGAAGCGAGCTCGGGTCGTTCTGCAGGGAGCGGGGGCTGTACCCCAAGCAGGTTGCCCGTTGGCGCCAGGCCGCCGAGGATGCCAATGGCCCCAGCGCGCCGAGCATGGCTGATCAGCGGGAACTGCAACGCAAGAATCAGGAACTGGTCCGGCGGAATCGCCAGCTGGAGCGTGAATTGCAGAAGAAAGAAAAAGCACTGACAGAAGCGGCGACGTTGTTGATGCTCTCAAAAAAGTTCAACCAGATCTTTCAACCGGACGAGGATCCTTGATTCCGTCTGGCGATCGCGGTGCGATCGTCGCGCTTCTACAGGAAGGCATCAGTCGTGGCCTTTCGGCCAAGGCCATTGCTGATCTTTTCGGCCTGGCGACACGCACGCTGAGGCGATGGGGCTTGATGATTCGGACCCAGGGATTCAGCTGCGATCAACGCAAGGGAGCGTCCAGGCATGTCATGCATCGTTTCAGCGAGGAGGAGCGCCAACAGGTGTTGTCCACTGTCAACGATCCACGCTTTGCCGATCTCACGCCTGGTCAGATCGTGGCGATCCTTGCCGAGGAGGGAGTCTACGTGGGATCGGAGTCAACGATTTACCGCATCATGCGCCAGGAAGGCCTGTTAAATCATCGCGGCAGGAGCCGCCCACCGCGGGAGCCAAGAGAGCCACCCGTGCTGGAGGCAACGGGCATCCATCAAGTGCTGGCCTGGGATATCACCCTGTTGCCGGGGCCTGCGAAGGGTCAATTCTACTACCTTTATATGGTGATGGATGTGTGGAGCCGGCGCATCCTTGGCGTTGAGGTGCACGATCGTGAATGCGGCGAACTGGCCAAGCACTTCTTTGATCGTGTCTGCCGTGATGAAGGGATCAGCTCGGGGTCGACCACGATCCTGCACGCCGATAACGGAGCACCCATGCGCTCCTACACCTTGGCCGCCAAGCTGGCCGAGCTCGGCATCTCCCTGTCATTCTCGCGGCCGCGGGTGAGCAATGACAACGCCTACGTTGAGTCATGGTTCCGAACCATGAAATATCACCAGAGCTATCCAGTGCGTCGTTTCCGGGATCTTCTCTCAGTGCGTGCCTGGGTCGATGGTTTTGTTGACTGGTACAACGCTGAGCATCGTCACAGCGGCATCAAGTATGTGACGCCCAATCAACGTCACTACGGAGAAGCTGACGCGATCTGCAGAGTCCGTCAGCAGACCTATGAGCAGGCGCGTGCGCAACATCCACGCCGCTGGGCCAGGCCACCTCGCGATTGGGCTCAGCCAACAGTCGTGCGGGTCAACCATCCCAGACCGCAGGACACTGTCGCTGCTTGAAGATCAGAAACCCAGGCCCCAGGGGGTTGTGGTTGGACCGCCCGCAAGAGGCGGGCCGGCCTCAGCCTCCGACCGGGGGCCGGCCGCTCAAGCCTGCGCTCCTGATCAACGCGCGATGACGATCAACATCCGATCTCGAAGCCCATGATCCTCCATCCGGAGTAGGCTTTCTGAGGTACTCAGATCAGTACCCTGAGCGGACATCTTTGCTGATAGGCGCCGCCTAGTGCTCCCAAAGCACCCGCGCTACCAAGCTGCGCCACGCCCCGGTGACGAGACTCTAAACCTCAGCATCTGGCGCCTCAGGTCACGACAGCACCCTTGGATACGACAGCGCTTCCTAATTTTGGGGCCAGCGGCATGGGCGCAGTGGAGCGGGCGACAAGACAGCGCTGGTTCGTGAAGCTCGAGGAGGGCATCGTGGACAAGGCACGCTTCGATGCGGCGGTGCCGGCCCATCGGGGCTGGCTGGCTGAGCTGGAGGCTGCGGGTCATCGCCCCAGCAGCGGCTACTGGAGGGATCGTCAGGGCCTCAGTGGAGCTGGCGGGATGTTGTTGTTCATGGCCAGCGATCGCGACGAGGCCGAACGGCTGGTCTCCTGCGATCCGCTGGTGCGCCAGGGCTGCGTGCGCTGGGTTGTGCACGAGTGGTGCGTGGTGGCAGGCGAGCTCGCTGGTCCCCCTCAGGAGTGGAACAGCAGCACCAGCCCTGAGCTGAGTTGATGGAATTCACGTTCCTCCCGGCTCAGGTCAAGCCCCACCTGGAGACCTTCCTTGAGGGCGTCATCGAACGGAGGAGCCGATGGAGCCTCACCGGCACACCAGAGCGCAGCGATACCGACCGGGGTTGCATGCCAGCTGAAGCAGGGAGTCGTGCCGATGGCAGGTTCCTGCAGGGCGTCTTCGAGCAGTTCGCGGATGGGCATGGTGACCCGTAGCGGGAACTCCCAAGTGGTGGCCCCAGCTTCGACAGCTGACCCAGAGGGGGCAAGGTGCTGAGAGTTTTCGTGATGAAGGCCGCCTAACCTTCCCGCCATGACAGCCCTGCCCACCTCGATCGCGCTGGTGCACGAGTGGTTCACACCCCGGGCGGTGGGGGGGGCGGAGGCCGTGGTCGAGCAGCTCGATGCCCTGCTCCATCCCCAGCTCTTTGCCCTGGTGGATGGGGAGAGTCAGCGACCGGGGAGCTGGCTGCATGGCCGGCGGATTGAGACCTCCTTCATCCAGACGCTGCCGTGGGGCGTCAGCCATGTGCAGCAGTACCTGCCCCTATTGCCCCTGGCGATCGAGCAGCTCGACCTGGGCGGCTACCCGCTGGTGCTGAGCAGCAACCATCTGGTGGCCAAGGGTGTGATCACCGGACCCGATCAGCTGCATGTGAGCTATGTCCATACGCCGGTTCGATACGCCTGGGATCAGATGCATGCCTATCTGGCGCGCTCCGCCCTGGCGCGCAGTCCGCTCGGACCGCTGATCCGCGGCCAGCTGCATCGCCTGCGTCAGTGGGACGTGGTGAGCAGCAGCCGGGTCGACCATCTGATCGCCAATTCCCGCTTCACTGCCCGCCGGATCCAGCGCTGCTGGCGACGCACCGCCACGGTGGTGCATCCGCCGGTCGAGGTGGCTCGATTCCGCTGGGACCAGCCTCGCAGCGACACCTATCTCAGCGTCTGCAGGTTGGTGCCCTACAAGCGGGTCGATCTGGTGGTGGGAGCCTTCAATCGCCTCGGGTTACCGCTGGTGGTGATCGGCGATGGGCCCGAACGACGGCGACTCGAAGCCATGGCAGGCCCCAACGTCCAGTTTCTCGGCCACCGCCCCGCCGATGAGGTGACCACCTGGTTGCAACAGTGCCGTGCCTACGTCTATGCGGGGCTGGAGGATTTCGGGATCGCGCCGGTGGAGGCAATGGCGGCCGGCGCCCCTGTGATCGCGCTGGGGCAGGGCGGCCTGCTGGATAGTGTGCGTTGTCTGGAGAGCGGCGCGGCCCAGCCCACCGGGCTGTTGTTCCCTGATCAATCGGTGGAGAGCCTGGCGGCGGCCCTGGATCACTTCCACACGGAGCGGCTCTGGCGGCGGTTTCCCGCTGACGCCCAGCACGACTGGGCCCAGCGTTTCTCCCCGGCCTGCTTCCGTCGCCGCATGCAGGAGCGGTTGGAGACCCTGTGGCTAGCCCATCGCCACCGCCTCGCCCATGCCAGGGCCCCTGTGCCTCTGGAGGAGCTGCCACCGATTGATGGGGCGGCCTGACTCCGATTTTTAGATTGCCGCCACCGCCGTGCGGCTTCGCTGCCGTCTGCCGCTACGTTTCTTGCCCCTGCCTCCCGACCTGCCAACGCAGGGTCCGCGTCCATCTCCGCCGCACCCACCCCTGCTTTCTCTGGGGGTGGTTCCCTGGTCGGTGCCTGGACGGCCCCGCCAGGAACCCTGCGGCGGCTGTCCCTGCCCTCCCCGCTCATACTGGTGAAGCGACCCTCCGCCCATCAGCTGATTCGCCTGCAGTCGAGGCGCTCGCGGGTGATCAAGCGCAGCGGCGACATCGTGTTTTCGCTGGCGGTGCTCAGCCTGGGTGCGCCGGTGTTCCTGCTGCTCGCCCTTCTGGTCAGGCTCACCTCCCGCGGGCCGGTGTTCTATGTGCAGCAGCGGGTGGGACGGGGCTATCGCAGCTTTGGCTGCATCAAGTTCCGCACGATGCGGCGCGATGCCGACAGGTTGCTCTCCGCCCTGCTGGCGGAATCGCCCGATCTGGAGGAGGAATACCGCAACGACTTCAAGCTGCGCAAGGATCCACGCATCACCCGCCTCGGCAAATTCCTGCGTCGCTCCAGCCTTGACGAGTTGCCCCAGTTCGTGAATGTGCTGCGCGGTGAGATGAGCGTGGTGGGTCCGCGGCCGATCGTGGAAAAGGAGCTGGATCGCTACGCCGACCGTATGGATGAAGTGTTGGCCGTGCGGCCCGGTCTGACCGGCCTATGGCAGGTCTCCGGCCGCAACAACCTCACCTATGCCAAGCGGGTCAAGTTGGATGTGTCCTACGCGCGGCACCGGAGTTTCTGGATGGACCTGCGCATCATCCTGCGCACCTTCAGTGTCATCCTCGACCCCACGGACCGCGGCGCTTACTGAGTCGACCACGGTGACACGTCAATGCAACCGCCAAGGGCAAGGGCAATGGCGAGGGCCGACAGCAACCACAGCCCCGTGAGCCGTCTGGTGAGCTGAAGCATGCGGGTCACCGCCAGTGCATCGGCGGGCCTTCCGGCGGCATGGAGCACCGGCTTCAGCTTCTGTAGGCCGCCGTAATGGTTCAGCCCCCCCAGGTGCACATCCGCTGCCAGGGCATAGGCGGCTTGAGAGACGCCTGCATTGGGGGACGGGTCCGGCCTCCCCTGCAACAGAGCCCGGCGACAATTCACCAGGGCTGAACCTGGCCGACCCGCCGCCAACGGCAGGCTCAGGGCCACCAGCCGGCAGGGCAGCCAGGTGAGCAGATCATCGAGGCGGGCGCCGGCGGTGCCGAGCCAACGCAGACGGCCCTGGCGGTAACCGAGCATCGAATCCAGGGTGCTGGCCGCCTTGAAGCTCCAGGCCAGGCAGAGGGGGCCGGGCAGGACGACCAGAGCACGATCAGGCCAGGCGCACCAGAGCAGCGCACCCAGCAGCATCCAGAACAGGGGCGCGAACACACCATCCACCGCGTTCTCGCTGGCGGTTTCCGCGGCAGCCCGCAGGATCTCAGAGCGGCACAGGCCATCCACATCGCGGCCCACGATCCAGGCCAGCCGCTGGCGGGCCAGCTCCAGATCAGCGGGCGAGCGCCCTGACGTGAACGGCGGCAGAGCCGCGACGACGGCCCGGACAGCCTGCTCCAGGCTGCGGCCGGCCAGAGCACTGGCCAGGGCGATCACCAGCAGCGGCAGCGCGACCGGATGCACAAGGGTCAGCCGCTCGACCTGCCAACCAGCCAGGCCGCTCAGACCGACCACCAGCAGGGTGAGGCCGGTGCCAGCCAGGCGCAAGCGTCCGGGCCGATCGCCCGCCCAATCTTCAGCAACCCGACGGAACCATCCGATGCCCCAGCCGATCACCTGCACCGGGTGAAGCCAGCGCTGCGGATCACCCACCAGCCGATCCAGGGCCACGCCCGCCAGAACCGCGAGCATCGGGGCGAGGGGGACCAGCCGCAGCAGCGGCGGCAGGACAGAGGCCTCCATCGCTCAGCTGGAGACCGCAGGCCGTGGCGGCCGGCCCAGCAGCAGCGCCATCGCCACAAAGGCGAGCACCTGCAGCGGAATGGCTTGGCCCAGGCCCAGCGACTGGGTGAGCAGGCCCATCGCCAGGCTGCCGGCCAGGCCGCCCACAGCGCCGGAGCGCTGCAAGGTCTGCCAGCGCAGGGGAGCGTCGCCCCGAACGGCCAGGCGATCCACCAAGGCTCCATCAGCGGCGGCAGCCAGAGCCCCGATGGGCACGAACAGCAGCACCGCCCCCCAGCCCGGCAAGGCTTGAACCTGGGTCAGCAGCAGCAGGCCAGCCATCAGCCCATAGCGGGCCCAGGTCGCCAGAACCGGCAGGCGGCCCTGAAGGCTGCGGCCCACGCCGTAGGCCGCCAGCACCATGGCGAAGTCAAAGCAGTTGCCTGCCCCCACGGCCCGCACCCAGAGGGGCAGCAGCGCGAAGAGGCTGCCGAACAGCAGCCCCTGCAGCACACAGTGGCGATCCAGGGGCAGCGGGGCCATCGAGGGCAGGGCCGCAGCCGCGGCAGTCGCTTCCGCAGCGCCATCAGCCGAGCCAACCGGAGCCTGCTCCCGCGGCATCAGAGCAGTGGCCCCGAGGGGAAGCAGCAACAACAGAGCCGGCACGAACTGCCTCACGGCCGGAAACAACACGGCCGTGAGCAGGTTGCCCGCCAGGGAGCCGAGGTCACTGCCCTGCCGCAGGCGTTCGATCGAGAGCTCCGGGTTGCGCAGCAGGCGCCGCTGCAACGGCAACTGGCTCAGTTCCCCGCCGATGCCGAACAGCAACACCGCCAGCAGGGATGCGATCAGCAGCCCGATGTCCGGCCAGCTGGAGGCCTTGCCCAGACTCACGCCCAGCAGCAGCAGCACGCTGACCAGCTGCAGTCCATAGCCGGAGGCTCGGCGCCGCAGCGGCAACAGCACCGGCAGGGTGCCGAGGGCCGGCAACAGGCTGTTGAGCAGCGGCGACGGCGTCAGGCCGCTCACCATCCAGGCGGTGGAGGCCAGGGTGAGGCTGGTGCCGGCCTGGGCGCTGCCCCAGAGCAGGGAGAGGCGGAGCGAGCGCATGGGGCGGTCACGACAACGGTCCGTGCCGGCAGGGCACGGACCCAGAATGGTGACAGGCGCCGGGTCGGGATCAGGCGGCCTTGAGCCAGCTGAACATCGAACGCAGACCCTTGCCCACCTGCTCGATCGGATGGGCGGCGTCGCGATTGCGGGCCTTGGTCATCTCGGGCTTGCCGGCCTCGCATTCGGCCACGAAGTTGCGGGCGAAGGTACCGTCCTGGATGTCGGCCAGGATGCGCTTCATCTCGGCCTTGGTGTCGGCCGTGATCAGGCGCGGACCGCTCACATAGTCGCCGTATTCGGCGGTGTTGGAGATCGAGTCGCGCATGGCGGTGAGGCCGCCCTTCACCATCAGATCGACGATCAGCTTCACTTCGTGCAGGCACTCGAAGTAGGCCAGCTCCGGCTGGTAGCCGGCCTCCACCAGGGTCTCGAAGCCAGCCTTGACCAGCTCACTGAGGCCACCGCAGAGCACGGCCTGCTCACCGAACAGATCGGTCTCGGTCTCTTCCTTGAAATTGGTCTCGAGAATGCCGGCACGGGTCCCACCGATGCCCTTGGCGTAGGCCATCGCCAGGCCGCGGGCATTGCCGGAGGCGTCCTGGTGGATGGCGAACAGGGCAGGCACGCCCATGCCGTTCTGGTACTCCCAGCGCACCGTGTGCCCAGGGCCCTTGGGGGCGATCATCACCACATCCACATCGGCGGGGGGCTTGATCAGCTCGAAGCGGATATTGAACCCATGGGCGAAGCTCAGCACCTTGCCGGCGCTCAGGTGCGGCGCGATCTCCGCCTCATACACCGCTTTCTGGGCCTCATCGGGCAGCAGCACCATGATCCAGTCGGCCTTGGCGGCCGCATCGGCCACACTCAGCACCTCCAGGCCATCGGCCCTGGCCTTGTCGGCCGAGCGACTGCCCTCATACAGGCCCACCACCACGTTGACGCCGCTGTCCTTGAGGTTGAGGGCATGGGCATGGCCCTGGGAGCCATAGCCGATGATCGCCACCGTCTTGCCGTTCAGCAGGCTGAGATCAGCATCGGAGTCGTAGAAGAGCTGGGCCATCCGGCGGCGGGCAGGGCAAACGGCGAGTGTACGGCTGCGCCCAAGGGGATCCTTCAAGCAGACGTCACCAGGACCGTCTTTCTCGCAATCCATGCCGAAGCAGGTGGACCCAGGGATTCACCCCCGCTGCCTTCACATCAGGATTGACCGTCAGATAGTTCTCAGGAGTGAAGTCGGCCAACCGTGCGATCAGAGCATCGTCTTTCCAGTCGGGGATGGTGACTGGTCTGATCGCACCGGTCGCCGCATCCAGGGGCCTGCGCCAGGCGATTGAGCCCCATGGCCAGTCGCTGTGCAGAGGCGTGTAGTGAAGACAGTTTTCGAAGAAGTAATGGGTGACCTGGCTCCATCGCGTTAGGCCCCGATCCCTGACGGCCGCCCCCCCGTGCAACAGATTGGCCGCCCAGATCAACGCCTGACCCCGCCGAGGCGTGAAGGTCAGCTTCTGCAGTCCTTCACTGCGGACCATGGCCTGCCAGACAGCATGGAAAATCTCCTGAGTGGCTGGGAGGTCGTCCGACACCTGCTTGCCGATATCGCGAAGCTGGAGGTAGGGAAGCCGGTGACTGCATGGGAAGTACTCCAAGGGGCCTGAATCGGAGTGGATGTCTTCCAAGGCAATCCAGACTCCACACATGAATCCGGCTGGCTCACTGTGAAAGTGGACCGCATCACTGTGAAAGTGCTGCTGAGTTCCGACTGGAAAATTGAGGGTCTGAAAGGCAAAGGGTTTGCGCCCATAGACAGTCTCCAGAAGATCGAGGATTTCAGGAAGAAGCGCCAGATGCCTCACGCTGGCTTCGTTCTTCCAGGCATCCTGGATGCGAAGGGAATGGTGATCCGTCGAGTGGCGCCAAGCAGCAAGATCGAAGCATGGCTTCAGGGAGCTGCAGATAGGTTCCGCAAAGGTTGCAATCGTGGCTTCATCAAGATCTACAATGGCATATCCTTTGTTGTGAAGGGATTCCGCTGCAGCGAGATATTGGCCAAACGCACCCTTGGATCGGAGAGTGGGGAACAACGGTGAATCGACCAGCGGCAGCCCCGGCAGGAGATTCCTGGTGGAATGAGCTGACGCCCCCTGCTCCTGTTCTGAGGATGCCGCTGCATCCTTCACGGCTCAGGCCTCGCTCGGGTGGGCAATCACACGATCAATCAGTCCATAATCCTTGGCCTCAGCGGCGCTGAGGAAATAATCTCGATCGGTGTCCTTCTCGATCTTCTCAAAGGGTTGGCCCGTCATCTCAGCCATGCTGTTGTTCAGCATGTCCTTCATGCGCAGGATCTCCTTGGCTTCGATCTCAATGTCCGAGGCCTGTCGCTGACTGGTGCCGCCGAGGGGTTGGTGAATCATGATCCGGCTGTGGGGCAGCGCCAGCCGCTTGCCTTTCGTGCCGGCGGCCAGCAGGAAAGCGCCCATGCTGGCCGCCAGGCCAACACAGATGGTCACCACATCGCTCTTGACATACTGCATGGTGTCGAAGATCGCCAAGCCGGCGGTCACCGATCCACCAGGAGAGTTGATGTAGAGATAAATCGGCTTGGAGTTATCATCAGAATCCAGATACAGCATCTGGGCCACCAGGGCATTGGCCACGGCATCGGTCACCTCGGAGCCAAGAAACAGGATGCGCTCCACCCCAAGGCGGGTATAGATGTCGACCCAGCGCTCGTACTGGCTGCCGGGCAAGCGGTAGGGAACGCTGGGGGTGCCGATGGGCATGACGACGTGCGAGTGGCGGAGGGGAACTGGGGGATGGCGGCCGGGGCCGCACTGGAACGAAACTGATCGGCTCAGCTGATGCCGGCCGCCTTGGCGGGGCCGGGCAGATCCTTCTGGCTGGTGAGCACCCGGTCAATCAGGCCATACTCCACAGCTTCCTCGGCCGTGAGGTAAGTCATGCGGTCGGAGTCGCGCGAGAGCTGCTCGACGCTCTTGCCGGTGTTGGCGGCCAGCATCTCGAGCATGGTCTGCTTGTTGTGCAGCACTTCCTTGGCCCGGATCTGGATGTCGGTGGCCTGGCCACGGGCGCCGCTGCGGGGCTGATGCAGCACGATCGAGGCATGACGCAGGGCGGCTCGGTGGCCTTTCGTGCCGGCCGACAGGATCATGGCGGCCGTGCCCATGGCCTGGCCGATGCAGATGGTGTGGACCGGCGGCTTCACATAGCGGAGCGTGTCGGCGATGGCGAAGGCCTCGGTCTCGAAGCCGATGGCATCACCCGAATACCAGCTGGTGCCGGTGGAGTTGATGTAGAAGAAGATCGGCTTCTCCGGATTGTCGAACTCCAGGTAGAGCAACTGGGCAATGATCAGCTCAGTCACGTCGATGCCCATCTGCCGCTTGGCATCGTCGTCGCTGAACAGGGGCAGACCGAGATAGACGATCCGCTCCTTCAGCAGGAGGCTGGGCAGGTCCGGCGGCGGCGTGCGCAGGACGGCTGAATCGCCGTAGTAGGGGGCCGACACCGACATCCGCTGAGCACCTGAGGCTTGGCCAGGAGCCTAGCGGGGGTTGGTCTGGCTGCCGCGAGGGGCTGTGGGGGTCGGCTTTCCGCCCGTCTTGCCGCCAGAGGGCTGCGGTTCGCAGCGGGCAAAGACCATGCGACCGGAGGGAGTCTGGAGAGCCCCGGTCACCACCACCGGCAGGCGTTCGCCGATGCGACCGCTGGCGTCTTCCACCACCACCATGGTGCCGTCTTCCAGGTAGCCCACCCCCTGGGCCGCCTCCTTGCCCTCGCGCACGATCTTCAGCTGCAGGCCGTCGCCGGGCTGCACCTCGGGACGCAGGGCGATCACCAGCTCGCTGAGGTTGAGCACCCGCAGCTGCTTCACCTGGGCCACCTGGGCCAGGTTGTAGTCGGCGGTCAACAGAGTGCCGCCGGTGTCTGCGGTGAGGGCGAGCAGCTTGTCGTCGGCGCCGGCGCCCTCGTAGCGGGTGCTGTTCACCACCAGCCGCCGGCCGTAGTCGGTGCGCAGTTCGGTGAGCAGCTTGAGGCCGCGGCGCCCCTTGCCGCGCTTCTCGGCATTGCCGGAGTCGGCCAGGGCCTGGAGCTCGTCGATCACGGCCTGGGCCACGATCACCTGGCCTTCCAGCAGCCCCGAATCCAGCAGGCCACGGATGCGGCCGTCAATGATCACACTGGTGTCGAGAATCTTGGCCGTAGCGGGCTGCAACACGCCATCGGCCACCAGCATCGCTTCGGTGCTGGACGGATTGAACAGGCGCAACAGGGTGCGGCCATGCACCTCGGCCAGGTTGTAGCCGGACACACCGAAGAACACGTTGCTGAGCACTGCCGCCAATGGCTTCACCAGCACCACTTCCCACGGCAGGGGCAGCAGCAGAATCGGAGCCAATAACAGGTTGGCCACCAGCAGACCGAGGATGAGCCCCACCGCCCGGCTGACCAGCAGATCGGTGGGCATGCTGCGCACCTGGGCCATCAGGCGGCGGCGCAGCTGGCCGAAGAAGATACCGGCGATCAGCCCGAAGAAGGCGCCGAAGCCCCCCATCACCCAGCGCAGACCTTCCAGGTTGGTGACCTGCAGCAGCAGCGGTTCGGGCAGCAGATCAACGCCCAGCCAGCCGGTGGCGGCGCCGGAGATCAGGAACAGGATCAGGATGAGGGTGTCCAGCATCCGCCCGGTGGGGCTCAATGTGCAGGTGCGGGCAGCATGCCGGATCCCCGCCTGTTTGGCTGCGCCAGGTAACCGCCCATGACGGCCCCATGGCCATGGCCACCGCGCAGTGCCTATCTGCACATTCCCTTCTGCCATCGCCGTTGCTTCTACTGCGACTTCCCGGTGGTACCCCTGGGGGATCGGGCCGATGGCAGCCGCTCACCCTCGATTCCCGCCTATCTGGCCCTGCTGGAGGCGGAGATCGCCGCGTCGCCCCCGGGGCCATCCCTCTCCACCGTGTACCTGGGCGGCGGCACACCGTCGCTGCTGACGCCGGAGCAGGTGGAGGGGCTGCTGGCGTCGCTGCAGAGGCGCTATGGGCTGGCGGCAGGCGCCGAACTCAGCCTGGAGCTCGATCCGGCCAGTTTCGATCAGACGCGGCTGGAGGGCTATTTGTCGGCGGGCATCAACCGGGTCAGCCTGGGGGGCCAGAGCTTCGACGACACCGTGCTGGCGGGCCTGGGGCGGCGGCACCGCCGTTCTGATCTGCTGGAGGCCTGCGGCTGGCTGGCCGCCGCCCAACGACGCGGCAGCCTGCGCAGCTGGAGCCTGGATCTGATCCAGGGTCTGCCCCTGATGCTGGCGGCCCCAGAGGCCTCAGAGACCGCTGCTGGGGCCGCTGAGGCGGTGCAACGCCACTGGCGGGCCCAGTTGGAGGCGGCGGTGGCCCAGGCGCCTCCCCACCTGTCGATTTATGACCTGATCGTGGAGCCGGGCACGGTGTTCGCCCGTCGCCTGGAGCAGGGGAATCTGGATCTGCCGGACGGGGATCTTGGTGCGGATCTGATGGAGCTCACCTGGGAGCGGCTTCAGGCTGCCGGCTACGGCCATTACGAGATCTCCAACTACGCCCGACCTGGCCATGCCTCGCGCCACAACCGCGTCTACTGGAGCGGAGGCGGCTGGTGGGGCTTTGGCATGGGGGCCACCAGCGCTCCCGATGGCGCGCGGCTGGCCCGCCCTCGCACCCGCGAGGCTTATGCCACCTGGCTGGCCGCGGCAGCCGATCCGAACAACGCCGATGCCGCAGGGGCAAGCCAGAGCATGGGGATGCCGCTGGATGAGCGCCTGCTGGTGGGGTTACGGCGGCGGGAGGGGGTGAATCTGGCCGCACTGGCCCGCTCCCATGGGCTGGCGGCAGCTGATCTGATCGCGTTGCAAGAGCGACTGCAGTCCTTCCTGGAGGGCGGGCAGCTGCTGATCGAGGGCCCCCGCTGGCGCCTGAGCGATCCCAAGGGGCTTGCCCTCAGCAATGCGGTGCTGCGGGAGCTGCTGGACTGGTATCAGGGGTGGGAGGAGCGGCAGGCGAAGCGTTCAGCCCCGCGACCCAGCCCCGAAGAGCTTCCACACTGAGGCCGCGGCCATCGATCAGCGGCGGGCTGAAGGGTGGCTGGCGGTGGGTCAGACCAAGCAGATCGGCGGTGACCCGCACCTGGCCATCACAGCCATCGCCGGCGCCGATGCCGATCACCGGCAGCAGCAGCTGCCGACTGAGTTCCGTGGCCAGAGCCGATGGCACATGTTCCAGCACCAGGGCAAAGCAGCCGACCTCCTGCAGCTGCCTGGCACGCCGCTTCAGCTGCTCCTGGCTGGCTGGATCGTTTGCCTGCTGGCGATAGCCAAGCTGGTGCACGGCCTGGGGGGTGAGCCCGAGATGCCCCATCACCGGGATGCCATGACGCACCAACCGGTCCATCACGGCCAGGGTCTCCGGTTCGGCCCCCTCCAGCTTCACAGCGGCGGCCGGACTGTCCTTCAGCACCCGGCCGGCCGCCGCCATCGCCTGATCGGGACCGCACTGATAGCTGAGAAATGGCAGATCGCAGATCAGCAGCGGCTGATGGGCCGGCGGCCGCCGCAGACCCCGCCCCACCGCCCGGCAGTGGTGCAGCATCTCCTCCAGCGTCACCGGCAGGGTGGTGGGATGCCCCAGCACCACCATGGCCAGGGAGTCGCCGACCAGCACGGCATCGGCCCCCGCCTCCTCAACCAGGGCCGCGGAGAGGGCATCCCAGGCGGTGAGGATGGCGATCGGCAGGCCGGCTTGCTTGCGGCTCAGCAGATCACCGGGGCGCAGGGGCACGGCGGAACGGCAGCGGAGGGCCCATTGCTAGCATTGCCTCGACTCGGACCCACGCGGCCCTGACGCCTAAATCTGGTCAGGACCGGAAGGGAGCAGCCACACGGGATGCTCAGAGCAGGCGTGGACTCCGGGTCACCCATTCGATTGCAACAGTCCTCCGGATAAGTCATCGGAGGGGAAACAGGAGAGTGAAGTCCGGCAACTGTTGGAGCGAGAGACTCCTTCAGCCGGAGTGATGATCCCTTCACTCAGAACCTGGCCTCTCAGACATTGCTCCGCTCAAGCGGTAGCAACCAGGAAACCAGGGAGGTTCCTGACAGCTGCCTGTTGAACAACTGCTGTCTGGACTGGAAGAGAACTCGTCTCAACCACTGGTTCAAGCGGATGTCTAGGTTGTGAAAATTCTTCCCAGATCGCCTTCTGGCAGCAGGAACTCAGTCGGCGCGAGTCTGGCGCTTGAGCAGGAAAGCGGGGATATTGGCGCCTTGGTCTGAACTGTCGGCATTGAGAGTCTCGGCAGGGGTGAACTGGGTCACCGCCGGGCGCTCCACGCGGTAGGGACCGCCACTGTCGAAGCCTGTGGCGATCACGGTCACGTGAATCTCGCCCTCCATGGCTTCGTCCACCACGGCGCCGACGATGATGTTGGCATCAGGGTCGACCACGTCGTAAATCACCTCAGAGGCGGTGGTCATGTCCTCGAGGGTCATGTCCCGACCCCCACTGATGTTGATCACACAGCCGCGGGCTCCGTCGATGCGGGCCGCCTCCAGCAGGGGGCTGCTCATGGCGGCCTGGGCGGCTTCGATGGCGCGGGAGCGACCCGACCCCACACCAATGCCCAGCAGAGCAGTGCCGGCCTCGGACATGACCGAGCGCACGTCGGCGAAATCGACGTTGACCAGGCCAGGGCGGGTGATGATGTCGCTGATGCCTTTGACGCCCATCCGGAGCACGTCGTCGGCGGCGCGGAAGGCCTCCTGCAGAGGAGCCCCGGCGATGGCTTCGCGCAGCCGGTCGTTGGGGATCACGATCAGGGTGTCCACATGTTCGGCCAGGCGGGCGATGCCCTCCTCCGCCTGACGCATGCGCTTGCGACCCTCGAAACTGAAGGGTTTGGTGACGATGCCCACCGTGAGGGCTCCGCATTCCTTGGCCACCTCGGCCAGGATCGGCGCCGCCCCGGTGCCGGTGCCGCCGCCCATGCCAGCGGCGATGAAGATCAGGTCCGAACCCTGAAGCGACTCCAGCAGCTCATTGCGCGACTCCTCGGCGGCCTTCTGGCCGATCACAGGATTGCCGCCTGCTCCGAGGCCGCGGGTGAGTTTCTGGCCAAGCTGCACCCGTTGCTGAGCCGCAGATTGAAGCAGCGCCTGGGCGTCGGTATTGAGAACCCGGTAGCCGACCCCTTGGAGGTCGGAGGCAATCATGCGGTTGACGGCATTGCTTCCGCCTCCACCCACACCGATCACCTCAATGCGGGCGGACTGACTGGGGACGATGCCGTTGCTGCTCACGAGTGTCTGTCTCAAGTCGGCGTCGACCTGTAGTCCAGCATGGCCGGAATGGGCCGGCAGGTGCAACTGTCGGTCCTGGTCATGCTGCATCGGAGGGCATGTGCCGTTGGTCTGCGGCTGCATTATGTCGGCGGAAGGCGTCCAGCACCGAATCGAGGTGAATAGATTCCTGTTGAAACCCTGAAATGACAAGGCCCTGTGTGGGTGTGCTGGCCAAAACCAGCCCGGGAAACCGCCGTAGGCCTCTCACTGGGCACCGATCGGTACCGGCGCCGGTGCCCCCGGAGCATTGGCGGCCGACGCACCACGGGCTGGAGCCGGCAGGCCCAGTTCCGGTTGGTTCGGATCGCTCAGATCAATCGATTGCACCCGTCGGCCCTTCACCTGGGCCGGCAGCTCCTCTTTCAGGTGGCGCAGCACCGCCAGGCGGCGCTCCAACTGTCCGTCCATCGGACCCAGGCGGATGCGGCCAAGACTGGCCGTATCCAGCCAGAGGGAGCCATCCGGCTCAAAACGGATCTGGCGCAGATCTGGCCCAATCGCCTGGCGATTCTCCAGCAGCTGCGTCAGGGAGCCACGATGGCGTTCGTTCCATCCCACCACCTTGAGGCCCATCACCTCGGCCGACGGGACGCCGATCTTCTGGCGGGCACTCATCCAGTTCCCAAGACGATCCACGTAACCCTGCTCCAGGCCCTTGGGCGTGCGGCGTTCGGCACGGGCGACGGCCTGGCGATCCACCAGGTTGATGCGGAGTCGTGGCGGCAGCATCAGGCGACTCACCTGCACCTTCTCCACCGGCAGGGCCGCCGCAAGCCTCTCCATCAGGGCGTGGGGATGGACCGTCAGCAACGGCTGTGGGAAGCGCAGGCCGGCGGCCTGGATGGCCTGCTCGCGGCTCACCTGACGGCTGCCCAGTACCTCCACCTGATCAGGCCGGGTGAGGGTCCAGCCCTGGCGCAACAGGACGTAGCCCAGGCCGGCGGTGAGGCCGCTGAGCACCAACAGGCGCCAGGTGTTCCGGAGGCGTTCCTGGCGACGCTGGCGCCGCAGCTCACGCCGCCGTTCCACCCCCGGTTGCAGGGAGCCTGCTTTCACAGGTCGCAACGGGAACGCGCCATCAGTTCATCCATCCAGCGGCGGGCCCGATCGGCATCGGAGAAGGGCAGATCCATCTGCCGGCCATCGCCCACCAGCCGCAGCCGGCAACTGCCATGGCTCTCATCGGTGAGCGGCGCTTCACCGGAATGGAGCGACAGCAGCTCCACCAGTTCGAGCTGCTTGATCGGAAAGGCATCCGCCTGCTTGAGAGTGCCGGCTTCAAAACGGCTCCAGCTCAGCACCCCCTCTTTGAGCCGTGCGGCACCACAGCCATCCAGCTTGGCCAGTTCCGAACCGGCGGCCCAGGTGCGGAAGAGGTGCTGGCGACGCCGCTCCAGCCAGCCCAGGGCCGGCAGGAGAATGAAGATCAGCAGCAGGGGAAGCCAGAGCAGGCCGTGCGTCATGGGGTTGGGTCTCCAGCTGCCGATGCCATAGCCCATTCTCTCGCGCCCTGCACCAGTTGATGCAACAACTCCTCAAGCGGTAAGCCGCTGGCCTGCCACAGCATCGGGTACATGCTCTGGGAGGTGAAGCCCGGCAGGGTGTTGATCTCATTGAGCAGCAGCTCAGCACCAGCCTCGTCGTAGAAAAAATCCACCCGGGCCAGGCCTGTGGCCCCAACGGCGCGGCAGGCGGCGATGGCGAGGTTGCGGATCCGCTCACTCACCTCGGGTGCCAACGCGGCTGGGATCACAGTGTGGCTGAGACCTTCGCTGTATTTGGCGGTGTAGTCGTACCAGTCGGCATCAAAGCGGATCTCGCCCACGACCGATGCCTGCAACGGCCTGGCTCCACCCCCCAGCACGGCACATTCCAGTTCCCTGGCCACCACGCCCTGCTCCACCACGAGCCGGTGATCCAGGGCGGCGGCCTGGCGCAGGCCCTCGATCAGGCTTGGCCTGTCGACCGCCTTGCTGATTCCCACCGAGGAGCCCATGTTGGCGGGCTTGACGAAGCAGGGATAGCCGAGCTGCTGCTCCAGGCGGGTCCAGAGGGCCTCGGAGTTCTCAGCGAGTTCGGCGGCATCGACGCAGGCGTAGGGCACCTGGGGCAGGGCGGCGGCGGCAAAGGCGGCCTTCATCGCCTGTTTGTCCATGCCCACGGCGGAACCCAGCACGCCGGAGCCCACGAAGGGAACGCCCATCAGGGTGAACAGGCCCTGGATGGTGCCGTCCTCCCCATTCGGGCCATGCAACACGGGGATCCACACCTCCACCTCCAGAGCACCCGGTGGAAAGCCCTGGAAGCCTGGGCGGGAGGGCGCCTGGGGCAGGTCGCCGGGTTCGGCAGGTGTTCCCTTTGCCAGCACGGCTTCGGCCACGTCCGGCGGCCACCAGCGGCCCTGGGGATCGATGTAAAAGCAGCTGAGCCGATAGCGCTCGGCGTTGGCACCGCGGCGCAGAGCCGACACCACGGTGTTGGCGGAGCGGATCGACACGGCGTGCTCACCGGAGGCCCCCCCGAACACCAGGCCGAGGTGGGTGGGCGCGACGACCATCGAGGCAGAGAAGAGGGGCCAAAGGTATCAGCGATCGCTTCAGAGCACGGCGCCGCTGAGTGAAAAGGCACGCACCTGATCGATCCGCACCGAGACCAGATCACCAGGAGCGATCACGCTGCCATCAGGCCGGCTGGACGGGAAGAACGTCAGCCGGTTGGTGCGGGTGCGCCCCATCATCTGAGCCGGATCCCTGGGATTGGAGCCCTCCACCAGGATCTCTTCGCAGCGGCCGGCGTAGCGCGCACTCCGCTGTTTCGCCTGGGTCTCGACCAGGGCGTTGAGCTCCTGCAGGCGCTCCACCTTGACTGCTTCGCTGAGCTGGTCCGGCCAGGCGGCGGCGGGGGTGTTGGGTCGGGGGGAATAGGCGGCGGTGTTGACCGCATCGAAGCCCACCTCCTCCACCAGATCGAGGGTGCGCCGGTACTGGGCATCGGTCTCACCGGGGAAACCCACGATCACATCGGCGCTGATCGCGGCATCGGGCATGCGCTCCCGGATCCGGTCGAGGATGCGCCGGTAGCGCTCCACCGTGTAGCCGCGGGCCATGGCCCGCAGGACGTCGTTGTCGCCGCTCTGAAAGGGGATGTGGAAGTGTTCGCACACCTTCTCCAGGTCGGCGCAGGTGTCGATCAGGCGGTCGGTGAAATAGCGGGGATGGCTGGTGGCGAAGCGAATCCGCTCAAGGCCCCGCACGTCGTGCACGAAGCGGAGCAGATCCGTGAGGGTGTGCTGACGGCGCCCCTCGGGGGTGATGCCGGGCAGATCGCGGCCATAGGCGTCGATGTTCTGGCCCAGCAGCGTCACTTCCCGGTAACCCCGCGCCGCCAGCCCTTCCATCTCCAGGCGGATCGCCTCGGGGCGGCGCGACTGCTCAACGCCCCGAACCGAAGGCACCACGCAATAGGTGCAGCGCTCGTTGCAGCCATAGATCACGTTCACCCAGGCGCAGACCGCACTGTCCCGCCGGGCCGTGGTGATGTCCTCCAGGATGTGGTGATCGCCGGTGGCCACCACCTGCTGGCCGCTCTCCACCTGGCTCAGCAGGGTGTCGAGCCGGTTGGCGTGCTGCGGACCCATCACCAGATCCAGTTCCGGCACCCGGCGCAGCAGCGCTTCCCCCTCCTGCTGGGCGACGCAGCCCGCCACCACCAGGGTGAGATGGGGGTTGGCGCGTTTGCGCTGGGCCTGACGGCCCAGGTAGCTGTAGACCTTCTGCTCGGCGTTGTCGCGAATCGTGCAGGTGTTGTAGAGCACCAGATCGGCCGTGTGTTCATCACGGCCGGGGGCGTAGCCCATCGCTTCGAGGATCCCTGCCATCCGCTCGGAATCCGCCTTGTTCATCTGGCAGCCAAAGGTGGTGATCCAGTAGCTGCCGCGTTGCTGTGGCTTTGCCGGGTCGAGCACAGGAGCAGAGAGCGGCTCTGCGGGGACGGGGTGTTGGGGGCGGGAGGGGGCCTGCATGACGCCAGTTTCGGACATCAACCGCCGTGGGGCTCTGGAAGGCTCAGCGCTGCTCCAGCAGCGAGAGCTGCTGGTTGGCACGCTGGAGCTTCAGGGCTAGATCCCCGTGCAGGGCCAGCAGGATCTCGATCACCAAATCCGGCCGCTCCTCATGCAACCGGTCAAAGGCCTCGCGCTGGAGCACCAGGCAGCTGCCATCTTCCTCGGCCACCATGTCCGCGGTGCGGGGTGTGCCATTGAGAAAGGCAATCTCCCCCACACTCACGCCGGTGCTGAATGTGGCAAAACGGATGCGTTTACCGGGTTGGAGTTCTTCACCGGCACTGAAGCAACCCGCCTCGATCAGGAACAGCTCCTGGCCGGCATCACCACGGCGGAACACCACCTCACCCTTGGTGAAGGATCGCCGTTCCAGCAATGGTTCCAGGACCGCCCGACTGGCCTCCGGCAAAACCTCGAGCAGGTGGATCGTGTTGGACTCCAGGGCGTTTGGCGCGTCTTCCAGCCGCAGCTTCTCAAGGAGCAGGTTTTCCGCTGTTTCCAGGGCCGTGTCGAGGCTCGTGAACCAGTCGGGGGGAAGGGTGTCTGACTCCCCTGGCCAGAAACCCTCGAGATGCTCGCCCCGGCAGAGCAGGCAGCGGATGCCGCGCTGGGCCAGCAGCTCCAGTTGGTTCAGCACCAGGCCGGCGCTGATCGACGGCAGGCCCACCACCTGGGCCAGATCCATCACCACAAACGACTCGGAGATGACACTGGCCTCCAGGTGAGACAACAGTTCCTCCACCGCGGCGAAATCGAGCACCCCCTGCACCTGCAGCACCCGGATGCGCTCCCCATGACGATCGAGATGGCCGAATTCGGCGGCGCTCCGCCATCGGCGCGAGTAGCGGTTCTTGCCGGTGGCCGAGGAGCGGATCGTGGTGCCGCTGCGGGCGGGTTGGTCGAACAGATGGAGTTCCAGCCGATGGGAGAGCTCCTCACACACGGCGATGCCGCGGCTGGAGTTGCCGAAGGAATCGAGGGGCGGCGAGTAGACGGCCAGGCCCACCCGTCCGGGCACCACCGCCATCACACCTCCGCCCACACCACTTTTGGCCGGCATGCCCACGTTGTAGAGCCACTGGCCGGTGTAGTCGTACATGCCGCAGCTGCCCATCACCGCCAGCACATTGGTGGTGATCGCCGGATCCAGGGTGACCACACCGGTGCGTGGGTTGCGGCCCTGGCAGGCCAGGGTGGCCGCCATCACCGCCAGGTCCTGGCAGGTGACCTTCACCGCGCACTGGCGGAAATAGAGCTGCAGGCCGGGCTCCGGCGAGGCATTGATCACATCGAAGTTGCGCAGCAGATGGCCGATGGCCCGGTTGCGGTGCCCCGTGTCCCGCTCGGAACGGAATACCGCCTCATCCACCTCCAGGCGATGGCCGGCCATGTCCGAAAGAAAATCGAGCAGCATCGATTCGGCCCGCTCCGGATCGTGGGCCCAGATCTGGGCCGTGGTGGCAATGGCGCCGGCATTGATCATCGGGTTGCGGGGAATTCCGCTGACCGGATGGAGGCTGATGGCGTTGAAGGCGTCGCCGGAGGGCTCAACGCCCACCTTCGTCTGCATGTGATCGGCCGAGAGCAATTTCAGGGCCAGGCCGTAGGCGAACGGCTTCGAGATCGACTGGATCGTGAACAGTTTGCGGGTCTGTCCCACCTCGTAGACCCGGCCATCGGTGGTGGCGATCACGATGCCGAAGTCATCGGGATCAGCCTTGGCCAGCTCCGGGATGTAGTCAGCTGGAGCGCCGTCACGCAGGTTCAGGAAGCGGGCGTGTACCTCCTCCAGGATTTGCTGAATAGCCGAGGCGGTCGCATCGCTATGGGGCATGGAGTGAACAGGGCCGCAAAGGTGCGGATCGCAGGGGTCTGGATTGCCGTGATCTGAGGCCACCTCGGCCCGCGAATCTGTGCTTCCTGTTACCGATGTGGTGCCTCGTCGGTGATTGTGTCAGCGTGACTCCAATCTGACTGTCCTGACGGGCTGTTGGCTGGCATGCGCTGCCTGTTACACCGCTTCACCCTCACCAAGGCGGTGCCGCTGGCGATCAGCCGCGGCACTACGGCGGCGGTGCAGCACCTGCTGCTGGAGATCGAACATGAGGGCGTGATCGGTCGTGGGGAGACCGGCGGGTTCGACACCGGCCACCGCTGTTTCGAGACCGAGACACTGGCGGTAGAACTCGCGGCGTTCCTGCCCCGGATCGAGCCTCTGGCCCCCCAGCCGATGCAGGCCTTGCAGCCCCTGCTGGCAGACCTCTCACCGCCGGCGCGCTGCGCCGTCGACCTGGCCCTTTGGGATTGGTGGGGGCAGCGGCTGGGCCAGCCCCTCTGGCGCCTCTGGGGTCTGGACCGCCAGGCCGGCGAGCCCACCAGCGTGACCCTTGGCCTGGGAACGGTGGCGGCGGTGCTGGCACGGCTGGAGCGCTGGTGGGAGGCGATGCCGGCCAGCCGCATCAAGCTCAAGCTCGGCAGCCCCGATGGGCCGGATCACGACCGGCAGCTGGTGGAGGCGGTGGCAGTGGCCCTGGAGCGCCGCCGCCAGGTCACGGGGCAGCCCTGTGAGCTGCAGGTGGATGCCAACGGTGGCTGGGGCCTCGAAACGGCCCGGTCGCTGCTGCCCTGGCTGGAGCACCAGGGCGTGGTGCTGGTGGAGCAGCCCCTGGGGCCGCTCAGCGATCCGGAGGCGGACACGGCTGGCTTCGCCGCCCTGGAGCTCGACTGTCCGATGGCGCTGGTGGCCGATGAGAGCTGCTGGAATGTGGAGGATCTGCTGCGGCTGGCCCCCTACGTGGACGGCATCAACATCAAGCTGCTCAAGAGTGGTGGTCTGAGCGAGGCCCTGCTGATGGCCCGCACAGCCGAGCGGCTTGGACTGGGGGTGATGCTCGGCTGCTATTCCGATGCGGCCCTGCTCAACGGCGCCGCGTCCCAGCTGCTGCCACTGGTGCGCTGGCCCGATCTGGACAGCCACCTCAACCTTGTCGACGATCCCTTCCTGGGGCCAGAGCTTGAGGGAGACCAGCTGCGGCCGTCCGATCGCCCGGGGATTGGGGTGGACGGAGGGCTTGCCGAAACCTCGCTAGGGGACCTGCCGTGCTGACGGACGACGCACCGATCGTGCTGCTGCAGCACGGCGGGCTCACGGATCTGGGCGGCAAGACCGGCCTGGCGATGCTGCGCTACCGCCATGGGCCGATCGTGGCGGTGATTGACCCGGAGAACGCCGGTCGCCGCGTTCAGGAGCTGACAGGAATCCCCCGGGATCTGCCGGTTCTGGCCAGCCTCCGTGAGGCGTTGCCGCTCGGACCTCGCGTGGCGGTGGTGGGTCTGGCCCCCGCCGGCGGCAAGTTGCCGCCGGCACTCTGGGGGGATGTGGCCGCGGCCCTGGAGGCGGGCCTGTGCGTGGCCAGTGGCCTGCACAGTCGCCTTGGCGACGATCCGGAGCTGGCGGCGCGGCTGCAGCCCGGCCAGTGGATCTGGGATCTGCGGCAGGAGCCACCCGGCCTGGTGGTGGGATCGGCCCGGGCGGCGACCCTGCCCTGCCGGCGGGTGCTGGCGGTGGGCAGTGACATGGCGGTCGGGAAGATGAGTGCCTGCCTGGAGCTGGTCGCCGCCGCAGGCAGGAGAGGCCTGCCGGCCCGGTTCGTGGGCACCGGCCAGGCTGGAATTCTGATCAGCGGCCATGGCATTCCCCTCGATGCGGTGCGGGTCGATTACGCCGCCGGGGCGGTGGAGCAGGCCGTGCTGGCAACGGCGCATGGCCTTGGCGGTGAGGGGTTGCTGGTGGTGGAGGGCCAGGGATCCCTCTGCCACCCCGGCTCCACAGCAACCCTGCCCCTGCTGCGTGGCTGCCAGCCCACGGCCTTGCTGCTGGTGCATCGGTCCGGCCAGACCACCATCCAGCGCCACCCCAGCATTGCCCTGCCCGCGCTGGCCGAGCTGATCGCCACCCTGGAAGCGGTGGCTGCCCTGGGACGTCCGGGGCTCACACCCCCGCCTCGGGTGGCGGCGATTGCTCTGAACACCGCCCATCTCAGCGCCGATCAGGCCGCTGCGGCCATGGTGGCCGTGGCGCAGGAGACCGGGCTGGTCTGCGCTGATCCGGTGCGGGATTGGCCGGGTGCCGATCGGCTCCTGGATGCCCTGGGGGGCCAGCATCAGGAGACAGAGGCTTCCTGATCAGGACTTGGGGGCTGTGGTCCAACCGGCCCATGCACGATGCGTCTCAGACACGCTCCATGGCACAGGAATCGCCTGGTACACCGAAGCCGTAGACGGAAAGCGAAACGACAAGGCACCCCTGCAGCGCTTGCGACTCGATCACGCTTCAGAGCAAAAAACCGGTGGACAAGCCACCGGTCTGAAAGAGGGCGAGCGAGGGGACTCGAACCCCCGAATAGCGGCGCCACAAGCCGCTGCCTTAACCACTTGGCGACGCCCGCCGTGGGTAGGCAGAACTTACATCAGCACAGGCTGCACCACAGCGCATGACCACCCTGCCGGGATGGCGTGCCGGCAGGGTGCCCTGGGACGAGTCAACCCATCGCCCGGCTCGGGCTCTAGCGTCCATGCCGATCCAATGCAGGTTTAGACCGCGTGGCTGCCGGTCGCTTCCCCTCCCCTGACCCACCCCCTGCCGGAGACGGTCTGGTCGCGAGACCCTTCCGCCTGGTCACGCCCTTGCTGGCCCTGTCCCTGCTGCTGAGCAGCTGTGCCCTGGCAGGGGTTGGGGTGAGTGAGGCTGGCCGGCAGCGTTGCCGCAACCTGGCCGCTGCTTCGGGACCTCCCCTGCTGGGGCCCTGGCGCGAGCTGCGCTGCCTGCCCGGTGTGGACAAGCGCCTGGCCTCAGAGGCAGCCCAGGAACGGCGGCGACGGGAGCAGGCTCAGCAACGGCTGCAGGCCGATCTGGCCCGCTGCCGTCAGCAGCGCCAGCCCATGCTCGCCTTGGTGACGGAGCTGCGCCGCACCCGGCAGACCCTCGCCGATCAGCGCCTGGAGGCCTACACCCCCGCACCACGACCACAGCCCCCTGATGAGGAGCTTGAGGCTCGCTATCGGCCTGAAGACCAGGAACTCGATCGGGAGCGTTACGAGGCGGCTCTCGCGGCCTGGAGGGAGGCGGAGTCGCAGCGGCGGCGACGCTGGGAGGCTCGCCACCGGGCGCGGCGGATGGTGCTGGAAGCCCAGCAGCAGCAACAGCTGGCCGAGCTGCGCCGCCGCAATCCCGCTCTCCTGAAAGGCGATGCGCTCCAGGAGCAGGCCGTTTCCCGCTACAGCCAGTGCCGAGCTCAGGACTTTCTCAAGGCCGATGCACCACCGGTTCCAGCCGGAGCCGCAGCGCCGGTCCCTCCCCAGAGCTGAACTTTGCGAACCTGTGCACCCGCGTCATCACCTCGCTTGCCCTCCCGATCGCTGACACCCTGGCTCGTGGGCCTGCCCGTGGTGCTCCTGGGGGTCGCTGGCCTGGCGGCCACCAACCCCGGCCCCGACGAGTTCGAACGGTTTGCCGGCGATCGGCTGGCGGCGATGGCTTCCGAAGAGCTCTGCAGCGAGAAGGGATTGCCGCTCATGATCCGACTCGTGATCAGTGATTGCCATGGCCTGGTCAGGGCCCAGCACGGAGTGCTCGGCCAGCTGGCCCGCAGCCAGAGTCGCCGCATCGATTTCGGAGTGGGCAGTCTCTACAGCACCGAGATCGGTGGCCAGCAGCTCCTGCCCAACTGGCGGCTGCCCCACTACACCGTCTCGACCCTGGCCATGGCTGGACACTTCTGGGTGCTTGAGGCCGGTGAAGAACGCCGCCCAGACCCGAAGGGTCAGGAGAAGGAGGCCAGGCGTTGAATCCCGAAGCCGGCCCTGACCAGACAGCCCCACCTAGCGCCCTGGACCTGCAGCTGCCGCGCCAGCTTCTCGATCCGGGCCTGACGGGCCTGCCCGCAGCGGATGCCGATGGACTGGTGGCCGTCCGTCTGCGTTGTGTCGATGGGCGTATCGCGGCCATCGAGGCCTGGCCAGGCTGCCCCCACCACGGGCTCGATCCCGCCGCCCTGCCCCTGGCCCTCACACCCCTGGTGGAACCCCACGCCCACCTCGATAAAGCCTTCAGTTGGGCGCCCCATGCCAACCGGTCCGGGACGATCGCCGGTGCCATGGCAGCCAATCGCAACGAGGCCAACGAACGCACCCAGGAGCAGATTCACGGGCGGGGCGAACGGGCCCTGGAGCGGGGCTGGCGGCAGGGCCTGCGGGCGATGCGCAGCCACATCGACAGCCTCGGTGCCTGGTGGGAGCCCAGCTGGCAGGCCCTGGAGGCGCTTCGCCTCCGCTGGGCCGATCGGCTGGAGCTGGAGCTGGTGGCCCTGGTGCCCCTGGCTCACTGGGGCACTCCGGCTGGCGAGGCCCTGGCGGCAAGGGTCGCAGCGACGGGTGGACTGCTCGGTGGTGTGCTCGGCCCGCCCTATCGCCCCAGCCGCGACGACCAGCGGGCCCTGGAGGCTTTGCTGAGGCTGGCGGAGCGCCACGGCTGCGGCATCGATCTGCACATCGACGAAAGCGACCAGGGTCAGGCCCGCGGCGTGCGGATGCTGCTCCAGGTACTGCGCCACCAGCCCTGTTCCGTGCCGATCACCTGCAGCCACGCCAGCAGCCTGGCGCTGCTGCCGGAACGGCAACTGAGGCCCCTGCTCGATCAGCTCGCCGCCGCTGGTGTGGCCGTGGTGGCCTTGCCGGGCACCAACCACTGGTTGCTGGATCGCAGGCCGGGCTGCACACCGCGGCTGCGGCCCCAGGCGCCGGTGCGCCAACTGCAGGCCGCCGGGGTGCTGGTGGCCATCGGCGGCGACAACGTGCAGGATCCCTGGTTCCCCGGCGGCGATTTCGATCCGATCGAGGTGCTGCGCTTCAGCGTGGCCGCCAGCCATCAGGCCCCCTGGCTGCGCCAGGGGCTGGCTCCTTTCAGCACCGAAGCGGCGCGGCTGCTGCGCCTCCCCTGGGACGGGGTGCTGCGCCAGGGGGGGCCGGCGGACCTGGTCGTGCTGGCGGCCTGCTCCTGGAGCGAGGTGCTGGCACGCTCACCGCAGCGACGGGTGCTGCGAGGCGGTCACTGGTTGCCACCACCGCTGTCGCAGCAGCCGGCGGCCGTTCTGGCCAGTGTGGGGGGCATGACCGCCCATCTCAGCCCCTGAGCTGATCACCTCCCTTCATGCCCTCGACAGACTCGCCGCAACCCAGCGCCCAGGCTCCCAGCCCAGCCGCCCACAGCATCTACGACGCCGCGGCCCTGCTGGCGGCAGCGGGACACTGTTCCGTCGACACAGTGCGTGCCCTCGCCGAAGACCTGGCGCGGCATCACCCCGATCTGCCGCTGGTGGGCCCCCTGCCATCGGCCAGCGGTGATCAGGGGCCGCAGCAGGCGGACCAGACGGCTGCCATGGCCCGTGAGCTCCGGCGGCGCTCCAGCGACTATCACGACTACTCGCCGGTGCTGGTTCCGCTGCTCCAGAACCACAGCGCCCAGCTGGCGGTCAGCGCTAACTCCACCGATCAGGTGATGGTGGTGGCGGCAGCCTGTGCCCGCCATGCCGTGCCACTGACGCTGCGGGGTGCCGGCACCGGGAATTACGGCCAGTGCGTCCCCCTGGCTGGTGGGGTGGTGCTCGATCTCTCCGGCCTGAACCGCTTGCGACGGGTCGATCCCCACAGCGGGGTGATCACGGCGGAGGCCGGTTGCCTGCTGGCCCCCCTGGATCAGCAGCTGGCCGGCCATGGGCGGGCGCTGCGCCTGGCGCCCAGTACCTACCGCACCTCCAGCCTGGGTGGTTTCATCGCCGGTGGCTCCGGTGGTATCGGATCGCTGCGCTGGGGCTTTCTGCGGGATCCAGGCCATCTGCTCGGGCTCGAGATCGTGACCCTGGAGCAGGAACCGCGGCTGCTGCAGCTGGATGCGGAGTCCAGCCGCCCGCTCAACCACGCGTACGGCACCAATGGCATCCTCACCGCCCTGACCCTGGCGACCACCGAAGCGGTGGCGTGGCAGGAGCTGGTGGTGGGGTTCTCCCACTGGCAGGACGCCCTGGCCGTGGCCCAGGAGTTGCCAACCACGGCGCTGCTGCTCAATGCCCTCTGCCTGCTGGAGGCACCGATCGCCGAACGCTCCCCCTGGCCGCAGGGGTGTCCGTCGCCGCAGGCGGGAGAGCATCGGCTGCTGCTGCTGGCCGCCCCCGACAGCCTTGATCTGCTGCCGCACTGGCTGGCCCAGCGAGGTGGCAGTGTCTGCTGGCAGGCGCCCCAGGGTCAGAGCCGTGGACTGCCCCTGCGGGAGCTCACCTGGAACCACACCACCCTGCACTGGCGGGCCCATACCCCTGGCTGGACCTACCTGCAGATGCTCCTGCCCCAGCCGGAGGGGCCAGCGCTGGAGGCCTTGCGAGACAGCTGGGGCGGCGATGTGCTCTGGCACCTGGAGGCCGTGCGGCAGTCCGGCGCGGCGCGGCTGGCAGGGCTGCCGCTGCTGCGCTGGCACGACAACGAACGCCTGCAAGCCCTGATGGACCATTGCCGCAGCCTTGGAGCGCTGATCTTCAATCCGCACGTGATCAGCGTCGAGGATGGCGGCCTTGGCGTGGTCGATACCGATCAGGTGGCGGCCAAGGCCCTCTACGACCCTGCCGGCCTGCTCAATCCCGGCAAGCTGCGCGGCTGGTATCTGGATGCGGCCCGATCAACGGGCGCCTCCAACGCCGCCTGATCATGAAAGCGCTGACCGGTCAGTCGTTAGGGGTTCAGCCGCAGTCCAGGCTGAGGCGGGTGTCGACCCCAGTGATCGGGTTGGTGCCCTCGGCGCTGCGGCAGAGCTGTTTCTGATCAGAGCGGTCCAGCAGGGCGTCGCTGAAGTCGGCATCGGTCACATTGGCACCAGCGAAACTGCTCCCGGAGGCGATCGCGCCGCGCAGCACCGCGCCCCGGAAATCGACACCGCTGAAATCGCCCCGGTCCATCAGGGAATCACTGAGGTCGGCGCCGCTGAAATCAGCGTCGGCAAAGGCGCCCTGGGTGAGAATGGACCCATGCAGGTCAGCGCCGTGGAAATTGGCCTGACGCCCCACCACTCCAGCAAAGGAGGAGCTGGCCAGGTCCTGGCCGCTGAAGTCCTGGCCGCTCTGGTTGGTCAGGGTGTAGTCGACCCTCTCCTGGAACAGGGCCCGCTCCTGCAATCCAACCCCCGCGGCGGTGTCGAGGGCGGCAGCTGGCGGCAAACCGGCCGGCAGCAGCAGGAGCAGCAGGGTGCAGGCCAACAGCCCACCCAACAGTCCCCTGAGTCCGCTGACGAGATCCAGTCGCTTCAGCCCGCTGCGACAGCCCGTTGATGCCCCCCGCGACCTCCGGGGCGTCGTGGCCGCGGGCTGGCGGAGCACCGGAAGCTGAACGACAGGCATCACGGTGCTGGCGGCGTCTGGCTTCACTCTGTCGCAGCGACGGCGAGAAGGCTGCCGATCAGATACAGGGAACCCGCCACGATCAGCGGGGTCGTTCCAGCAGGCGGCAGGGTGTTCAGGGCCGAGGCCAAATCCGCCGCCGTCTGCAGCTGGCTGGCCAGCTCCGGGCAGGCCTCTGCCAGCTGGTCCTGGCTCCAGCAGGAATGGCCGCTGACCGGCACGATCCAGGCCCGATCGCCCGGGGCCAGCAGAGCCCGCAGCATCGCCGGCCCCTGCTTGTTGGCCAGGATGCCGAGCAACCAGATCCGTTCCCCTGCCGCCGCGATCGTTCCCTGGGCAGCCCGCTGGTCGAGCTCAGCGCGCAGGGCTTCGGCGGCCGGCAGATTGTGGGCCCCATCCAGCAGCAGGGTGCGGCCCTGCCAGTGCACGGGTTGCAGCCGGCCGGGCCATCGGGCCGCCGCGAATCCCGCCGCGATCGCCTCCTCGCTGATCGGCCAGCCGCCTTCGATCAGCGCCCGCAGCATCCCCAGGGCCACGGCGCTGTTGTGCCGCTGCACCGCTCCACTCAGGCCGCAGCGGTAGGTGAGTCCATCGCTGTGGAGCCAATCGTCACCCCGATCTGCCGCCACGGCTGGCTCGATCCAGCGCAACTCCGCCCC
Source organism: Synechococcus sp. CBW1002 (assembly GCF_015840915.1). Taxonomy (NCBI): domain Bacteria; kingdom Bacillati; phylum Cyanobacteriota; class Cyanophyceae; order Synechococcales; family Synechococcaceae; genus Synechococcus; species Synechococcus sp. CBW1002. Next base: position 2,087,255 of record NZ_CP060398.1, read on the forward strand.
GACCGTCTCGGCCCGCTCCTGCAACACCGCCGCCACGGCTGGGCTCTGGGGGCCGCTGATCGCCACAGAACCCGGCCGCAACACGCCGGCCTTCTCCGCGGCAATCTGGCCGGGATCCGATCCGAGAAATTCGGCGTGATCCATGCCGATCGCGGCAAAGCCGATCACCTCGCGCCGGGGATGCACCGTGGTGGCATCAAGTCGCCCCCCCAGCCCCACTTCCAGCACCACCAGCTCCAGGTCTGCCTCGGCAAAGGCACAGAAGGCGGCGGCGGTGACCAGTTCGAACGGGGTGAGCCGGTGCCGCTGCCCCACCCTCTGCAGCGCCTCAAGCTGGCGGCGCAGCTCCGGGGCGGGAATCGGCGCTGCGCCGAGCCGGATCCGCTCGCACCAGCTCACCAGGTGGGGAGAGGTGTAGAGCCCGCAGCGAATCCCGGCCTGCAACAGGGCCGCGTGGACCAGGGTGGCGATCGATCCCTTGCCGTTGGTTCCAGCCACCTGCACGGTGCGGAAGCGGCGTTCCGGATGGCCGAGGTCCGCCAGGGCGCACGTCAATCGCTCCAGACCGAGGTCGACACCGCGCCGCTGGAAGGGCTCGATCAGGTCGGCGAAGGCATCGAGGGCCACCCCGTCAGGCCAGGCTGAGCAGGGCCTTCTCCAGGCGCTTCACCGCCTTGTGCAGGTGACGCGCCTGGATCACCAGCGGCGGCACGAAGCGCACCACCTGGGGGCCGGCGGGCACCAGCAGCAGCCCCTGGGCCATGGCCGCCTTGACGATCTCGGGAGCGGTGGGGGCCTCCGGACGCAGCACCAGTCCCTGGAGCAGGCCCCAGCCTCGGCATCCCTCCAGCAGGTGGGGATGGCGGCGAACCAGCTCCTCGAGCAGCTGCCGCAGCACCTGCCCCATCTGCTCCACATGGGGCAGGAGCGAACGCCGATCGATCTCGCGCAGCACCGTGAGGCCGGCCCGGCAGGCCAGTGGGTTGCCGCCAAAAGTGCTGGCGTGCTCGCCGGGACGGAAGTGGTCAACGGCCGCCTTCACCGCCAGGGCGCCGATCGGCACGCCGCCGCCCAGCCCCTTGGCCAGGGTGATGGCGTCGGGTTCGACACCGAGGATTTCATAGCCCCACATCCGACCGCTGCGGCCCACGCCGATCTGCACTTCGTCGAAGATCAGCAGGATCTGCTTCTCGTCGCAGAGCTGGCGCAACCGAGCAAAAAAAACTGGATCACCGGGGATGACACCGCCCTCACCCTGGATCGGCTCAATCAGCACGGCCGCCACCGTCGGCCCCTGGGCCTCGCAGTCGGAAAGCAGGGCCTCGAACGCGGCGATGTCGTTGTAGGGGAAGTAGCGGAAGCCCTGCACCATGGGCTCGAACCCCTGGTGATACTTGGGCTGACCGGTGGCGGTGACGGCTGCCAGGGTGCGGCCGTGAAAGCTGGCCTGGGCCGTGAGGATCAGGGGCTGGGTGATGCCCCGCGTCCCATGACCATGCTTGCGGGCCAGCTTGATGGCGGCCTCGTTGGCCTCGGCGCCGGAATTGCAGAAGAAGACCCGATCGGTGCAGCTGCGGGCGGTGATGGCGGCCGCCAGCTGTTCCTGCTCCGGGATCCGGTAGAGGTTTGAGACATGCTGCAGCTTGCCCAGCTGGCGGCAGAGGGCCCGCTTCAACACCCGGTCGCTATGGCCAAGGGTGCAGACGGCGATGCCGGCGACACAGTCGAGATAGCGGTCGCCCTGGCTGTCCCAGACATGCACCCCCTTGCCCTTGACCAGCTCCAGGGGGAAGCGGGCATAGGTGTCCATCACCGGGGAAAGGGGCGCCGGAGGGATGGACACGATGGCTGAAGTGGCTGGATGAACTCTGGGGGGAGATGGGAGCGGTGGGACTTGAACCCACATGCCCGAAGGCGCTCGATTTTGAGTCGAGTCCGTCTACCAATTCCGGCACGCTCCCATGCCTCAGATCCTACGTGGGGCCCCTTCCTGGGCTGGCGTCATCAGCCGGCGCTGGTGCGCCGAATCGCCGCGCCGGCACCATTGAGCTTGCCCTCAAGGTCGGCGTAGCCGCGATCGAGGTACTCGAGGCCCTGCACGGTGGTGATGCCCTCGGCGGCCAGACCGGCCAGCACCATCGCCGCCGAGGCCCGCAGATCCGTGCCCTGCACCGGTGCACCGCTCAGCCGGGAGACGCCCTCCACGAAGGCGGTATTGCCCTTCATGCGGATCGACGCACCCATGCGCTGCAGCTCAGCCACGTGCTGCAGCCGATTCTCGAAGATGTTTTCGGTGATCACGCTGGTGCCCTCCGCCGTGGCGAGCAGGCTCATGAACGGAGCCTGCAGGTCGGTGGGGAAGCCGGGGAAAGGCTGGGTGCGCAGATCAACCGCCCGAACGTTGTCCGCCCGCAGGGTGAGGCCGATGCCGTCGTTCTCAATGTGACAGCCGGCTTCCTCGAGCTTGGTGATCACGGCGCCGAGGTGCTCGGGGATCACGGGGGCGACCCGCAGATGGGAGCGGGTGATCGCCGCCGCCAGCAGATAGGTGCCGGCTTCGATCCGATCGGGGATCACGGCGTAGTCGGTGCCGTGCAGGCGGTCGACCCCCACGATCGTGATTGTCTGGGTGCCGGCGCCACGCACCCGGGCTCCCATGGCGATCAGCAGGCCCGCCAGATCCACCACTTCGGGTTCCTGGGCGGCGTTGTAGATCGTGGTCTCGCCCTCGGCCAGGGCGGCCGCCATCATCAGGGTCTCGGTGGCCCCGACGCTCGGGCAATCGAGATGGATGCGACCGCCCCGCAGACGGTGTCCCTGACCGGGCACGACCGCCGTGACGACGCCATGATCAATCGTGATCTGGGCACCCAGGGCCTTGAGCCCCTTGACGTGCTCCACCACCGGCCGCGATCCGATCTGGCAGCCACCGGGCAGGGGCATCTTCGCCATGCCGGTGCGGGCCAGCAGGGGGCCAATGCAGAAGAAGCTGGCCCGCAGGCTGTTGACCAGCTCGTAGGGAGCGGTGGACTGGTTGATGTGGTCGCCGTTCAGCTCAATCGCCTCTCCCTGACGGATCACCTGCACTCCGAGAGCCGCCAGGATCTCTCCCATGGCCGTGATGTCGGTGAGGGGAGGGATATTGCGCAGCCTGATCGGATCACGGGTCAGCAGGCAGGCCGCCATCAGCACGAGGGCGGAATTCTTGGCACCGCTGACGCGGATTTCGCCGGAAAGGGCATGACCGCCGGCAATTTCCAGCTGGGGATTGAGGATTTTCTGGGGCGGGACAATGGTGTAGGTCATGGCTGCGGCTGTCCCGTCTTCGGTTGCGGCATCTTGACAATGATCGGTGTGACCGTCTAGACGGCCGCCCCTTGAACTGTCTCGTCCCGATTGCCCTGCCTAGCCACGATCCGGTGCCGGCGTCAGCCCAGTCAGCCCACGCCGATGGCGAGCATTCCCGGAGGCGGTATTGGAGGGAGGGCGGACCATGCCGTATGGTCTTCCAGTCGCAACGAGCGGCGCGCCAGCGGATGTGGCGGAATTGGTAGACGCGCTAGTTTCAGGTACTAGTGGCAGCAATGTCGTGGGAGTTCAAGTCTCCCCATCCGCACTTTTCTCATGATCGTCCTCAAGATCACCAACGCCTCCGAGGTCGTTGCTTCCAAAGTCGGTAAGTTTCTTGAGAGACTTACACCTGATTCCTTTGATCAGTCCACGGTTGAAGACATCGTCATCAAGAAGTTGATCGAGAACCTCGAGGCCGAAGGCCTCCAAGGTGAAGTCGCTGTGGTCAATGGTCTTGACATCGGTGATGGGTCCGTCCTCGTTCGCGATCACATGCATGTCCGGCGCCACCAGAGCTTCTGATTCGGGCGTGGATCGCCCTGGACAGCAGCCCGACGAGGAAGGGCTGAGCAGCGAGGAAAGCCTGAGCAGCGACGAGGGTCTGATCCGCAGCCGCCGCAACCCCTTGGTGCGGAACCTGCGCCAGTTGCACCATTCTCGAGGCCGCCGTGATGCAGGCCTGATGCTGCTTGAGGGCACGCACCTGCTGCAGGAAGTCCTGCGGCTGAGGCTGCAGCCCTGTGATCTGCTGCTCACGACCCGTTGGGAAGGGAGCCACCCCGAGCTGGTTGCGGCCCTGCCTGCCAGCACGCGCCTGCACCGGGTGAGCGACGAAGTGCTGGCCGCTGCCGCCACCACCGAGCACCCCGATGGGGTGGTGCTCACCCTGCCGCTGCCCCTCTGCGTCAATGGCACGCTGCCCGCATTCCTGCTGGTCCTTGACCGGCTGCAGGACCCCGGCAATCTGGGAACCCTGATGCGCACGGCTCTGGCGGCGGGGGTGGAGCGGCTCTGGCTTGCCGGCGGTGCCGATCCATTCCAGCCCAAGGTGCTGCGAGCCTCCGCCGGATCCGCCCTGGAGCTGCCGCTGGAGCGCCTCGAGGAGGATGAGCTGCGGCTGCGGTTGCGCCAGGCCCGGGAGGCTGGTTATCAGGTGGTGGCCTCCATGGCGCCATCGGCGCTGGAGGCGGAGGAGGCCCCGATCGCTTACTGGCAGCTCGACTGGCGCCGGCCCACGATCCTGCTGCTGGGCAACGAAGGCGGAGGCCTCAGCAGCGACCTCCTGACTCTCGCCAGCCATCGGGTCACGATTCCCCACAGCCCAGCGGTGGAATCCCTGAACGTGGCGGTGGCGGCGGCGCCGCTGCTGCTCGAACGCTGCCGGCAGGGGATCCTGCAACGCGGGAGCCAGCCACAGGAGAGAATGCCGCATCAGTGATGCAGCGGCCCCGGTGAGCGACGCGACCTTCGACTACGACGTGATCGTGATCGGCGCCGGCTACGGCGGTTTCGATGCGGCCAAACATGCTGCAGACCATGGGCTCAGCGTCGCCATCGTCGAATCCCGCGACATGGGCGGCACCTGCGTGAATCGCGGCTGTGTGCCCTCCAAAGCCCTGCTGGCCGCCAGCGGCAGGGTGCGCGAGCTGGCCGATGCCGAGCATCTGGCCGGCTTCGGCATCCATGCGGCGCCGGTGCGCTTCGAGCGCCAGAAAATCGCCGACCACGCCAACCAGCTGGTGGCCACGATCCGCGGCAATCTCACCAAGACCCTGGAGCGGGCCGGCGCCACCATCCTGCGGGGCAAGGGCCGCCTCGATGGGGTGCAGCGCGTGGTGGTTCGCGAGAGCGGCAGTGGCCTTGAGCGCCCCTATACCGCCCGCGAGGTGATCCTCGCCACCGGTTCGGAACCCTTCGTGCCACCTGGCATCGAGACCGACGGCCGCACCGTGTTCACCAGCGACGAAGCGGTGAGCCTGGAGTGGCTGCCCCGCTGGCTGGCGATCATCGGCAGTGGCTACATCGGACTGGAGTTTGCCGATGTCTACACAGCCCTGGGCTGTGAAGTCACGATGATTGAAGCCCTGGATCGGGTGATGCCCACCTTCGATCCCGACATCGCCAAGATCGCGGCCCGCAAGCTGATCGACGGCCGCGACATCGATGCTCGATCGGGCCTGCTGGCGCGCAAGGTGACAACGGGCTGCCCGGTCATGATTGAACTGGCCGACATGAAGAGCCGCGAGTTGGTCGAAACCCTGGAGGTCGATGCGGTCCTGGTGGCCACCGGCCGGGTTCCCAGCAGCAAGGACCTCAACCTGGCCTCCGTGGGAGTGGAGACCAACCGCGGCTTCATCCCGGTGGATGACCGGATGCGCGTGCTCGTGCATGGAGAACCGGTTCCCCACCTCTGGGCCGTGGGCGATGTGACCGGCAAGATGATGCTCGCCCACACCGCCGCCGCCCAGGGCACCGTGGCCATCGACAACATCCTGGGCCATGGCCGGGAGATTGATTACCGCTCCATTCCGGCGGCCACCTTCACCCACCCCGAGATCAGTTCGGTGGGTCTGAGCGAAGCCGACGCCAGGGCGCTGGCGGCCCGTGACGGCTTCGAGCTGGGCATGGTGCGCAGCTATTTCAAGGCCAACTCCAAGGCCCTGGCTGAGCTGGAGAGCGATGGTCTGATGAAGCTGCTGTTCAACAAGAGCAGTGGCGAAGTGCTCGGCGCCCACATCTACGGCCTGCACGCCGCTGATCTGATCCAGGAGATCGCCAACGCCGTGGCCCGCCGCCAGAACGTCCAGCAGCTGGCCAGCGAAGTGCACACCCATCCCACCCTCAGCGAGGTGGTCGAGGTGGCCTACAAGCAGGCCGCCATGGCCGTGGGCTGAGGGGTCACCCCACTGGACCACCCCCGTCTCCTTTTCCTTTCCCCGTTCTGAACCCGCATGGAGATCCGCCGCCGCCCGCCCAATCCCCCCGTGAAGGTGGCCCACCTCACCTACGGCATTCCCCATCCGGAGGCTGAACCCCGCCACATCCTCGAGAAGATCGTCTGGGAAAAAGACCGGGAGGTGGCGGTCGCGCGTGAGCGGGTGAGCCTGGAGCAGCTCAAGGCTCAGGTGGTCGACCTGCCGGCCCCGCGGGACTTCGTGGCGGCCCTGCGGGCCAGTTGCCGTAAGCCCGCCGTGATCGCCGAGGTGAAGAAGGCCAGCCCCAGCAAGGGTGTGATCCGCGAAGACTTCGACCCCGAAGCCATTGCCGCCGGCTACGCGGCCGGTGGCGCCAGCTGCCTGTCGGTGCTCACCGACAAGACCTTTTTCCAGGGCGGCTTCGAGGTGCTGGTGCAGGTGCGCCAGGTGGTGGCCCTGCCGCTGCTCTGCAAAGACTTCATCCTCAGCCCCTATCAGCTGTACCAGGCCCGTGCGGCCGGCGCCGACGCGGCCCTGCTGATCGCCGCCATCCTCACCGATCAAGACCTGGGCTACCTGCTCAAGGTGGCCCGCAGTCTGGGGTTGGCGGTGCTGGTGGAAGTGCACGATGCCGCCGAGATGGAGCGGGTGCTGGCCCTCGACGGGGTGACGCTGATCGGCATCAACAACCGTGATCTGAGCACCTTCCACACCGATCTGGCCACCACCGAGCAGCTGATGCAGCGCCACGGAGCCCAGGTGCGCGCCAAGGGGGCCCTGCTGGTGAGCGAATCGGGCCTGTTCAACCGCGACGACCTCGACCGGGTGCAGAGCGCCGGCGCCGATGCGGTGCTGGTGGGCGAAGCGCTGATGCGGCAGCCCGATGTGACCGCTGCTCTGGAGACGCTGATCGAAGGTGCGTAGACGACCGCTAACTGGACGAAAGCCTGAGGCGGGGCACGGCTCAGCAGTGAGCACCCTGCTCGAACAAGGGGTGACGGGTCGAATAGGGGAGGTACGGGCGAAGAGCTGCCACGAAAAAACTTCTCAAAAAGACTGACCTCAACAAAGCCCCCCACAGAAAAGCCCTCGCCGTAAGGCGAGGGCCTGACGCCATATCGAGCTGCTGAAGGCAGCCGGATGGCGACCTCAGACTTTGCGGGAGTAGAACTCAACCACCAGGAGTTCGTTGATCTCCAGAGCCACCCATTCGCGCTCGATCTTGCCACCCACCTTGACGGTGAGCTTGGCCTTGTCGAACTCAAGATGGGGGGGAATGTTGGACAGACCCGGGAAGGCAAGGTTGGCTTCAGCCAGGAGCTTGCTCTGCTTGCGTTCACGGATGGCGATCACATCACCGGCCCGGCACTGGTAGCTGGGGATATCCACGACGCGGCCGTTCACGGTCACGTGGCCATGGTTCACCAGCTGGCGGGCACCAGGCACCGTGGGACCAAAGCCCACGCGGAAACAAAGATTGTCAAGGCGGTTCTCGAGCAGCTTCAGCAGGTTGGTTCCTGTGGAACCCTCCTGGGCGCGCGCCTTCTTGACGTAGCGCACGAGCTGGCGCTCGGAGATGCCGTAGTTGAAGCGAAGCTTCTGCTTCTCTTCCAGGCGGATGGCGTATTCGGAGCGCTTGCGACGGGCTTGGCCGTGCTGACCGGGGGGATAAGACCGCTTGGCGGCCTTACGGGTGAGACCGGGGAGGTCTCCCAAGCGCCGCGTGATCCTCAGACGAGGGCCGCGGTAGCGAGACATGAAGGTTGGATCGTGGGACGGAAATCCCCCAGGACAGGGGGAGCGGCGACCGCGTCATGGAGCAAGCTGGACGCTGTCCTGCAGGCCCTTGTCTTGGAGCGCCAACGATCGATCCTATCGGTTGGCCCTGAAGCCCTTGGTCTGGCCCCGAGCCCGGGGCTGGAGACCCTGCTCCCAACCGGTGATCCGCTGGCTGCCCCCCGCCAGGGTGGTTGGGCAACGCGCTGGCTGACCCTGCTGCTGCTCGGACTGATCAGCCTCTACCGCCGTTGGATCTCGCCGCTGCTCGGACCCCGTTGCCGCTTCATCCCCAGCTGCAGCGCCTATGGCCTTGAGGCGATCCGCCGTCATGGACCCTGGCGTGGCAGCTGGCTCACCGCGGGACGGCTGCTGCGTTGCCATCCCTTCACCCCCTGCGGCTGCGATCCCGTTCCCGACTGAAGCGCTCCCGACTGCCCCCGCATAAGCCATGGCTGAGCTGATCCTCTACACCCGCCAGGACTGCTGCCTGTGCCAAGGCCTGGAAGAGCGGTTGCGGGCCCTGCAGCCAGCCCTGCCACTGCAGTGCCTGGATGTGGATGGCGATCCCGCCCTCAAGGCCCGCTACGACCTGACGGTGCCGGTGCTGGCGATCGAGCAGGACGGCACGCGGCGCGAGTTGCCGCGGGTCTCGCCGCGCCTGGCCGGCCCCCGTCTCCGGACTTGGTTGCAGGAGAACGGATTTCCCGGTCCAGGCGTCTAGAAAGGCTTCCGTCTCCAGCTCCGGCGCTGCCGATGCATCCGCTGCCTGATCCGCTGCTCCACCCGCTGCTGCTTCGTGCCGGCCTGGCGGTGCCGCCGGCCTGTGCCAACGCCGAGGTGCTGGGCATCCATTGCGATTCCCGCCGGGTCGAGCCGGGCACTCTTTTCGTGGGACTGCCCGGTGCCCAGGTGGATGGCGGAACCTTCTGGCCCGAGGCCCTGGCCGCCGGTGCAGTGGCCGCCGTGATCGGCCCGGAAGCCGCAGTCGCCAGGCCACCAGGCGAAGACGACCCGGTGGTGGTGGTGAGTGATCCCGTCGCCCACTGGGCCGGTCGGCTGGCTGCCGATTTCTGGCAGCAACCCAGCCAGCGCCTGGCCCTGATCGGGGTCACCGGCACCAATGGCAAAACCACCACCACCCATCTGATCGAGCATCTGGCCAGCGAGGCCGGTCAGCCGGCGGCCCTGTTCGGCACCCTCGCGAACCGCTGGCCCGGTCACAGCGTGACGGCGCAGCACACCACGGCGTTCGCCGATGTGCTCCAGGCCCAGCTGGCCCAGGCCGTGGAGGCCGGTGCCCGGATCGGCGCCATGGAAGTGAGTTCCCATGCCCTCGACCAGGAGCGGGTCAGCGGCTGCCGCTTCGCCGGGGCGGTGTTCACCAACCTCACCCAGGACCACCTCGACTACCACGCCTCGATGGAGGCCTACTTCGCGGCCAAGTGTCGGCTGTTCGAAGAGCCGCTGCTGGCCGGCGGCGCCGTGGTGAACGTGGATGATCCCTGGGGACACCGCCTCGCCCAGCACCTGCGTCAGCAGCGGGGGGATCTCTGCTGGCGCAGCTCCCTCGAGGATCCCACCATGGAACTCACGATCACCGATCTGGTGATGGACGCCACCGGTGTGCGCGGCACCCTGGTGACGCCCAGGGGATCAGGAGCCTTCCGCTCGCCATTGGTGGGCCGCTTCAATCTGATGAATCTGCTGCAGGCGGTCGGGGTGTTGGTGCAGCAGAACATTCCAGTGCCGCAGCTGCTGGAGGGGCTGGCAAGCTTCCGCGGAGTGCCCGGCCGGATGGAGCGGGTGAGCCTGGCCGGTGGGCCACCGGCTCCGGCGGTGCTGGTGGACTACGCCCACACCCCCGATGGTCTGGAGAGCGCCCTGCTGGCCTGCCGGCCCTTCTGTCGCGGCCGTCTGATCTGCGTGTTCGGCTGCGGCGGCGACCGCGACCGCACCAAGCGGCCCCTGATGGGCGCGATCGCGGCTCGCCTGGCCGATCAGGTGGTGGTGACCTCCGACAACCCCCGCACCGAGAATCCCCAGGCGATCCTTGAGGACGTGCTGGCCGGCATCCCGGTCAGCACGTCCATGGACGTGGAGGTGGATCGGGCCCGGGCCATCGCTGGCGCCATTGCCCTGGCCGGCCCGCAGGACCTGGTGCTGATCGCGGGCAAGGGCCACGAGGATTACCAGATTCTCGGCACCACCAAGATCCACTTCGATGACCGTGAAGAAGCCGAGAAGGCGCTGCGGGCCATGGCGTCCTGAGATCACCTGATCTTTGTGACAGTCCGCAGGTCAATGCTGCTGTCGCTCCCTATCTTGCGAACGCGATACCTTCACTGATGGCCCAAGACATTCCCGTGTCGAAGAAGTTTCTGGCGGAACTGATCGGCACCTTCTGGCTCGTGCTCGGCGGTTGTGGCAGTGCGGTGCTCGCGGCCAATTTCCCCTACGACAACGCTGCCGCCAATCCCCTGGGGCTGGGATTCCTCGGCGTTTCCCTGGCCTTCGGACTGACGCTGCTGACGATGGCCTATGCCATCGGACACATCTCCGGCTGCCACATCAACCCAGCCGTGAGCTTCGGCCTCTGGGCCGGCGGTCGCTTCCGCGGCTCTCTGCTGCTGCCCTACATCGCCGCCCAGGTGATCGGTGCGGTGATCGCCGGCGGCCTGATTCTGCTGGTGGCTTCGGGCCGTGCCGGCTTTGAGCTGGCCGGCAGCAATCCCCTCGCTACCAATGGCTTCGGGGCGCACTCTCCTGGTGGCTATGGCTTTGTTGCCGCCCTGGTGATCGAGGTGGTGCTCACCTTCATCTTCCTGCTGGTGATCCTCGGCACCACCGACAAGCTCGCCCCCGTGGGCTTCGCGGGTCTGCCGATCGGTCTGTCGCTCACCCTGATCCACCTGATCAGCATCCCCGTCACCAACACTGAGGTGGGTGCCTTTTATTGGACAGTTCCGGCCCCTGACATCGTTAACCCAGGACGGGTGGAACATGGTTCGGCCTCAGTGTAGACCGCGTGGGGAGTTTTGCCTCCAAGGGAACTGTGAGGTCTTACATGGCAATACCGCCACAGGAAGCGGGCCAGGCTGATTTCAGCGTCCCAGCCATCGCTGTATGCCCGTAGGTAGACCTCCTCGTACTTGACAGTCCTCCACAGCCGTTCAACAAGGATGTTGTCGTAGCACCGCTTTCTGCCGGACCAGCTGATCTGGATCCGCTCCCCTTTGAGTCTGGCCACAAAGTCAGCGGACGTGAACTGACAGCCTTGATCGGAGTGGAAGATCTCTGGCCTACGGCCGCCTCCCAAGGCCATCTCCAGGGCCTCCAGACAGAACTTCGTGTCAAGGCTGTTGGAGAGCCTCCAGCTGAGCACATGCCTGGAATGGAGATCCATGATCGCCACCAGATAGAGGAACCCTTTCTGCAGAGGGATGTAGGTGATGTCGGTCGCCCAGACCTGATCCACCGACGTGACCTGCGTGAGGTCCACCAGGCAGGGGAACCGCACGGACGGATCACCTGGAACCGTCGTCCGGGGCTTCTGGTAGATCGCCCGTAATCCCATGCGCCGCATGAGGTTTCGCACTCGATCTCGGCTGATCGGGATACCATCTTGGGCCAGATAGTCCACCATCCGGCGGCTGCCGCTGCAGGGATCCTCCAGGTAGAGAGCATCGATCCTGGCCATGATCCGCAGCGTCGATACACGGACCGGTGTCGGCCGGTAGTACAGCGTGGATCGAGGCAGCCCCAGCAGCGCACACTGCCTGCTGATGCTGAGCTCGGGGTGGTCGTGATCGACCAGCTTGCGCAGTTCACGGGCATCAGAGCAGTTGAGACTTTTTTTTGAGCCACTCCAGCTCCATCTGCAGCCGTCCGATCTGCTGGAACAGCTCCGCCTCCTTGGCCTGCCCCTCCTCCTTGTCCTTGGTCTTCTTGCCTCGGGTGAAGAGCTCGCTGGCACCGTCCAGGAGCTGCCGCTTCCACTGGCTCACCTGGATCGGGTGGATGGCGTGGTCGGCGGCGATCTCCTGGATCGTCTTGCGGCCACTGATCGCCTCCATGGCGACCCTGGCCTTGAACTCGGGGCTGTGGGTGCGGCGCTTGCTCATCGGTGGGAGCCCCTTTCAGGGGCGGTACCCCGCCTCAGAGGTTAACGATGGGGCCTGTCCAGAAAAGCCAGACCACCTCACACCTCGGTCAATCCGGCGCGCAGCACCGGTGTGGCTCTCTGGGTGGGCGGCGAGGCCCTGGGTCAGCTGTGGCTGTTCTGGGTGGCCCCGATCGCCGGTGCCCTGCTGGCCGGCTGGGTCTACAGCAACCTGCTCACCCACGAGACCGCCGTCGACGGAACGATTCCGTCGGAGCCCATCTGAGGGTCGCGCCGCGCCATCGCGACCTCACCTTCAGGGTTTGGAGGTCAGCTCACGCTGGCCTCCCCGGCCAAAATCTCCGCGAGGCAATGGAGCAACAGCTCCACCTCCGCCTCGGTGGTGGTGATGTGGGTGCAGGCCCGCAGGCAGATCGGATCATCAAGGCTGCGGATCCACACGCCCCTCTGGCCAAGGGCCTTGACCAACGCAGTGGCACGGGCGGCATCACCGCCGCTGGCCCCGGCCTGGGCCGCATCCAGCTGAAAGCTCACCAGCCCGGCCGGCGGCGGAGCCGTGAGCAGGGGCTGAATTCCTGGCAACGTTCCCAACCCATGCCAGAGCTGCCGGCTCAGGTGCTGGATTCGGGCCAGTCGCTGCTCCGCACTGCCCTGGGCCTCCAGCAGCCGCAGGGAGCACGTCAGCCCGGCCATGAGTGGTGTACAGGAGGTTGCCACTTCGAAGCGGCGGCCGTCGCGGTGAAAGTCGCTGCCGGCCTGGCCTTCGTTGCGGAGGCTGCGCCAGCCGATCAAGGTGGGGCGAGCCTCTGCCAGCAGTCGTTCCGAGAGCACCACCGCTCCCAGGCCTTCCGGGCCGCAGCACCACTTATGGCCGGTACAGCCGTAGATATCGGCGGCGGCGGCCCCATTGGCGGCACCAGCATCCGCCAGGGGCAGACTTCCCAGCGACTGGGCCCCATCCACCAGCAGCCAGGGCCGGCGGGGGTGCGCGGCGAGGCGCTCCGCCACTGCCGCGATCGGCATCACCTGGCCCGTATTCCAGAGCAGGTGCGAGAGCACCACCAGGCGGGTCCGGGGTCGCAGGCAGCGCTGCAGCTGCTCCAGCACCGCCTGCTCCAGAGCGGCGGCATCACCGGAACAGGCGGTTCTGCGCACCCATTGCACAGGCAGGGTGGCCAGGCTCAACCCCTGGCGCCGGGCCAGCTCCCGGCAGGCGGCCACCACACCGGGATGTTCACAATCGCCGATCAGCAGCTCATCACCCGGCTCCCAGGGCAACCCCCACAACGGCAGCACGCAGCCGCTGGTCACGTTTTCGGTGAGGGCCACCCGCTGGGACGACACCCCGAACCAGGAGGCCAGCCGCTGCCGGAGTGAGGTCGTGACCTGCTCCAGGTAGGGCCACACAGCCCCGCTGAACGGCCCCAGCTCCTGAATGGTGGTCCATGCGGCCGTGATCGCCTCCAGGGAAGCGGAGGGCAGGGGGCCCTGGCCGCCGTAATTGAAGTAGGTCTTGTTGGCGAGGGCAGGCATCTGCGCTCGCAACGGCATGGGATCGATCACGGCAACGGGGGTGTCGGTATGTGGAGCCTGCTTGGCCATGAGAGGCCTCTGCCTAACTTGGTGGCAGATGGGGCTGCTGGCCAGACCTCTCGCTTGTTTCAGTACGCCAGACCCTCGGGCCGTCATGTCGAAGGAAACACCGCAGCTGTTCGGCAAGACCAGATTCCTCGAGGGAAAGATTGATGAATTTCTCGATAAATTATCCGAAGGTGTGATTTACTTCGAGTCGGGTTTGCTATTGCTGGTGGAGCGGGGCGTCAACGACGCCTGCGATGAAAAGCTTCAGCAGATGAATGACCTGAAGGCCCGCTGCAACGAGATCCGCCGATCCGTTGTGGGCACGCTCTACAGCGAAATGTTGATCCCCGATTTCAGAGGGGATGTCTTGAGCCTGTTGAGCGATCTCTACGGCCTGCTGGACGTGATCGTGGATTGCTACCAGGAGTTCATGATTGAGTATCCAACGGTCGACAAGGGGGCAGTGGAATTCCTTCAAGAGCTCAAGAATCTTCTGGCTGTAGTCACCAAGAGTGTTCAGGCCGCCATCATGGCGGCACGCGCATTCTTCCGAAATCCATCGGCAGTTCGCGACCACATCTACGAGATTCGTGTTTACGAATCTGAAGCCGACCGGTCGGCAATCAGGCTGAAGCGAATGATTTTCTCCTCTAGCCTTTCCCTGGTCCAGAAGCTGCATGTACGCGATGCGGTCGATGCCATTGATGGCATTGCCGACCTGGCAGAGGATGTCAGTGATGAACTATCGATTTATGCGATCAAGCGGGCCCTCTAAGGAATGTCTTGCTGGCAGAGTCTCATCATCGGTGCGTCATGGATCTGATTTCCAGCCTGGTTTTTCTCTCCAGCGGCCTGTTTCTCGGCTGGTCCCTGGGTGCCAACGATGCCTCCAATGTCTTCGGTTCGGCGGTGGGCAGTCGCATGGTGCGTTTTTCCACGGCCGCTTTTCTCTGCAGCGTCTTCGTGATCATTGGCGCCGTCACCGCCGGCGCTGCCGCCAGTCAGGGACTTGGCGAGCTGGGAGCGGTGAATGCTCTGCCGGGCTCCTTCACCACGGCTCTGGCGGCAGCGATCACGGTTTTCTGGATGACGCAACTGGGGCTGCCGGTCTCCACGACCCAGGCGGTGGTGGGGGCGATCATCGGTTGGAACGTCTTCAGCGGATCGATCACCGACACTGATCAACTGGCCCGAATCTTTGGAACCTGGGTGTTCTGCCCAGTTCTTGCCGGCATCTTCTCTGCCGCCCTCTATTCCTTCACGGTGCGATTCATCCGGTTTCGGCGGCCACACCTGCTGCGGCTGGATGCGGATGTGCGCACCGGATTGATTCTGGCCGGAATGTTTGGCTCCTACAGCCTCGGGGCCAACAACATCGGCAATGTGATGGGGGTCTTTCTCGATGCCTCTCCCTTCAGCAGTCTCAGCCTGGCTGGGGGCTACCAGGTCTCAGGAACGCAGCAATTGTTTTTCCTGGGTGCGATCGCCATTGCTGTTGGGGTTTATACCTATTCCCGCCGGGTGATGACCACCGTTGGCGGCAGCCTCATGACCCTGTCACCGCTGGGGGCCCTGGTGGTGGTGGTCGCTAACTCCCTGGTTCTGTTCGTGTTCTCGTCAGCCCCGCTGTCGCACTTCGTGGTGAGCCTCGGCCTGCCTCCAATCCCTCTGATCCCGGTGTCCAGCTCCCAGGCGGTGGTGGGGGCCGTGATCGGCATCGGTCTGCTGCAGGGGTTGAGGGGCGTGCGTCAGATTCGATGGATGGTGTTGCTGCGCATCGCCTCGGGTTGGATCACCACGCCCCTGATCGCTGCCCTGGTTGGCTTCATCCTGCTGTTTGTGGTGCAGAACGTCTTCAGCCAGCAGGTCTACCAGGAGGTTCGCTATCAGTTGAGCGCCCCCGTGATCGAGCATCTGGCGGCCCGTGGGGTTCCCACCGCGAATTTGCGGCTTCAGAGCAAGCCTGTCGTCGGAGCCGTGACCTTCCGCCGTGCTCTGCGGCAGCAAACCGTCTTGCCGCCTACTGATGAGGCAGCCGTTCTGGCCAGCGCCGAACTCACGCCCATCCACATCGACAGTGCCGCGATTCGACACCTGGATCACCAGCGGCTCAGTGACGAGCAGATCAAGGCTGTGCGGCGGCTGGCAGGCCGCAGCTTCCGCCACCGTTGGCAACTTCGGGCTGCTTTGGCCAACGAAAGCTCGGCCTGGAAGCCTGCCATCGGTGATGCGCATGGGACCCCTCAGGCTCAGACCGTGACGCTGGAGAGGCAGCTGGGCTACGTGGAACGTGCCTTTCTGCAGCGTGCGTCAACGACCCGTAACAGCCCTGGGGTCCAAACCAACGACACCGGTCCGACCGGCGGGACTGGTCAGAGCACCTGACCCAGCATCACGGCGGCCACGGCCGAGAACAGGGTGATCCCCAGCGCCGTGAGCGGATTCTGGCCCTGGGCCACCGCCACACTGGTCACCACACCGGCGCCGAGGCAGGCCACGGCCAGCTGAGTGACGACTTCGCTGCGGGGGCGGGGGGTGGGGCTGGGAATCACGGCGAACCTGTGGTTGGGCAGACCGTAGGGGCCCCAACCAGGGCAACCCGGGCTCCAGGCTGCGCTTGTTACCGGGTGTCGGGGTTCGTTACCCCCCGCAATCATTCCTGTTGCGGTTTTGTTGCGAAGGGGCTGCCAGCCTCTGCCCCCAGCGAGGCAGGCCTGGCCCGCCCAGCGCTGGCCCACTGCTTCAGCTGCTCCAGTTGCTCCCGGGCGGTTCGTGACAGCGGCACCACCTGGGAGGCGGCGGCGATCAGGTCGGATTCACCGAAATCCCGCTGTTCACCGAAGGCCAGATGCATCGCCTCGATCACCGTCTGCTCGAGCTCGGCACCGGAAAAGCCAGCCGTGCGATCCACCACCACCTCCATGGCAATGGCGTGATCCGGCCGACGGCGGCGCAGCTGCAGATCGAGGATCGCCCGTCGTTCACTGCGGCTGGGCAGATCCAGCAGGAAGATCTCATCGAAGCGGCCCTTGCGCAGCAGTTCGCCCGGCAACCGTTCCACCGCGTTGGCGGTGGCCACGACGAACACCGCACTGGTCTTTTCGGCCATCCAGGTCAGCAGGCTGGCCAGAACCCTCTGGCTGGTACCGCCGTCGCTGCGGCCGTCGCCGCCGAAGCCCTTGTCGATCTCATCGATCCAGAGCACGCAGGGAGCCATCGCCTCGGCCCGCTGAATCATCTCGCGGGTGCGTGCCTCGCTGGCACCCACCAGTCCGGCGAACAGCCGTCCCACATCGAGGCGCAGCAGCGGCATGCTCCAGCCGTGGGCGATCGCCTTGGCGGTGAGGGATTTGCCCGTGCCCTGCGGACCCACCAGCAACACCCCACGCGGCAGGGGCAGCCCATAGCGCTGCGCCTGCTCGCCGAAGGCGCTGCGGCGTTGCTCCAGCCAGCGTTTGAGGGCATCCAGTCCGCCGATATCGGCCGGGGTGGCCTCGGTGGGGCAGTACTCCAGCAGGGCGCTGCGGGCGATCGCCTGCCGCTTCTCCTCCAGCACCTCGTTCAGGTCGTCCAGGCCGAGCTGGCCGCGGCGGGCCAGGGCACGGGCGGCCAGCTGCCGCACCCGCTGTTCACTGAGGCCATGGCAGGCGGCGGTGAGTTGCTCGAGCACCTCAGATGCCAGGGGCGCGCCGCTGGCTCGGGCGATCGAGCCGAGCAATCGCGAAATCTCGGCGGCATCGGGCAGGGGCAGATCCAGCACCGTGATGCTGTCCTCCAGCTCCCGAGGCAAGGTCCAGTCCGGGGCGCTGATCACCAGGGTCTGGGGAACCTGGCGCAGCTGGCTGGCCAGGTTGCGTAGCCGCCGGCAGATGCCCGCGTCCTCGGCGTAGCGGTGAAAGTCCTTGAGCAACAGGATGGCCCCCTGTTCCGGTGCAAGGCCGGAGAGGGCATCGAGCGCCGCCATCGGATTGCGAGCTGCTTCACCGAGGCGGTTGGGAGCCCCGCTGAGGCCGCCGATGAAATCCCACTCCAGCAGGGTGCGCCCGCCCAGGAGATCGGCCACCTGCCCCAGCAAGGCCACGACCCGCTCCTCCTCAAGGCTGCGGATCCAGAGGATGGGAGTGCGGGCCCGGATCAGTAGATCCAGCTGGTCGACCAGGGTGGGGGGCATGGGGCCGGAGATGGTGTCGAATCCAGGCAGAAGGGTGCGAGGCGGGTCCTCATTCAGGAGGCTGAATCCCCTGCAGGGCTGCCCAGCGGGGATCGACGGTGCGATCACCATCTCCCAAATGCGGGGGACCCGGACAGGCGGTGCCGCAGTGATTGACCAAGGGCAGGCGCAGGTGCAACTGCTCGAAGACCCATCGCTCCGGATCAAAGCTGCCGCGAGGATCGAGCTGTTCACCCAGATCGTCGGGATCGAGTTCCAGAACCTCGCTGTCCTCGGGAGATGTCTCGCCCAGCCAGAGCAATTCCTGGGTGGATGCCTGCAGCGGATGGTTGAAGTGCTGCAGGCAGCGGTCGCAGCAGAGGGTCACGATCGTCTCCACCTCCCCCTCGACCTGCAGCACGTTGCCGCGATGGACAGCCGAGACGACGCCGCGAACGGGGGTGAGGCTGTCCAGATCGGCGATGTGTTGATCAACCCGCCAGCTGCGGCCGGACTCGAGCAACTTCAGGTCGGCAACTGCTACGGGCTGCAGCGGGTCACCAGAACTGATCTGGGCAGCGGCTCGCATCAGCCTGGCCTCACTTCTTGCCCTTGGGCTCGAAGGGAAGCCGGCCAGCACCTCCGGCCGTGGCCGTGGCAGTCACGGTCTGCTGGCTGAGCTGCTGATCAAGGATCGCCTGCAGGTTGTCAGGAAGGGCCTCACGGGTGAGCAGGTAGGTCTGCAGGGCCTGGAACACGTTCGCCACCACCATGTAGAGCAGCACCCCAGCCGGCAGCGGGAAGAACAGGAACATCGCCGTGATCATCACCGGAGTGATCTTGTTGGCCGTGGCCTGCTGTGGGTTGGGGGGCATCCCCATGCCCGAGAGGATCTGGGAGATGAACAGGGAAGCGCCGAAGGCCCCCACCAGAATGGCGATATCCCAGTTGACGCTGCCATCGGTGTAGAAGCCCACCTGGCCAAGCGCCTTGATGAACAGGAAGCCGCTGCGGGCCGCCAGGCCAGGGATCTTGGCCTCGACCACCGCATCGCCTTCGCTGAGGGCCTTGATGGTGCCGTCCGGACCCACCTGCACCACCCCCTCACCTTTGGTCACGCTCCAGCTGGGGGAGAAGGCCTCACCGTTCTCCACGCCTGAAAGCACCGAGGCGAAGCTCTCACCGGTCTTGGTATGGAGCTGCACCATTGCGGTGTCGCCCACCCCGAGGCGATTGCCACCCTCGAGGCTGGCGATCACCGGCACATGGCTGGTGGAGGTGACGAAGATCGAATGGCTGGCGCTGTTGAACGGCTTGGGTTCCACCGCCGCGATCTGGTCGGCCGGAAGAACTTTGAGGTTGATCGTGTAGGGAACGTCTGCAAACGGTGAGCCCCGCAGGGTGGCGAACAGAGCGAACAGGATCGGCATCTGCACCAGCAGGGGCAGACAACCCGCCAGGGGGCTGCCGAACTCCTTCATCAGCTTGCCCAGCTCCTCCTGCTGCTTCTGGGGGTTGCTGGCGTGGCGGCTCTTGATCTCGGCCTGCCGCTTCTGCATCACCGGCTGGGCGATGCGCATGCGCCGGGCATTGCGGATCGAGCCTGCACTGAGGGGGAAGAGGGCCAGGCGGATGACCACCGTGAGGGCAATGATGGCCAGGCCATAGCTCGGCACCAATCCGTAGAAGAAATCGAGGATCGGGAGGAGCAGGTTGTCGGAGATGTAGCCGATCACGGCGGGGGTGGCTGGGGGGTGACGGGACAGAGGGCTCAGTGTGCCCGAAAGCTGGACCGGATGGCCGGGGTGGGACGTGACTAGGCGCTCAGGGCATCACCGCCGCCGAAGCCCTGGCTGGTGGCCGGTTTCCTGCTGCCGCCTCCCTTGGCCTGGCGCCGCTCCTCGATGTAGGCCTCCACCTCGCGGTAGCGCGGCACCGAGCGCATTTCCAGCTTGGAGCCATCGGTGAGCACCAGCACCATGTCGCCCCAGAAGCCGAGGCCACGGGCAACGCAGCGAACCTCACGGATCTGGCTGTAGACCACCTGGGTGCGATCGCGCCCCAGCCAGCCTCCGCTCACGGAGATCCTGCGGCTGGTGATGCGGTAACGCAGCCAGAGGGCGCGCACAACGGCTCCAACGGCGAACGGCAGGCCGATCAGGGTGAGGCCGAACAGGAGGTTCACGACCAGGTCGCCCCGGGCGGGCCCGCCTTCATAAAAAACGGATTCCTCGATCGTGGTGCCAGGCGTGGCGGGCTTGGCCGCTGCAGCGGCTGGTGCAGAGGCCACCTGAGCGGAGGCCGGGGAGGCGGAAGTCTTGTCGTCTGCCGTCATGCGGTGAGGCCTGCCTTCAGCAACAGCTCACGGCATTCTCCCAGCAGGAGCTCCCCCGGCCGCTCAGCACTGCCCGGCTTGACGCTGAGCAGTAACCAGAGGCTGCGCTGCGACGCTGGGGCGAGAGCATCCAGCAGTTGGCGATGCAGCAGACGCCGGATCCGATTGCGCCGCACGGCCCGTTTGCTCACCTTGCTGCTCACGACAACACCACAGCGCCAGGCAGATGGAGGTGCCAGGCGCTGGGGAGGAGGCAGCAGTTCCGGCCTGGCTTCGATCAGGCGGAGCAGCAAAAAAGGGCCATGAAATTTTCGGCCCTTCTGGTACAGGAGATCGAAGGCGCGGTGCCCTTTGAGACGATGCTGGTAGGGCAGGGCCATCAGAGCGGTTGATCCAGCCGGCGAAGGCCGGGGTTCAGACCGCCAGGCGGGCGCGGCCGCGGCGGCGGCGGGTGCGGATCACGCGGCGGCCGGTGTGGCTGCGCATCCGTGCCCGGAAGCCTGAGACCCGCTTGCGCTTACGGCTGGTGCCTTCGAGAGTGCGCTTGGTCATGGCAGCCGATCAGCTCCTCTGGATCACGTCGATCCGCCAACTTATCAAACGGCCCCAAGGCTCCGACTCCAGCCTCAGTTGGTGGGGTCGATCTGGATCAGCCAGCTGCCGAGGTAGCCAGAGATCGGCACGTCCCCAGGCGCCTGGGCGAGAGCGTTGAACTGGTACATGCCGATGTTGTAGGGATTGAAGATGTTCATGTACACCCCGATCGTGCCCTGATCAGAGACTGGGGTATCCGGGAAGATCTCAATCGCCTTGCCGTTCTCAGAGATTTCAATCGTGGCAGGAATCTCCTTCTCGCAGCGGGTTCGCGACAGCATGCCACCCTCTTTCATCTCGCAGAGTTTGACGCGCTTGGGATCGATCTTGACGTCAAAGTGATCGGGAACTGAGATGCTCAGCTTCAGGATTGCTGTTTTGCGGTCTTTGGGCCGCAACAGCAGGTAATACTCCGAGCGTTTGAGACGGCTTGTTTCGGTGATGAAGTAATAGAGCTTGCGATAATCGCGGTTGTTCTCCCAGCGGAACTCCATCAGGCTTGGGGTTCCCTGGGCCAGGGCAGGAGGCTGCGGGGTGAGAACGGTGGTCAGAAGTCCACCCAGGGCCAGGCCTCCCAGTGCCAGGTGGGCCAAGGCAGGTCGATCCCTGAGGGGTCGGCCAATGGCGGAGGCTGTCTGTGAAGTTGACAGGGGTAGGGGTAGGGAGCTGCGGTGTGAACGACGCAACGAAAGGGGGTTGAGGGCGCGGCCGGCGGAAGCCGCCAGGGCCAGGAGGCTCCGAGGACGTGACATGACAGAGATTGGGGTGTGGGGGAGTCGCCTGATTCTCGGCAGAGCCGATCGGCACGCGGCGCCTGTGGTGGTCGGCGATGGAGGTGGAAGGTGTGACCAGATGCAACTCACATGGCCCCGACCGCCCGGTCGGGCCGCAACCTGACCGCCTCGCGCAGATAGGGATGAACCGGTGCCAGGGTGCCGTCCATCCAGGCGTGGGCCAGCAGGCGGATGCAGCGCGGCAGATCGCCACGTACGGCCATCTGCTGACAATCCAGCAGGGCCACATGCTCCCAGCCCTCACGCCGGCGTGCGTAGGCGGCGGGGAAGCAGGCGTCGAGGTCCGCCGTCACCGAAAAGGTGATCGAGAGCACCCTTGGCCCCTCAAGGCGGTTGTGCTCCACAAGGGCATCGATCAGTTCGATCACGGCCGCACCAATGGCCTCGGCGGTGTTGGCTGTGGCGGTGGTGGCGCCGCGCAGGGCCCGCAGTTGCACGGCTGCCGTCATGGGCGATACAGCCACAGGGGTTGGCCGCTCCAGGCCAACTCGAGGCTCACGAGCTCACCGAGCCGCTGCAGCAGGGCACGGCCCGGGATCAGGCTGGCCAGGCCCTTGGGCGCTTTGCCGAAGGTGATCGGCCGGGTCTTCTGCGGATCGAGATCCGCCAGCTCGGCGGCCTTGATCCGGGCCACCTCTTCATCTCCCAGAGCATCCACCAGGCCGAGGGCCAGGGCCTGGGCGCCGGTGAAGACCCGGCCGTCGGCGAAGCTGCGCACCGCCTCCTCGCTGAGGCCACGCCCTTCGGCCACGGCGGCCACGAACTGGCCGTAGCTGGAGTCGATCAACTCCTGCAGCAGCTGGCGTTCGGGCTCCGTGAGGGCCCGATCCGGCGACAGGATGTCCTTGAACAAGCCGCTTTTGACGGTCTCGAACTGGATCCCGATCCGCTCCAGCAGGCGGGAGAGGTTGTTGCCTCGCAGGATCACACCGATCGAACCGGTGATCGTGCCGGGGTTGGCCACGATCGCCTCGGCAGCGACGCCCACGTAGACCCCGCCGGAGGCGGAGATGTTGCCGAAGCTGGCCACCACCCGACACCCCTTGTCGCGCAGGCGCCGGATCGCGGCATGGATCTCCTGGCTGTCGCCCACGGTGCCACCGGGGCTGTCGATGCGAAGCAGCAGGGCCGGGCATTCGCGCTCCTCCACCTGTCGCAGGGCCTTCAGCACCCGCTGGCGGGTGGGTCCGGCGATCGGCCCCTCGATGGCGATGCGTGCCATGGTGCGACGTGCTTTGCGGCGCCAGGGCCAGACCATCTGAGCGGTGTGTAGTGCGGGGATCTTAAAAAGGAGACCTCTGGCGTGCCCGATGCCCAACCCAGGTTCCGCGCTCGACAGCCCCGGCTGGGCTCCACGGCGTGGAGTGCTGATGGTGCTGCCCTTCGCGCTGTGGGGCACGGCCATGGCGGCGATGAAGCCCCTGCTCGTGGGCGCCTCCCCCCTCACCCTTGCCTGTCTGCGCCTGCTGCCGGCGGGGCTGGTGCTGCTGTTTGCCGCCCTGCTCCTGGGCCGCTCCCTGCGGGTCGATCCGGTCGATCGCCCCTGGCTGCTGTTGTTTGCCCTGGTGGATGGTGCCCTGTTTCAGGGGCTGCTGGCCCAGGGATTGGGGGGTACGGGCGCTGGCCTGGGGTCGGTGCTGATCGATTCGCAGCCCTTGCTGGTGGCATTGCTGGCCCGCACGCTGTTCGCCGAGGCGATCAATCCGGTGGGGTGGCTCGGGTTGTTGCTTGGGCTGGTGGGCATCCTCTGTCTCGGCCTGCCGGCGGCCGTGCTGCGCCACTGGTGGCTGGAGGGCCCAGCCGCTCTCGGCGTGAGGCCCTGGAGCCACGGCGAGCTCTGGATGCTGGGGGCCGCAGCGGCGATGGCCGTGGGCACGGTGCTCTGCCGCTATGCCACCCGCCGCAGTGATCCGGTGGCGGTGACGGGCTGGCACATGCTGCTGGGAGGTCTGCCGCTGCTGGTGGCCGTGCTGCTCGATCCGGCCAGCGGCCCGGACTGGGACACGCTGCAGTGGGGACTGATGGCGTACGCCAGCCTGTTCGGCAGTGCCCTGGCCTATGGATTGTTTTTCTGGTTCGCCAGCAGCGGTGATCTGACCGGCTTCACGGCGCTCACCTTTCTGACCCCGGTATTCGCCTTGCTCTGCGGCGTGCTCTTCCTCCAGGAATCGTTGCAGCCCCTGCAATGGCTCGGGACAGCATTGGCCCTGATCTCTGTGGTTCTGATCCATCGGCGCCAGGTCCTCTGGCACGGCGACGCGCTCCCGGCAGCCGTCGCGGCTCCTTCGGAGGCGAGCTGATGCGGGTCCTGGTGGTGAGCACGCCGGTGGGCTGGCTGGGGAGCGGCCTGGGCGGGGGTGTGGAGCTCACGGCCGCCTCCCTGGTGGCAGGGTTACTGCAGCGCGGCCATGCCGTCACCGTGCTGGCGGGAGCCCAATCGGAGCTGCCCGCCGGCTGCGAGGCGGCTCAGCTCTGGTGCGAGGGCGGTGTCAGCCAGCCGAGCTGGCAGCACTGCCGCCGCGAGGCCGCCGTGCAGATCCCGGCCCAGGCGCTGCTGGGCCACCTCTGGCGTCGTGCCCTGACCGAGCAGGGCGACTTCGATGTGCTGATCAACCTCGCCTACGACTGGCTTCCTCTCTGGCTGACCCCTCACACCAGCACTCCCCTCGCCCACCTGGTGAGCATGGGGTCCGTGAGCACGGCCATGGATGCCGTGATCGCTGAGATCGCCCGCAGTCATCCGCAGCATCTGGCCTTTCATACCGCCAGCCAGGCGGCGGATTTTGACCTTCCAGGAGCGCCGCGGCTGGTGGGCAACGGCTTCGATCTGGACCGCTATCACTTCCGGCCCAACGCCGATGCGGTGCTGGGCTGGGCCGGCCGGATTGCACCGGAGAAGGGGCTGGAGGATGCGGCCGCCGTCGCGGCCACGCTGCAGCGGCCGCTCTGGATCTGGGGCGTGCGCGAAGACGAGGCCTATGCGCGCCGGGTCGAGGCCTCCGTACCCGGCGGAACCCTGCACTGGCGTGGATTCCTGCCCACCGAGCGCCTGCAGGAGGAGATGGGGCGCTGCGCCGTGCTCCTGAACACACCCAAGTGGAACGAGGCCTACGGCAACGTGGTGGTGGAGGCGATGGCCTGCGGTGTGCCGGTGGCCACCTACGCCCGCGGCGGACCGGGGGAACTGGTGCAGGAGGGGGTGAATGGCTGCCTGGCTCGACCAGATGATGGCGAGGCTCTGACAAAGGCGGTGGAACGGGCCTGGCAGATCCCCCGGCACCAGCCACGGGCCTGGGCGGAGAGCCATTGCTCCCGCTCGGCGTTCGCCGGCCGGATCGAGGCCTGGCTCGACGCCGTACTGGCCAAGCCCCCCTGCGAAGGGACCTAGGTTCGGCCGATCCGCCCCTGGCCCGTTTGGCAGACAGCTTCGGCGAGGACCCATCGGCGCAATTGCTTTCGGCGCGGCCCATCTCAGCGCGAACCAGCGCAGCGCGGCGGATGCCCCTGCAGCTCTGGCTGCCGCTGCTGGCCTGTGGCCTGGTGCTGTTCCTCTGGAGACTGGGGAGCAGCGGACTGGTGGATGAAACCCCGCCCCTGTTCGCCGCCTCCGCACGGGCCATGGCCGAAACCGGCGACTGGCTGATCCCGCGGGTGAACGGACTACCCCGCTACGACAAGCCTCCTCTGGTGTACTGGCTGATGGGGCTGGGCTACCTGCTGCCGGGGCAGGAGCTGTGGAATCCACTCGGCACCTGGGCGGCGCGCCTGCCCTCGGCCCTCAGCTCCATCGCCGTGATGCTGCTGCTGGCCGACACGCTCTGGCGCTGGCCTCAGGCCCCTTGGCCGTCCAGTGTCGACAAGCCGGAGCCCGCGAGCTCCGCGCCCCCTGTGCCATCCGCCCTCACCGCAGCGTTCACGGCGGCGCTGGCCTTCGCGCTCTCCCCACTGGTGCTGCTCTGGGGCCGCATCGCCGTGAGCGACGCCCTGCTCTGCGGTCTGATGAGCGCCACCCTGCTGCTGAGTTGGCGCACCTACGTGGCACCGCGGGGGGCCTGGTGGCTGACCTGGCTGATGCTCGGCCTGGCGGTCCTCAGCAAGGGCCCGGTGGCGGTGGTGCTGCTGGGCCTGGCCCTGCTGGGTTTCGGCTGGCTGCAAGGCGATCTGGCCGGGCTCTGGCGGCGGCTGCGTCCCCTGCGGGGTCTGACCCTCACGGCCCTGGTGGCGTTGCCCTGGTACGGAGCCGCCTTGCTGGTGGAAGGCGAGGCGTTCTGGAACAGCTTTTTCGGTTACCACAACCTCCAGCGCTTCAGCGTGGTGGTCAACAATCACCTGCAGCCCTGGTGGTTCTTTCTGCCGGTGCTGGTGGTGGCCAGCCTGCCGGTCACCCCGCTGCTGTTGCTCGGTCTGGTGCGGGGAGTTGGCCCCCTGCCCTGGAGACGCCGGGCCCAGCCCCTGCCGCCCGAGCAGTCGCTGACCCGCTTTGCCGCCTGCTGGCTGCTGGCGGTGCTGGTGTTCTTCACGGCGGCCGCCACCAAGCTGCCGAGTTACTGGCTGCCGGCCACCCCCGCCGCCGCCCTGCTGATAGCCCAGGCGGCCCAGGCGGGCTGGGGGGGGCGGGCCCAGCGCCTGGCCTGGTCTGCCACTCTGGCCCTGACGCTGCTGCTGGCAGCCGTGTTCCTGGCCGGCCCCCTCTGGGTACCGGCGATCAACGATCCGGAGCTGCCCACCCTGCCTGCGGAGATCCTGGCCAGCCGCCGGCTGTTGATCGCCGCCGCCTGCTTCGCCCTCGCCGCTGGCCTGGCCTGGTTCCTGCGCCGCCGCCGGCCTCCCATGGCGCTGCTGGCCTTGCAACTGGCGATCCTGCCCTTCGTCCCTCTGGCGATCACGCCGCTTTGGGAGCTGGGCGACCGCCTGCGGGGGCAACCGGTACGGCGCATGGCGGAGCTGGTGCGCGCCCTGCCGCCGCCATCGGGTCAGGGCCTGCCCGAACCCCTGGCGATGGTGGGGATTCTCAAACCGTCGCTGCACTACTACGCCCGCCAGGTGGTGCTGTACGAGGGGCAATCCCAGGCGGCGCTGCTCAACCTCAACGAGCGGCTGCGCCTCGAGCACCGCGCCGGCCAGGAGCCCTCCAGGCCGCGGCAGGCACCCACGGTGCTGGTCGTGATCGATCAGGGCACGGCTCGCTTGCCCCACTGGCAGGGGCTGGAACCGCAGGAGCTGGGCAGTGACGGGCTGTACCGACTCTGGCGCCTGCAGCGGAGCCAGCTGCAGCGGCGCTCCGCTGAGCTGTATGCCGCGGGAGAGCGCCCCAACTGGCAGGATCCTCGGCCGGAACGCTACTGACCGAGTCCAGACGCGGCAGCTGCAGCCCGTGTTCGCGCCAGATCAGCGGCGGCGGCGGCCTCTGCCAGGGCCTGACGGCGGCAGAAGCTGCAGTGTCCCCAACGCCCCATCTCCCCCAGGGGGGCTGGGCTGCTGCAACGGGGACAGACGCCGAGGCCATGAACATCGACGCGGCTGGGGTGCTGCGCCCAGGTCTCGGCTTCGATCGTGGTGCCCGCCGGTGGCAACGGCTGGGCATGGTGTTGCTGCACCCGCAGATCGCGCACCGTGAAGCCGGCGCCGCGCAGGGCACCGAGCAGTTGATGGCGGTTGTATTGCAGGGCCTGCAGCCACGGCCCCGGTGCCGCCCCGATCGTGAGCAGTCCCCCGTGGAAGCTGAGCGGCTGGCAGTGGGGGGCCAGCTGGGCACCCGCCAGGCGCGGCCACACCTGCCAGAGGGCAGCGAGCTGGCCCTCCTGGCGCCAGTGCTGCTGCAGAGCCTCCAGGCAGGTGGCGAGGGCTTCTGCCGGTGGGCGCGGCGGCGGCAGAAGCACCGAAACCGAGCCGATGCGGCGGCTGGCGGCGGCAGGGTTGCGCGCACGCCGACGGCTGCTCGCCGGCCGCTGTTGGCGCCCTGCCGCACTGAGCTTGTGGGACAGACTCTCGCCGATCGTGGGGCCGTCCGGGCTTGGCCGGGAGTCGGGCTGGTTGGGCTCTGGCGGCTCGCCTGCGGCGGCGGGCTTCCCGGTCTGAGGGGCCATGGATCGAGCCTAGGTGTGGGCAACCGATCCAGAGTTCCCCGGCGATGCCCGCTACCCTCGGGCCTTGCCCCGTACGTGATCCATGGGCTTCTTTGATCGGATTAGCCGCCTGCTGCGGGCCAACCTCAATGACCTGGTCAGCAAGGCGGAGGATCCCGCCAAGATCCTGGATCAGTCGGTCGCCGACATGCAGGACGACCTGGTGAAGCTGCGCCAGGCCGTGGCCACCGCCATCGCCTCTCAGAAGCGCATCCAGAACCAGGCCGAGCAGTCCGAAGCCCAGTCCAAGATCTGGTACGAGCGCGCCGAGCTGGCCCTCAAGAAGGGGGAGGAGGATCTGGCCCGGGAGGCCCTGTCCCGTCGCAAGACCTACCAGGACACGGCCACGGCACTGAACACCCAGCTGCAGTCGCAGGCGGGGCAGGTGGAGACCCTCAAGAAGAGCCTGGTGGCGCTCGAGGGCAAGATCGCCGAAGCCAAGACCAAGAAAGACATGCTCAAGGCCCGCTCCCAGGCCGCCAAGGCCCAGGAGCAGCTGCAGAGCGCCGTGGGCAACCTCGGCACCAACTCCGCCATGGCCGCCTTCGAGCGGATGGAGGAGAAGGTGCTGGAGCAGGAGTCGCGCAGCCAGGCGGCGGCCGAGCTGGCCGGTGCCGATCTCGAGAGCCAGTTCGCGGCCCTGCAGGGTGGCAATGACGTGGACGACGAGCTGGCGGCGCTGCGCAACCGACTCGAAGGCGGCGCCTCAGCGGCTGGCCTGCCGCCGGCCGAGGGCCCCATGCCGCAGCTTGAGCCGGTCAAGGTGGCGGAAGTCGATGCCGACCTGGAAGAACTCAAGCGCTCGATCGACAAGCTCTGATCCAGGCACAGACTCTGATTCGGCAGGATCCATGGGCCCTGATCCGCAGGATCCATGGGCTCTGATCCGCCGGATCCACAGGCCCCGTCCATACAATTCACCCAGCGTTCCTTCTGCCGCCGTGCCCGTTGCCGAGGTCACCGATGCCACTTTTGCAGCGGAGGTACTCGGTGCTGAGGGGGCCGTTCTGGTCGATGTATGGGCCCCCTGGTGCGGGCCCTGTCGCCTGATGGCGCCGCTGATGGACTGGGCCGCCTCCGAATACGACGGCCGTCTGCTGGTGGGCAAGCTGGAGGCCGATCCCAATCCCGCCACCCGCGATGCCCAGAAGATTCAGGGACTGCCCACCTTGATCCTGTTCCGCGACGGCGTCGAAGTGGCGCGCCACGAAGGCGCCATGGCCAGGCCGCAGCTCAAGGCTTTCCTGGATGCCCATCTCTGAGCGTCTGTCGCAGCTGGGCAGCGGTGTCTTCGCCCGCAACGACAGCCGCAAGGCTGACTATGTCGCCCGTCTGAATCGGGAGGCCTCCACAGCAGGCGCATCGCTGCCTCCCCTGCTCGACCTCTCGCTCGGCTCCACTGACCTGCCACCCCCGCCGGCGGCGATCAGCGCGATCGCTGCAGCCCTGCAGCGGTCCGACAGTGCCGCCTATTGCCTGCATGCCGCCACCCTGCCGTTCCGGGAGGCCGCCGCCGCCTGGGCGGAGCGCCGCTTCGGCGTGGCCGTGGATCCGGAGCGTGAAGTGCTCCTGTTGGTCGGTTCCCAGGAAGGCACCGCCCACCTGCCTCTGGCGGTGCTGAATCCAGGGGACCAGGCCCTGCTGCTGGATCCCTATTACCCCTCCCACCGGGGCGGCCTGCACCTGGCCTCGGCCAGACCGGTGTTCCTGCCCCTCGACCCGGCGCGGAACTGGCGGCCGGATCCCGAGCAGCTCTCCTCCAGCCAGTGGCAGGCCCTGAAGTTGATGGTGCTGGGCTTTCCCCACAACCCCACCGCCACCACCGGCGCCCAGGACTGGCTGGATCCCTTCGTGGACCGCGCCCTGCGCCACGACATCGTGCTGGCCCACGACAACCCCTACGTGGATCTGGCGCTTGAGGGGGAGGCGCCGGCCCTGCTCCGCCATCCCGGCTGGCGCCGTTGCGGCATCGAGTTCTTCTCCCTCTCCAAGAGCTGGTGCCTGGGGGGATATCGCCTGGCCTTTGCGATCGGAGCCGAGTGGCTGATCACGGCCCTGCGTCAGCTCAAGGGAGTGGTGGACTTCAACCAGTCCCTGGCGTTGCAGGCCGGGGCAATCGCCGCCCTGGAACAGGAGCCCCACTGGCCCGAGCGCCTGCGAACCGTGTACCGGGAGCGGCGTGATCGCATGGCGACAGCTCTGGAGGCAGCGGGCTGGCCGGTGCGGCGCCCCTCGATGGCCCTTTACCTCTGGCTGGCCCTGCCACCGGCGGCAAGGCCCCGTGGTTGGGATTCCGAGACCTTCGGCGCCGCCCTGCTGGAGGCCACCGGCGTGGCCCTCACCCCCGGCAACGGCTTCGGGGCGGCCGGTGAGGGGTGGCTGCGCCTGGCCCTGGTGCATCCCAGCGAGGAACTGGAGGCCGGTGCTGCTCGCATCGGGGCCTGGTTGCGGCAGTTGTGAGCCTTCGGGCCCGACGCTCGCCCCTCAGTGCCGCCGCCGTGCTGCGGGCCCGCCGGCGGCTGCAGCGCAGCCAGCCTGACCCCTCCGCCTTCCCCGACTGGTGGCTGCGCCATCGAACGATCTGCGCCAGCACCGAGCGGGAACTGGAGGCCTGGCTGACGGCGGTGCCACCCGATTGCGCCAGGTCGGCGGCATTCGCGCCGCGGGCGGTGCTGGCCTCCCGTCAGCGGTTCGGCCAGGGGCAACGGGGACGCCCATGGCAATCTCCAGCCGGGGGAGTGTGGCTCAGTGCCGCCCTGCCCTGGGCACTGCCGCCACCCCGCGGCGCGGCGGTTGGCCTGGCGGTCGCGGTGGGTCTGGCCCTGGAACTCGAGGCCCTGGGCCTGACGGTGCAGCTGAAATGGCCCAACGATCTTCTGGTGGAGGGGCAAAAGATCGCTGGCCTCCTGCCTCGCCTGCGGCTGCGGGGCGAGCAGGTGCGCTGGGCCCAGGTCGGGGTGGGCCTGAATGGCATCAACCCGGTGCCGCCGGGGGCTATTTCTGTGGCGACGGCCCTGGCGGCGACCCAGCCGAGCTGGCGCGGCAGCGCCGCCGCCCGGGCTACCGCTCCTACCGGCCTGGCGGCCCATCTGCTGCGGGGCCTTGAGTGGGCGGCGACCCACGCCCTTGCGCCAGGACGGGTGCTGCGGGAAGCCCGCCAGCGACTGCTGCTTCCAGTGGCGCCGGTGCTACACGGTGGTGTGGCCTGGAAGGCGGTGGATCTGTCGACGAATGGCAGCCTGGTGCTGCAGCGTGGCGCGGAGCGCATCCTCCTGCAACGCCGGTTCTGAGTTCTGGGTGACTGACCGAGCTGCCTAAACTCAAGATCAGATTTTCCTTTGCCTTCCTTCTGACGGTGCTCTCCGCCAAGACCCTCATCGCCATGGTGGCGCTGCTGCCCCTGACGGCGGCCGGCCTGGCCTGGGGTGAAGCCATCTCCCCCGCTGAGGGCGGCAGTGCAGCCGATCTCTCAGCACCGGTGGCTCCGCCACCTCAGTTGATCGCTCCGCCATCCGCCGCGGCTCCTGAGCCGGCCACCCCTCCGGCCCGTGTCCTGCCGGCCCGGCCGATCACCCCGCAATCGCCCAATCCCCAGATACGGAATCCGAGGCCGATCACGGCCCTCGATCCCCAGCCGCTGCGCCCCGATCCCCAGGCCACCCCAGCCCGGGCACCCAGCCGCTTCGATGCTTCCCTCGACGCCTTGGTGCGCCAGGGAGTGGTGACCTCTGCCGAGCGGGACAGGGTCCGTTCAGCGGGCTCGATCTATCCCCAGGGGCTGCCGGCCCATCGGCAGGCCTGCAGCAGCGGCGCTCTCTCCGCCCAGGAATGCCGCACCGGCCTGGTGGTGCGGTGGCGCGGTCGTGGTCCCGAAACGCAGGTTGCCGGCCTGGAGCAGGGAGGCTTCGCGCGGATCGGCGGAGATGGCCAGCCGCTGCCGCCTCTCACAGTGCCGGTATCGGCGCTGCTGGCGGGCCCTGACGGCAGCTTCAGTCTGGCCCAGGTCTTCCGTGTCACCCCCCGGCCAGCCCCGATCGCCGGAAACGGCAACCGCCGTCTGCTGTTCCCTCTGATCGGGTCGGCGGTGACCAGCAGTGGCTTCGGCTGGCGACTGCACCCGCTTCTGGGCAACTGGCTGATGCATGCAGGGCGCGATCTTGCTGCACCGGAGGGAACACCAGTGGTGGCGGCTCTTTCCGGCCGGGTGGTGAGCAGTGGTCCTGCCGGCGGCTACGGCCTGGCGATCGAGGTGGAGCACGACCGCCCCCGCCGCCGCTCGCTGTACGGGCATCTGTCCGAGCTCTACGTCAAAGCTGGCGATCAGGTACGGCAGGGTGAGGTGATCGGCCGGGTGGGCAGTACCGGCATGAGCACAGGCCCTCATCTGCATTTCGAGCTGCGCCTTCCCCAGGATGGCGGCTGGGTGGCCGTCGACCCTGGCGACCTTGATCCAGGCGGAGCTGCCGTGGGCAGCGATGCCATTGCCCTGCTGATGGGCCAGCTGCTGCAGACCCTGGAGAGGCCGTCGGCCCAAGCCGGACCGGGTAGTTCCGCCAGCAAGGCGAGCTGAACCAATCCGGCTCTGTGGGATTAGCAGCTGAGGGATGGTCAGTCGGCGATATGCCCGTCGCGAAAATGCACCACCCGTTCAGCACGGGCTGCCACATCGTCCTCGTGGGTCACCATCACGACGGTCATGCCGTTGCGATGCAGGTCATCGAAGATGTCGAGCACTTCAGCAGTGGTGTGGGAATCGAGCGCCCCGGTGGGTTCATCGGCCAGGAGCAGGGCCGGTTGGTTGATGATCGCCCGCGCAATCGCGACCCGCTGCTGCTGACCACCCGAGAGCTGGTTGGGCCTGTTGTTCATCCGTGTGGCCAGTCCCACCTGCTCCAGGGCATGGCGGGCACGCTCACTCCGCTCCGCCGTTGGAATTCCCGCGTACACCATTGGCAGCACGACGTTGTCGAGGGCGCTGAGGTTGGGCAGCAGGTGGAACTGCTGAAACACAAAGCCGAGCTCGCGGTTGCGTAGATCGGCCAGCTGGTCGTCGTCGAGCCGCTCCACCGGCATGCCATTGAGGCGGTAACTGCCGCCGCTGGGGCGGTCGAGGCAGCCAATGATGTTCATGGCCGTGCTTTTCCCGGATCCGGAGGCTCCCATCACCGCCAGGTAATCGCCCCGGTTGACGGTGAGGCTGAGGTCGTCGAGGGCACGGACCTCCTGGTCACCGACCCCGTAGATCTTGCTCACATGATCGAGGCAGGCAACGGGGTCGCCGACGCCAGATTCCGATGCCACCGTCAACCGATCGCGCGCATGAGAATGGGGGTGCCCGCCACGGTGCTGTTGGCCCAGGTGAACAGCGGATTGGAGAGCACACCGCCCACGGCGGTAGCCAGAAGGCAGGTGATCAGGGCGGCACGGAGCGGTTGGAGACCGGCGAGATTCCAGCTGATCTCTGGATAAGCCTTCACCACATCGGAAGCTTCCTGGGGCTCCTTGACCACCATCATCTTGATCACGGAGATGTAGTAGTAAATCGACACCACGGAGGTGACCAGACCCGCCACCACCAGGAGGTACTGGTGGTCGGCCCAGCCGGCGAAGAAGAGGTAGATCTTGCCGAAGAAGCCGAGCATCGGCGGGATGCCGCCCAGCGACAGCAGACAGAGGCTGAGGCCGAGAGTGATCAGAGGATCCTTCTGATACAGACCCGCGTAATCGGCAATTCGATCACTGCCCGTACGCAACGAGAAGAGGATGATGCAGGCGAAGGCGCCCAGGTTCATGAACAGATAGGCCGCCATATAGAGCACCATCGCCGCGAAGCCGTCTTCGGTGCCGCAGACCAGACCGATCATCACAAAACCGGCCTGTCCGATCGAGCTGTAGGCCAGCATCCGCTTCATGGAGGTCTGGGCCAGAGCTACCACATTGCCGAGCACCATGCTCAGCACGGCAAGCACAGTGAAGAGAAGCTTCCACTGGGCATCGAAGCTCTCGAAACAACCCACCAGCAACCGCAGAGCCAGGGCAAAACCCGCAGCCTTGGAGCCCACCGAGAGAAAGGCCACGACCGGAGTCGGGGATCCTTCGTACACGTCCGGTGTCCACTGGTGGAACGGCACGGCGGCGATCTTGAAGGCCACCGTGGCCAGAACGAACACGAGGGCCAGGGCTGTGACCGGAGAGGCACTCGTCTGCAGTGCGGCCGCCACATCGGTGAGGCTGGTGCCACCACCGGTCAGGCCGTAAAGAAGCGAGGCGCCGTAGAGAAAGACGGCCGCCGCCGCTGAACCGACCAGGAGATATTTCAGCGCTGCTTCGGAACTGCGGGCGTCACGCTTCATGTAGCCCGACAGCAGATAACTGGAGACCGACAGGGTTTCCAGCGAGATGAAGATGCTGACCAGATCCGTGGCGCCACACAGGAACATCGCCCCGAGGGTTGCGGCCAGCAGGATGGCGGCGTACTCGCCCACCGGCGTGCCGCTCTGTTCCACGTAGCGCCAGCTCAGCAGCAGGGACAAGAGGGTGGAGGCTGCCACCACAGCGCGGAACGCGATCGCTAGGTTGTCGGCAAGGAAAGATCCGAGGAACGCAGGCTCCTGCGGACCATTCCATTGCAGGGCCAGCAGCACCAGCGACGTGCCGAGACCTGCGTAACAGAGAGGGGGGACCCAACGGCTCGCAGCTTTTTCGCCTGCCAGGTCCACCAGAAGACAGGCCAGCAGGGCAATCAACACAGCCGCTTCCGGCGCGATCGCCCCGGCATGGAGCTGCAGGCTCAGCCCAGGGGAGAACGCAGCCGTCGAGGCACTGTCCGCCACGGCGGGAGGAAGAACACCGGGCAGAAACATCGCGGCAGCTGACGAGGGAGGGATCCGGTGCTGCGGACTGTAGCCGCGCCGCCTGGTAGCCACGGCACCCTGTCCGAGGCTTCCTGACAGGGGGGCGAGAAAGCGACACACGGCAACCGGCTGGTCGATGCGATAAAGAGGGAACCGGTCCGTCGCGTCTCTGTGGCCCACACCCTGGTCATCGTCGAGAGCCCCACCAAGGCCCGCACGATCCGTGGCTTCCTGCCCAAGGACTTCCGGGTGGAGGCCTCGATGGGTCACGTGCGTGACCTGCCCAACAACGCCAGCGAGATCCCGGCGGCCCACAAGGGCGAGAAGTGGGCCAATCTGGGGGTCAACACGGCCAATGCCTTCGAACCGCTCTACGTGGTGCCGAAGGACAAGAAAAAGGTGGTGAAGGAGCTCAAGGAGGCCCTCAAGGGCGCCGATCAGTTGCTGCTGGCCACCGACGAAGACCGGGAAGGCGAGAGCATCAGCTGGCATCTGCTGCAGCTGCTCGGCCCCAAGGTGCCGGTCAAGAGGATGGTGTTCCACGAGATCACCAAGGAGGCGATCGGCCGGGCCCTGGACCAGACCCGCGAGCTCGACATGGAGCTGGTGCACGCCCAGGAAACGCGGCGCATCCTGGATCGGCTGGTCGGTTACACCCTCTCCCCCCTCCTGTGGAAGAAGGTGGCCTGGGGCCTGTCGGCCGGACGCGTTCAGTCGGTTGCGGTGCGCCTCCTGGTGCAACGCGAGCGAGCGCGGCGGGCCTTCCGCAGTGGCAGCTACTGGGACCTCAAGGCCGCTCTGGAACAGGCCGGCAGTGGCTTCGAGGCCAAACTCACCCATCTGCGCGGCGAAAGGATCGCCGGCGGCAGTGACTTCGACGAAACCACCGGCGCGATCAAGGCTGGCAGCACCGTGAAGCTGCTGGCCGAGGACGAAGCCCGCCAGCTCCAGGACGCCGTGCAGGCCGCCACCTGGAAGGTGAAGACGGTGGAGGAGAAACCCACGGTGCGCAGACCCGTGCCCCCCTTCACCACCAGCACCCTGCAGCAGGAAGCGAACCGCAAGCTGCGGTTGTCGGCCCGCGAGACCATGCGCGCCGCCCAGGGCCTCTACGAACGGGGCTTCATCACCTACATGCGCACCGACTCGGTGCACCTCAGTGATCAGGCCATCACCGCCGCCCGCAGCTGCGTCAGCGAGAAATATGGCAAGGACTACCTCAGCCCGGCACCGCGGCAGTTCAGCACCAAGGCCCGCAACGCCCAGGAGGCCCACGAGGCGATCCGGCCTGCCGGCGAACGATTCCGCACCCCCAGCGACACCGGCCTGGACGGCCGCGATCTGGCTCTCTACGAGCTGATCTGGAAACGCACGGTGGCCAGCCAGATGGCCGATGCCCGCCTGACGATGCTGAGCGTGGAACTGGAAGTGGCTGCCGGCGGCAGCCTCGGCACCGCCAACTTCCGCGCCGGTGGCAAGCGGATCGACTTCGCCGGATTCTTCCGGGCCTACGTGGAGGGATCCGACGATCCCGATGCCGCCCTGGAGGGCCAGGAAGTGCTGCTACCCGCCCTGGCGGTGGGGGACAGCCCGTCCTGCAAGGCCGTGGAGGCACTCGGCCACCAGACCCAGCCCCCCGCCCGCTACAGCGAAGCGGCCCTGGTGAAGATGCTTGAGAAGGAGGGCATCGGTCGACCCTCCACCTACGCCTCGATCATCGGCACGATCGTGGACCGGGGCTATGCCACTCAGCAGGGCAACGCCCTGATTCCCAGTTTCACCGCCTTCGCCGTGACCGGACTCCTGGAGGAGCACTTTCCGGATCTGGTGGACACGAGTTTCACCGCCCGCATGGAGAACACCCTCGATGAGATCTCCCACGGCAAGGTGTCCTGGCTGCCGTATCTCGAGGCTTTCTACAAGGGCGAAACCGGCCTCGAAACCCAGGTGCAGCAGAGGGAGGGGGACATCGACCCCGGCGTCTCGCGCACGGTGGAGCTGGAGGGCCTGCCCTGCGTGGTGAGGATCGGCCGCTTCGGCGCCTACCTCGAAACCAAGCGCGTCAGCGAAGACGGCAGCGAAGAGCTGCTCAAGGCAACCCTGCCCCAGGAGATCACCCCCGGTGATCTCGATGCGGAAAAGGCCGAGCTGATCCTCAAGCAGAAGGCTGAGGGGCCCGAATCCCTCGGGGAGGATCCTGAAACCGGAGAAGCGGTCTATCTGCTGTTCGGCCAGTACGGCCCCTATGTGCAGAAGGGCCAGGTCAGCGACGAGAACCCCAAGCCCAAACGGGCCTCCCTGCCCAAGGGTGTCAAGCCTGAGGAGCTCAGCCTCGCCGATGCCCTGGGCCTGCTGCGGTTACCGCGGCTGCTGGGAGAGCATCCCGATGGCGGCAAGGTGCAGGCGGGTCTGGGACGCTTCGGTCCGTACGTGGTGCACGACAAGGGCAAGGGGGAAAAGGACTACCGCTCCCTCAAGGCCGAAGACGATGTGCTCACCGTGGGTCTGGAGCGGGCCCTGGAGCTGCTGGCCATGCCCAAGCGCGGCCGCGGTGGCCGCACGGCGCTCAAGGATCTGGGCACGCCCGAGGGCGCCGAGGAGGCCATCCAGGTGTTCGATGGGCCCTATGGCCTCTATGTGAAGCAGGGCAAGGTGAATGCCTCCCTGCCGGAAGGCATCACCGCCGAGACGATCACCCTGGAGCAGGCCGTGGAGCTGCTGGGGGCCAAGGCGGCCAGCGGCAAGGGCAAGGGCCGCAAGACCGCTTCCTCGAAAGCAACTGCGGCCAAGACCGGTGCCGGCAAGACAGGCACCGCTTCCAAAACCGGAACCCCCAAGAATGCAGCCAGCGGCACCTCCGCAGCCAAACCAGCGGCGAAAAAGCCCCCCGCCACCACCAAGACCGGTCGCCTGCGGGCCAGTGCCGTGCGAGTGATCAAGGCGGCCGGCAGTTGAGCACTCCCGCTCACGGCCCCCTCCGGCCTCTGCTGGCGGCAGGCCTGCTGGCGTTGCTGGCCGGCGGCTGCAGCGGCTCCCCCCTCGGGGCTCGCCTGGCAGGCAGCTTCCCCGGTGTCGGCAACACCGATCCAGCCGGGACAGGGACTCCCGCCGCCGCCTCCAGCACTGCCGGCACCACGCCGGAAACACCGGTGCTGACCACTCCTGTGCCGGCTGACCAGACAAAGGCAGGCCAGGGCAAAACGGCACCACCGACCCCAGGCCCAGCCAGGACTGACCCGTCCAAGACGACCTCTGCCCCAGCCGATCCATCGGCTGGAACCGCCGCTGCCGGCGGAGCCGGCAGCAAGCCAGCCGGCAAGGGACCCAGTGAAGTGCGACCTTCCACCCCAGCTCCCTACCGGGTCACGATCCAGCTGCCCCAGGCCGATCCCGCCGCGCCGGCCGAGGCCCTGACGCAGGCCCTGCGCGCCGCCGGTCTCTCGTTTGAGGTGGAGAGCATCGAGCGGGTGCCGGCAGCCGCCCCAGCCAGTGCCCCCGCCGCTCCGATCAGCACCCCGGCGCCCGCCCCCCGATGAGCCCCTCGTCCGCAGCAGCCCGTTGAGCCGTCTCCCCGTGCGCAGCAACCCGCCCCTCAGCCAGCGCCAGGCCCGCCAGCTGATGGAGACCGCCTACCTGGCCGCCGCCACGGCGCTGCTGTGGATGGCGCTGTATTACCTGCCGGTAGGCAGTCCCCTCTTCCGCCTCGCCCTGCCCCTGCCGCTGGCCCTGCTGCAGCTTCGCCATGGTTGGCGTTGCGCCAGCGAGGGCGTGGTGGTCACGGCGTTGCTGCTGGTGGCCCTGATGGGCCCGATCCGGGGCCCCCTGGTGCTGTTTCCCTATGGCCTGCTGGCCCTCTGGCTGGGCTGGGGCTGGCGGCGCCAGGCCAGCTGGTGGCTCACCTGGTCGGTGGGTGCGTTGATCGGCGCGGCCGGCTTCCTGGTGCGCGTGGTGGTGCTCTCGGTGCTGGTGGGGGAAAACCTCTGGGTCGTGATCACCACCGCCGCCGCCGGCCTGTTGGAGCGAATCGGCGGCCTCCTGGGCATGGGGGCGGGCTTCGAGCTGCTGCAGGTCCAGCTGGCCGCCCTCCTGCTGGTGCTGATCCAGAACGTGATCGTGGTTCTGGCCCTGCATGCGGTGGCCTACTGGATCTTTCCACGGCTGCAGTCGCCGATCGGCGAACCCCCTGAGGCCCTGCGGGCCCTGGTGGCCCTCGATCCGCTGTGATCCGTCGCCTGGCGGGCGAGCCCGGCGTTGCCCAGGGCTGGCTGGAGCGGTTCTCGGTGAACTGCCGGGCCACCGAGGTGCTGCTGCTGCTGGCCGCCACCGAGACGGCAGCAGTGCCGGGTATCTCCGCCGCCGGTGCCACTCCCGCCTCCCGGCGAAGCACAGCCGCGGCGGATGCGGAGCTGCTGCGGCTCGGCCCCGCCGCACACCGTCCCCATGCCCTGCCGCCGCTGCCGGCCGGCGTCAGTCCGGCCCTGATCGGCCATGTGGTGCTGCAGACGCTGGGCATGGATCCGCTGGTGGTCGACCTGGGCTGTCCGGTGAGGCCGGCGGTTCCGCATGTGCGTCTGCCAGGGGCCTGCGGCCCGGCGGCCTGTCTGAGCAGCGGCCGCGCCATGGAGCGGCGGCGCGTGGAGCAGCTGCTGGAGCTGGGCCGGAGCTGGGGCCGACGGCTGGGGAGCCGGCCACTGGTGATCGCCGAATGCGTGCCTGGCGGCACCACCACGGCCCAGGCGGTGCTGACGGGGCTGGGGGTGGCCGCTGAAGGCCTGGTGAGCGGCAGCCTGCACCAGCCTGCCCATGCGCTCAAGACACATCTGGTCGCCCAGGGACTGGCCCGTGCCGGACTGGGGCAAGGGCCGAGCGATCCGGTGAGCGTTCTGGCTGCGGTGGGAGATCCAATGCAGCCGCTGGCGGCGGGCCTGCTGCTGGGGCTGCTGGAGGACGCGGGGCAGGTGGGGCAGGGCCTGGGCGAGGCATCCCCATCCCATCCAGCCCATCCTCCGGTGCTCCTGGCCGGAGGCAGCCAGATGGCGGCTGTGCTGGCCATCGCCCTGGCGCTCACACCGGCCGATCAGCGCGGCCGCCTGGTGGGCCGGGTGGCCCTGGGCACCACCGCCTGGGTGGCGGCAGAGGCCGACAGCGATCTGCAGGAGCTTCTGAGCCGGATCGGGGCGCGATGGCAGGTGCAACCCCTGGCCTTCGCCACAGATCTGCGCTTCCACAACTGCCGCCAGCGCGCCCTGCAGG
The DNA here is from genome assembly GCF_015840915.1 of Synechococcus sp. CBW1002. Lineage (NCBI taxonomy): Bacteria > Bacillati > Cyanobacteriota > Cyanophyceae > Synechococcales > Synechococcaceae > Synechococcus > Synechococcus sp. CBW1002. The sequence goes on from NZ_CP060398.1 coordinate 2,127,106, forward strand.
ACTACGAGCACGGCTACGTCAAGGAAGGGGTGGGGGCCGGCGGCCTGGCCATGCTTTGGTCGCTGAGCGGCGGCCGTCTGGAGGATCTGGCGGCCGCCTGCGACCAGGCCTGTGGCCTTCTGCTTGGGGAGGGGGGCCTTTAGGAGTTTGCTGAAAAACCCGGCCATCTCTGCGAGAATGGGCCAGCTGTCCAGCCCAGATGCGAGGTCAACGGGAGCGCAGCGGCTCCCTGTTCTCCTACGTGTCGATTGAGGATCGGATCCCGGCCGGCCATCCGCTGCGGCGGATCCGCAAGCTGGCCGATCAGGCCCTCGATCGCCTCAATCCCACCTTCTGTGATCTGTACGCCGCAGAAGGCCGGCCATCAGTGCCGCCGGAGCAACTGCTGCTGGCCTCGTTGCTGCAGGCGTTCTACGGCATCCGCTCGGAGCGGTTGCTGCTCGAGCAGCTCCACTACAACCTGCTGTTCCGCTGGTTTGTGGGGCTGAGCCCAGATGATCCGATCTGGCATCCCACCACATTCACAAAAAACCGGGAGCGGCTGCTGAACGAGCAGGTGATGGGGAAGTTCCTGGAGAAGCTGATGGGTGCTCCGGAGGTCAAGCCGCTGCTCAGTGACGAGCACTTCTCCGTCGATGGCACCTTGCTGCAGGCCTGGGCCTCCCATGCCTCACTGGAGCGGATCGATGGGCAGGACGATCCGCCGCCACCGCCGTCAGGCCCTGGCGAGGGTTTTGGCGCTCCAAAGCCCGGCAAGAAGCGAGCGAAAGGGGATTTCCGAGGCATCAAGCTCAGCAACAAGACCCACCGCTCCGGCAGTGATCCCGACGCCTTGCTGGCCCGGAAATCCAACGCCCACCCGGCTCAACCGAGCTACCGGGGTCATGTGCTCATGGACAACCGCCATGCCCTGATCGTCGATTGCAAGGTCACGCAAGCCACGGGCACCGGGGAGCGGGATGCCGCCAAAGCCATGGCCGCGGATCGTCCCGGTGCCCACCAGAAAACCATCGGTGCCGACAAGCACTACGACACCAGGGGCTTTGTCGCCGAGATGCGCCGCATCGGCGTGACGCCGCACGTGGTGCAGAACACCGCCCGATCTGGTGGTTCCGCCATCGATGGCCGCACCACCCGCCACGTGGGCTACGCCAAGTCGATCCATGCCCGCCGCGGCATCGAGAAGGTGTTTGGCTGGATCAAACAGTGGGGAGGTCTGCGCCAGTTCAAGCTGCGCGGCACCGAGAAGGTGAGTGCGGTGTTCGGCCTGAATGTGATCGCCTACAACCTGATCCGCCTGGGCAACCTGCTCAAACCGGCGATGGCGGCGGCGTGAACAGGTGGTTGCCCAGAAGTGTGCCCAGACGGCAGTGATCAGGGAGCCCCAAAGGGGCAAAACACACCAAAAGGGGAGCTCTGAGCCGCTGAAACTCTGAAAACCAGACCGAAATGAGCTGCACCAGCTCTCAGGAGGGAAAAACGCTGCTTCTCAGGCGGTTTTTCCGCAAACTCTTAGGGTCGCCGGAATGGGACACGCAGCAGAACCAATCCCATCTGCACGGGCTTCCAGGCCGTCGGGCGGCTGGAGCCGGCGCCAGGTGTTGCAGGAAGCAGGCAGGGGCGCCCGCACCCTGGCGGCGAGCTCGCTTCTGGCACCGCTGCTGGCCTCCTGCCAGCGGGGAGATAGACCGCTCCTGCTCGCCGGCCGCGGCGAGCTGCCCGCCGCCTGGTTGAAGCAGCTGCATGATCCCTGGCGCTCGCAGCTGCTGGAGGATCCCGCCGCCGTGGTCAACGGCCTCTCCAAAGCGGCCCTGGTGCAGCTGACCGATGGCTGGGCCACCAGCCTGCCCCCCTCCCGCTGGCAGCCCCTGGCGGCTCCAGCCCTGCTGGCCCGGCTCACACCGGAAGCGGCCCTCGTGAGTCGCCTGTTCCAGGCGGAAGGGGCACCGGCCCTGGCCTATCCCTGGGCCTTCACCCCCTGGGTGCTGGTGCTGCGCAGCCGGCCCGATCTGGCGGCCCGCAGCCGCGAGGGCTGGTCGCTTCTGTTCGATCCCAGCCTGCGGGACAAGCTGGTGCTCCCCTCCAGCCCGCGGCTGGTGATGCAGCTGGCGGCGGGCGGGCCGGAGGCCGTCACCGTGGATCTGGATCGGCTGCGGGAGCTGCGTCGTCAGGCCCTCGCCCACGACGACCGCGACGGCCTCAACCTGCTGCTGGCGGGGGATGCCGAGGCGGCGGTGCTGCCCGCCCAGCGGCTGATTCCCCTGCTGCGCCGCGATCCACGGCTGCGGATCCTGCTGCCGGCCAGCGGCGCGCCGCTGGCCTGGAACCTGCTGCTGCGCCCCGCCGGCCATCCGGTGGCGCCGCCACTGGAATGGCTTGCGGCGATTCTCGAGCCGCCGCTGCTGCAGAGTCTGCTCACCGCCGGCTGGGTGCCGCCGCTGCCCCGAGCGGCCCTGGAGCCCCTGCTGGCCAAGCTGCCGCGCCCGATGGCCGAGCTGCTGCTGCCACCGCCGGAGCTGCTGCGCCGCTGCTGGTCCTTGCCGCCCCTGGATGTCCGCCAGAGGCTGATGCTGCAGAACCTCTGGGACGCGGCAGCCCCCTAAGTCGGGCGGCCCCGGACAGAGGAAGCCCCTGAAGCCCTTCAAAGCAACCCTGCGCAACCCTGCGAGGCAGCAGCCTGATGCTGTACCCGGACTCAGGCGATCTTCAACCCCAGAGGCGTCGCCGCGGTGCCGCTGCCAGGCGGCGATGGGTATCCGCCAGCAGATCGGGAATCGGCAGGCCGTGGGGGCAGCGCGGCAGGCAGGCGCCGCACTGGCGGCAGGCCTCGGCGTTGAGGGTTTCCCACCAGTGGCCGGCCCGGCCGATCAGGTTGTAGCGCTCTCTGGCATGGGCGACCATGCCGTGCCCCACCGCCAGGTTGCGCAGCCGCAGCAGTTCCGGGATCGGCACGGCGCTGGGGCAGGGCAGACAAGCCCGGCACTGGCCGCACCGCTCCTCGCCCAGCCGCTGGGCCGCTGAAGCCCGCAGCCGCTCCACAGCCAGATCCACCGCAGTGGGCCCTGAACCTGGACCTGGATCTGGCGCTGGTTCGGGCCCTGGCTCGGCCTCGTCTGGGCTGAGCTGGCCTCGCGGGCCTGCGGCGGCCGTCAGGCGGCGGGCCCAGACCAGATCCCCGGGCTGGGAGGCCCCCAGGCTCAGGGTGGAGATCCCCTGCTCAAGCAGGACGCGATAGGCCAGTTCGAGCGGTTGGAACGGCGCGCAATCGGCCAGCAGTTCGGGCGGCGGGTCGTAGAGTCGGCCGCCCTTGTCGGCTGGGGAGATCGCCAGCACACCCAGCCCGGCCTCCAGGGCGGCGCGGGCCAGCGGCAACCGCTGCGGATCGAACAGGTGCAGATGCAGGCAGCAGAAGCCGAAACGGCCTGACTCCAGGGCCGCGGCGATCAGATCGTTGCTGCCGTGGCTGGAGAAGCCCACCTGGACCGCCAGCCCTTCCCCCTCGGCCCAGGCGAGCAGCTCGGCCCCAGGCCCGTTCAGGGCCCAGGCCAGATGGTCGGCGGTGTTGAGGCCATGCACGGCCAGGTTGTCGAGCCGGGCGACCCCGAGCCGCTTCAGGCAGGCGCGCAGCTGGGCCTGGGCCGTCGACAGGTCGGGGCCGGGCAGCAGCTTGCTGGTGAGCACCAGGTGGGCGCGAGCCTGGCGATCACGTCGTTCCAGGGCGGCCAGGGCCTGGCCCAGGAAGGTTTCCGCCGGCCCGTAGGCCGGGGCGGTTTCGATGTGATTGATGCCGGCCGCCACGGCCGCCAGCAGCACCGTCTCCATCTGGGTAGGGCTGTCCAGGGCCCGCATCGTGCCCAGGGTGAAGGGCGACACCGGCCGCGCCCGCCCGAAGGGCCGCAGGCTGCTTCCACCGGACTCCAGGGACCGGTCAGCGGTGTCAGCCGGCAGAGGGGGCACCGGATCCGCCGGGATCTGTGGTGTCGTCATCGTTCGACCCTCCACCCTCCCCAAGCTGTTGGCCATTGGGGAGGTCGGGCTGGGCGCGGCGGCGCTGCCGCACCAGTTCGGCCGGGCTGGTGGTTTCCAGGAAGCGGCGGAAGTCCTCCTGGTCTTCGGCGTCGGCTTCGGCATCGACCGGAATCGAGGCGTCGGCCACCACTTCCTCCAGCATCCAGATGCCGCTGCCGGTGCGCAGGGCCAGGGCGATGGCGTCGCTGGGACGGGCATCGAGCTCGCTGGCCTCGCCCTCGCTGTCCTGCAGCTTGAGCACGGCCCGGAAGGTGTTGTCTTCGATGGTGTGGATGATCACCCGCTCCAGGCTGAGGCCAGCCACCGCCATCAGGTTGGCCATCAGGTCGTGGCTGAGCGGACGGGGAGGACGCTGCTGGTTGAGGCCCGCCATGATGTTCTGGGCCTGGGCCTGATCGATCCAGATCGGCACCTGGCGGCGGCCGGAGGGATCGCGCAACAGCACGATCGGGCTCCGACTGGCCGCATCCAGGGCGATCCCGGCGATGCGCATCTCCACCATGCGGATGCTTCTCCTGGGAGGATCCTCTGCCTGGGTGATTATGGCCAGCAGAACCGGAGCGGCGATGTTCACCGGACTGGTCCAGGCCGTGGGTCGGCTGCAGCGCTGCCCCCAGGGAGTGCGGGTGAGCTGGCTGATGCAGGCCGGCGCGCCGCTGGGGTCGGTGGCCCTCGGCGACAGCATCGCCGTGGATGGGGTGTGCCTGACCGCGGCCGAACTGTTCGCCGATGGATTCCGCGCCGATGTCAGTGCGGAGACCCTGGCACGAACCGGCCTGGCCGCCAAGGCCGACCAACAGGCCCACGTCAACCTCGAACCGGCCCTGCGCCTGGTCGATCGCCTCGGCGGCCACCTGGTCAGCGGTCATGTCGATGGCGGTGGGCGGGTGCGGGGCATCAGCCGCGAACCCGCCTCCTGGCGCCTGGAACTGGCCTGGGACGACCCGGCCTACGGCCGCTATATCTGTGAGAAGGCCAGCGTGGCCGTTGATGGCATCAGCCTCACGGTTGCGGGCTGCGATCCCGGCGGTGACCGCTTCTGGATCGCCGTGATCCCTCACACCTGGGCCTCCACCACCCTGGCGGAGCGGCGGCTCGGCGACCGGGTCAACCTGGAGGCGGATCTGCTGGCCAAGTACACCGAGCGGCTCCTGCTGGAGGGGGGCAGACCAGCCGCTGCAGCGCCGGCGCAGGATCTCAGCGCCAGCTGGTTGGCGGAGCATGGCTGGGGCTAGGAGCCGGGGACAGAGGCCCTGTCTAAGGTCCGGGAATCTCTTCTGACTCTTCGCCGATGGCGGTCGTTGACCCCCTGCTCTCCGTCGACCGCGGCCTGCGCAGCTTTGCGCTGGCCGAAGGCATCCTGATGCTGGTGCTGGGGCTGCTGGCCCTGTTCTTTCCGGTTGTGGCCTCGATCTGGGTGACCGCCATGGTGGCGGTGGCCTTTCTGGTGGGCGGGCTGGTCGGCTGGATCACCAACCTGTTGCGGGCGCGCCAACTGCGCCGCTGGCTCACCTTCTCCCGCCTGCTGGTCTCCACCCTGTTCGTGGTGACGGGCTTCTGGATGCTCCATCAGATGGGAGCAGGCCCCGAGCGTGCGGCTGCCCCTGTGGCGTCCCTGGCCCTGGCGGTGGGTCTGGTGTTCCTGGTGGAGGGGGCCGTGGGCATCGTGGCCTCCCTGGCCCATCAGCGCCTGATGGGCTGGGGCTGGGGGCTGGTGAACGGCGTGGTGACCCTGGTGCTGGGGTTGCTGATCCTCACGATGAAGTTCTGGAACCTGAGCTGGGTGCTTGGGGTGCTCGTGGGCGTGAGTTTCCTGTTCAGCGGCCTCGATCTGATCACCTTCAGCGCCAGCTTCCACGACGGCGAAGCAGGCTCTGACGTCGGCGGCTGAGGACGGGATCAGGACTCGTCCTGGGCCTGATCAGGGTCATGGGTCTGATCGGATTTCTCCTGCGACTGATCAGCCTGGTCCTCACTGCCATCAAGGGCGACGAGCCAGATCGATCCGGTTTCGGCATGGAGCTGGATGCGGAATTCCTGGCCGGGCACCAGGCCGAGGCGTCGGGTGTAAGCCTGGCCGATCAGAAGATTTCCGTTGCCATGCACCCGGGTGCGGAATTCGGCCTGGCGTCCCTTGCTGCCACCGCCAGCACCACCGCCGCCACCTGGCGTTTCCGGCAGGCGATAACCCTTGGCTTCCACCAGGGCGCGATAAAAACTTTTCTTCAGGACCCGGCCACTGGGCCCCACGTAGCCGCAGGCACGGGCGATCTGCTCTTCCGGACGGTTGCTCAACGAGCGAGCTCGCTCCAGCAGTTCCTTTCCCTTGAGCATGTCCTGGCTCTGGGCGGGTCGTGCGTCCGTTGTGCGGGCCGAGGTAGTTCCGTTCCTGTAGGACATCGGGGCGGGCTTGGTACGGACTGGAGGGCTTCGGCCTGCGCCGATTGTGCCTAGACGGGTGACCTACCAGCAAGCGCAGGTGAGGCTCAGAGCACGTAGAGCAGACCGAAGAGCACCAGCCAGATCACATCGACGAAGTGCCAGTAGAGCTCTGCTGCTTCGAGCCCAAAGGGTTCGCTGGTGCTCACCCGACCCCGATCGCGGGTCTGGAACCAGACCACAAGAATGCAGATCACTCCCAGGGTCACGTGCAGGCCATGGAAACCGGTCAGCGCGTAAAAGGTGCTGGCGAAGAGGTTCTCGGTGAGCCCGAAGGGCAGGGAGAAGTACTCCACCATCTGGCCGGCCAGGAAGGCACTGCCGAGGGCTGCCGTGAGCAGCAGCCAGGGGCGGCAGCCGCTGCGGTTTCCGGCCAGCAGCTGCTTGCCACCGCGATGGAACGTGAAACTGCTCACCACCAGCAGAACGGTGTTGAGACTGGGCAGCAGCAGTTCCAGTTCGTAGTTCGATCCCGGTGGGAGCGGATTCACCGCACGGAAGGTGAGGTAAGCAGCGAAAAATCCCGCAAAGGTCATGCCGTCCGCCACCAGGAACAGCAGCAGCCCGAACATGCGGAAATCCCCATGACCATGCTCCACCGCATCAGCAGGAGGAGCCAGGCTCGTGGCACTGACGACGGTGGAGGAGGAGGCGAGGCTGGTCATTGGAGCAGGGGCTGCGGAATGGGGAACGGTGGTGGATCAGATCACCAGCATCATGGGCCAGTTCAGAAGAAGGTGCTGTTCAGCAGAAGCTGACCCGTGGGTCTCTCAGCCCCGCCCGCCGCTCCAGAGATCCTTGCCACTGGTGACGTCGAGATCGATCTGGTCGGCAGGGATGCCATAGGCGTAGGGCTCATGCACCAGCGGAGCCGCTCCTACCCAGTTCTCAACCGGAGGCGGCGAGGAGGTGAGCCATTCGGGAGTGAGGGCGCGCCAGGGGTTGTCTCCCGCCACGGGGCCGCGGAAGGCACTCCAGATCACGTTGTAAAGCAGGGGCAACGTGCTGACCGCCATCAGCAGGGCGCCAACGCTGCTGGCCTGATTGAGCGTGGTGAAGGCGGGGTCGTACTCGGCGACACGGCGGGGCATGCCATTGAGACCAAGCCAGTGCTGGGGAAGGAAGCAGAGATTGAAACCAACGAACGTGAGCAGGAAGTGAAGCCGCCCCAGGTCTTCGTTGAGCATGCGGCCGGTGAACTTGGGGTACCAGTGGTAGATCGCCGCAAAGATCACGAAAACGGTGCCGCCATAGACAATGTAATGAAAATGTCCGACCACGAAATACGTGTCATGAACGTGAATATCAAACGGAACCTGGGCCAGGGCAACGCCAGTGATGCCGCCAAAGACGAAGTGAAAAATGAAGGCGCAGGAGAACAGCATGGCGCTGTTCAGGGCAATCTTGCCGCCCCACAGGGTCGCCAGCCAGTTGAAGAATTTGATGCCGGTCGGCACGGCGATGAAGGAGGTGGCGATCGTGAAGAACAGGCGCATCCAGGGCGGTGTGCCGCTGGTGAACATGTGGTGGGCCCAGACGATCAGCCCGAGAAAGACAATCCCCAGGATCGAATACACCATCGTGGTGTAACCAAACAGCGGCTTGCGCGCATGGATCGGCAGGATCTCACTCACCAGACCGAAGGCCGGCAGCACCATGATGTAAACAGCCGGGTGGGAATAGAACCAGAACAGGTGCTGATACACCACTACGTTGCCGCCCAGGGCAGGATTGAAGAAGCCGGTGTGGGCGACGATATCGAAGCTGAGCAGGATCAGAGTGCCTGCGAGAACTGGCGTGGAAAGCACCACCAGAATGCTGGTGCCCAGCATGGCCCAGCAATACATCGGTAGCTGCATCAATTTCAGGCCAGGCTGACGCAGCTTCAGCACAGTGGCGATGAAGTTGATCGCCCCGAAGATCGAACTGCCCCCAAGGAGCAACACACTCAGAATCCAGACCACCTGCCCCGCCGCAGGGGTGGTGATGCTCAGCGGCGGATAGGCGGTCCAGCCGGACTGAGCTGCACCCGAGATGAAATAGCTGCTGATCAGAAGGATTCCAGCTGGAGGGATCATCCAGAAGGCCACGGCATTGAGCCGGGGGAATGCCATATCCCTGGCACCTACATAGAAGGGAATCAGGTAATTGCCGAAGCCGCCATTTACTACCGGCACGATCCAGAGAAAGATCATCACCGTGCCATGCAGGGTGAGCACCTCGTTGTAGGTATCCCGGCTGATGAAATCAGAGATGGGGCTGGCCAGCTCGGTGCGGATCACACCAGCCAGAGCACCCCCGATCAGATAGAAGATGAAACCGGTGACGAGGTACTGAAGGCCGATCACCTTGTGATCCAGGCTGAAGCTGAAATAGCGCAGCCACCCTTGGGGTTGCAGGCTGCCCTGGAAGCTTTCGGGGCTGGCGACGGTCATGGAAACAGGGGTGGCGGAATCGAAAGTCGGGAGCCGAGGCCGGTGGGTCTGAAAAAGCTTGATCAGACTTCGTGATCTCAGCCAGTCGGCGGGGCCGCTGCCAGGGCCACCGTGCTGGGCGCCGCCGGGGCGTTCTGGTGAATCCAGGCCTCGAAGGCCTCCTGTTCATGGACCACCACGTTGGTGCGCATGCCGCCGTGGTAAGGGCCGCAGAGCTCGGCGCAGACGATCGGGTAGGTGCCAGGGCGGGTGGGGGTGAACGACATCACGGTGGGCTGGCCGGGGATCACGTCCTGCTTCAGACGGAACTGGGGCACCCAGAAGGCATGAATCACATCACGGGCTTCCATGCGCAGCTGCACGGGACGACCCACCGGCACATGCAGCTCCCCGCTGGTGATGGAGCTGTCCGGGTAATGGAAGATGAAAGCGAACTGCATGGCGGTGAGCTCCACGGGCAAGGCATCGCCCGAGGCAGTGCTGATGCCACCCCAGACGCGTTCCGCTTGAGCCTCGCCCGGGTCATCGGCCAGCAGGGTTGCGCTGTTGTCTGCCCCCTCGTGAAGCAGGGCTGGAGCGGCCAAGGCATCGCCGCCTTGGTGCTGGTGCTCAGCAAGCATCACGGACGAGACATCGCCATGCATGGCTTCATGTCCATTCAGGGGCGTCATGCCGCCCATGCGCTCATAGATGTCGTAGCTGTAGATGCCTACGAACAGCACCACCACGGCGGGGATCGCGGTCCAGAGGATCTCCAGGGGCAGATTGCCTTCGATCGCCAGGCCGTCGCCCCGATCGCCGGGAAGACGACGAAACCGCACCAGGCTGAAAATCAGCAAGCCGGTCACCCCCACGAACAGGATCGTGCCGATGCTGAACAGAACCTGAAAGAGCGCGTCGTAGACCGGGGCATTGCTGCTGGCGTCCACGGGCAGCAGATTGACGTTCTGACCCACCCAGAGGCCACCGAGCACCAGCACCATGCCCAGAACCAGCGTGATCAGGGAGGTGGGAATGGTCACCGGGGCAGATCAGATCAGCAGCCAGCCTATGGGGCCTGGATTGCGGCAGTGGATCCAGTCACTGAATGCAGTCAGTTGATCCAGTCGCCGGATCCGGCAGTGAATTCCGATGCAACGGCGAAACGGGGGTCAGGTGACGTCTGGAACGAAGCGATGAGATGTGAGGGAATCGCAACGCTTTTGAACTGGCTACTTTATGGCTCCCCGTAGGGATTCCTTGATCACATCCCTGGCGCTGCTGCTCTCCCACCTTGTTGTGGCATTGGTGGCCCTGGTCGCCATCGGCGGCGCAACACGGGTGATGGAGGCTGGTCTGGCCTGCCCGGACTGGCCGCTTTGTTATGGCGTGCTTCTGCCTGGTCAGCAGATGAACATGCAGGTGTTTCTGGAGTGGTTTCACCGCCTCGATGCCTTCCTGGTCGGGGTGGCCTTGCTGGTGCTCTGCGCCATCAGCCTGCTGCGCAGACGCCTGCTGCCCGCCTGGCTGCCCTGGTTCAGTGCAGCGGCCCTGCTGATGGTGGCCGTTCAGGGGGCACTGGGTGCCCTCACCGTGACCCGTTTGCTGGCCTCGGACATCGTCACCGCCCATCTGGCCACGGCCCTCGCCCTGGTGGCTCTGATGAGCGCCGGCTATCAGCGGCTGGCAGCCCCAGCTGAGTCCCCACCGATCTGGTTCCGGGTTCTGTCCAGTCTGGCGCTGGTTCTGGTCTTCGCACAGTGCGTTCTGGGCGGGAGCATGGCCAGCCAGTGGGCCGCCGATCGCTGTTTCTCAGCGGGCGATGCCTGCCGCTGGCTGCTGGCCCACCGCATCGGCGCCTACCCGGCCGCCGCTGCGGTGTTGGCCATGGCGATCGGCAGCCTCACCCTGCCGCGACGCTGCCGCCATCTCCAGGGTCTGGCCCTGGGGGCGACGGCCCTGGTGGCCGCCCAGGTTGTTCTTGGAATCCTCACCTTGAGCCAGCAGCTTCAGGTCCCCGGCCTAACCGTGGCCCATCAGCTGGTTGCTGCCTTGCTGGTGGCCGTCCTCGCCGCGATTCTCGGTCGCAGTGCGGTACCGAGCTCCGTTGCAGACGCTCCGGCGGCCTGCGGCATTCCCAATCCATCCCTGTCCGCGAAGGTGGCCCATGGTTAGCGTCAACCCTGAGGCTCTGGCGGCCGTTTCCCGTCCCGCCGTGCCGCGGTCGGTCCGTCTGCCCGCCTGGCTGGAGGTGGCCAAGCCCCGCCTGATTCCCCTGCTTCTGGCCACCACACTGGCGGGCATGGCCCTCTCGGTGGGCTGGCCACTCGATCCGCTGCGGATCATCTGCACCCTGGTGGGCGGTGCCCTCGCTTCTGCCGCCGCCGGTGTGCTCAATTGCCTCTGGGAGCAGGAACTCGACGGCCGCATGCAGCGCACCAGCCGACGGGCTCTGCCCTCCGGTCGGCTCGCCCAGCGCCAGGCCTTCCTGCTGGCCATCCTGCTCACCTCCGCCTCGGTGGCGGTGCTGGTTCTGGGGGTCAACCCGCTGGCGGCCGCGCTGGCTCTGCTGGGGTTATGCAGCTATGTGCTGCTCTACACGGCCCTGCTCAAACCCCGCACACCACGCAATATCGTGGTCGGCGGCGTTGCCGGAGCCATTCCCCCCCTGGTGGGGGCTGCGGCCGCCGGTGGCCTGCCCACCTGGTCGAGCTGGTGGCTGTTCAGCCTGGTGATGCTCTGGACCCCCGCCCATTTCTGGGCCCTCGCTCTGCTTCTCAAGGATGACTACCGCTCGGTCGGCATTCCCATGCTGCCGGTGGTCAAGGGCGAAGCCGTCACCGCCCTGGCGATCGGTCGCTATGCCTGGGCCACCGTGCTGGCGAGTGGCATCGGCGTGCTGGCCCTGCCCAGCGGCGGCCTGCTCTATGGCCTGCTGGTGGTGCCCTTCAACGCACGCCTGCTGCAACTCAGCGGTGCCCTCAGCCGTGACCCCAACGATCCCCAGCGTGCTCGCAACCTGTTTCGCTGGTCGATCCTCTATCTGTTCGGCATCTGCCTGTTGCTGGTGATGGCCCGATCCCCTCAGGCGGAGGCCTTCAGCCTGGTGGCATTCACCCCGCTGCTGGGCCTGGGGCTGTCCTGATGCTCCGGCCTGGATCACTGCTGTGTCGGATGGCCCGTCCGGTTCTCCTTAGATTGGCCAACCATGCGTGGTTTCCAGGAGTGGTGAGCGGGTGATCGAGCTCCAGCACCTCAGCAAGCATTACGGCAGCGTGCAGGCCCTCGACGGCCTCTCGCTGCATGTGCCCCAGGGCTGCCTTTACGGCCTTCTGGGGCCCAATGGAGCCGGTAAGACCACCTGCCTGCGCATCCTCTGCACCCTGCTGGCCCCGGATAGCGGCACTGTCTCGGTGGCCGGAGTCGATGCCCTGGCCCAGCCGCGCCAGGTGCGTCGGCTGCTCGGCTACGTCGCCCAGGAAGTGGCGATCGACAAGATCCTCAGCGGCCGCGAGCTGTTGCGGTTACAGGGCGACCTCTACCACTTGCCGACCAGCGAGCGGGATCGCCGCATCGCCGAACTGATCGACCTGCTGGGCATGGAGGAGTGGATCGATCGTCGCTGTGGCTCCTATTCCGGCGGCATGCGTCGCCGCCTGGACCTGGCCACCGGGCTGCTGCATCGCCCCCGCGTTCTGGTGTTGGATGAGCCCACCGTGGGGTTGGATATCGAAAGTCGCTCTGCCATCTGGCAGGTGCTACGTCAGCTGCGGGATGAAGGAACCACGGTGCTGCTCAGCAGCCATTACCTCGAGGAGGTCGATGCCCTGGCCGATCGCCTGGCCATCGTGGAGGCTGGCCGGGTGATCGCCGAAGGCACCCCCAGCGAGCTCAAGGGCGCCCTCGGTGGCGACCGCGTCACCCTGCGGGTGCGGGAGTTCAGCACAGCCGAAGAGGCCGAGCGGGTGCGGGGGCTGCTGGTGGCCTGTGGCGGGGTGCGGCAGGTGGTGGTGAACCGGGCCCAGGGCTACTCGCTCAATCTGGTGGTGGACGACACCGCCGTGCTCGAAACCCTGCGCCATCAGCTGATGCAGGCCGATCTGCCGGTGTTCGCCCTGGCCCAGAGCCGCCCCAGCCTTGACGATGTCTATCTGCAGGCCACGGGCCGCACCCTGATGGATGCCGAGCTGGCCGTGGCCGGGAGCCGCGATCCCAAGGCCGAACGCAAACAGGCGATGCGCTGACCCCTGGCCGCGAAGCGTTTCCTCCTTCCTCCGTCACTGTTCTGCACCCGGTTCCGTTCTGGTCCGGCTGCCCTGCTTTCCGATCCGCCGCCGATCCGCCGATGACCAGCGCCACGCCTTCCTACCTCTCAGCCGGCACCCCAGCGGAGCAAGAGCCCTCCGCCTTTGTCGAAATCCGTCAGGAAACCCTGGCGCTCACCCGCCGCCTCTTCCTGCAGTTGCAGCGTCGCCCCTCCACCCTGGTGGCCGGCGTTCTGCAGCCGCTGATCTGGCTGATCCTCTTCGGTGCCCTGTTCGCCAATGCGCCAACGGGGCTGCTGCCGGGGGGCGAGAGCTATGGCCGCTTCCTGGGGGCGGGGGTGATCGTGTTCACCGCCTTCAGCGCCGCCCTCAACGCCGGGCTGCCGGTGATGTTCGACCGGGAGTTCGGCTTCCTTAACCGTCTGCTGGTGGCGCCGCTGCGCTCACGCAGCTCGATCGTGCTGGCGTCGGTGCTCTACATCACCAGCCTCAGCCTGGTGCAGAGCCTGGCGATCATGGGCACCGCCGCCCTGCTGGGCTACGGCTGGCCGGGGGGTGCGGGGTTGCTGCTGGTGCTGGTCACCCTGCTGCTGCTGGTGTTCGCGGTGACGGCCCTCAGCCTCGGTCTCGCCTTTGCCCTGCCCGGCCACATCGAGCTGATCGCAGTGATCTTCGTGGCCAACCTGCCGCTGCTGTTTGCCAGCACCGCCCTGGCGCCGCTGGCCTTCATGCCGGCCTGGCTGCGCTGGCTGGCCGCGATCAATCCGCTCACCTTCGCGATCGAGCCGATCCGCGCCGCCTATGCCGGCCAGGTCAGTTTGTCGGCGGTGGTGATGGAGGCTCCCTACGGTTCACTCACCACCACCACCTGCCTGCTGATCCTCACCGCCCTGGCGGCCGGCCTGTTTCTGCTGATCCGCCCGCTTCTGGATCGCAAACTCGCCTGAATGATGACCAGCACTTCCGCCGCGGCCTTCGATCCATTGTCCGTCCGCTCTGTGCCCGGGCGATCCGCTCTGGCGGGCGGCCTGATCGTGTCCGTCCAAGCGCCGGAAGGATCACCGATGCGTGAACCGTCCGTGATCGCAGCCATGGCGGAAGCCAGCCTGGCCCAGGGCGCGATCGGGGTGCGGCTGGAGAGCCCCGAACACATCGGTGCCGTGCGTCGTCGCTGCCCACAGGCCCTGATCGTGGGGCTGTGGAAACGCACCCTTCCCGGCAGCGCCGTGTACATCACGCCACGCTGGCAGGACCTGCAGCAGGTGTGGGCGGCAGGAGCCGATGTGGTGGCCATCGATGCCACCGATCGCCCCAGACCGGAGCACGAAACCCTGGTCGAGATCGTTGCGCGGGCCAGGGCGATGGGCATTCCCCTGATGGCCGATGTCGATGGCATCGCCAATGGGCTGAGGGCTGCCGCCCTGGGCTGCCACTGGGTGGGAACCACTCTGTACGGCTACACGGAAGACACCTCCGGACTCAGACCTCCAGCCTGGAATCTGCTGGAGCCCCTGCGCCGCCAGCTTTCTCCGGAGGTGATCCTGGTCTGCGAGGGCGGCATCGCCTCGGCCGAGCAGGCCGCTGAGGCTGTCAGCCGAGGAGCCGATGCCGTGGTGGTGGGCACCGCCATCACCGGAGTGGATCTACAGGTGGCGGCCTACGTGAAGCGCTTGCGCGCCTGAGCGGGAGCTGGTGCACTGACGCTTGGGCCTCAGGAGGGGCGTGGGCCGACTGACCCACACCCACCGGGGCCTCACATCATGCCGGGCATCCCCATGCCGCCCATGCCGGGCATCCCCATGCCGCCCATGCCGGGCATGCCCATACCGCCCATTCCGCCCATGCCACCCATGTCGCCACCAGGGGAGGCAGCAGCGGGCTCGGGCTTGTCGGCGATCACCGCTTCAGTGGTGATCAGCAGCGCTGCGATCGACACCGCATCCTGCAGGGCGAGACGAACCACCTTGGCGGCATCGACGATGCCAGCGGCCAGAAGATCCTCGTAACTACCCGTGGCGGCGTTGTAGCCCTGACCCCGGCTCAGGCACTCGGAGGTCACCACCGAACCATCGGCACCGGCGTTGACCGCAATCTGACGCGCCGGCTCACCCAGGGCGTGCTGCACGATCGCCACACCGGTTCGAGCATCGCCGCTGCTGCTCGCCAGCAGGCCATCGAGCTCCGAGGCCAGCTGAAGAAGGGTGAAGCCGCCCCCGGGAATGATGCCCTCCTCGATCGCCGCACGGGTGGCATTGAGGGCATCCTCGATGCGCAGCTTGCGGTTGCGCAGTTCGGTTTCGGTGGGGGCTCCCACCTTGATCACCGCCACGCCGCCGGCGAGTTTGGCGATCCGCTCGTTGAGCTTTTCACAGTCGTACTCGGAGTCGGTGGCATCGAGTTCGCGCTTGATCGCGGCCACCCGGTCGACCACCGCCTGGCGGTGATCATCGGTCGCCACAAGAGTGGTGCTGTCCTTGGTGATCGTGATCCGGCGGGCCGTTCCCAGGTCCGCGAGGGTCACCGCCTCGAGGCTCATGGCCCTGTCCTCGCTCACCACGGTGGCGCCGGTGAGGATGGCGATGTCTTCCAGCATGGCCTTGCGGCGATCGCCGAAGCCGGGAGCCCGCACGGCCGCCACCTGCAGCACGCCGCGGTTCTTGTTCACCACCAGGGTGGCCAGGGCCTCACCGTCCACCTCCTCGGCCAGGATCACCAGGGGCCGGCCACTGCGGGCCACGGCCTCCAGCACCGGCACCAGATCGGCGACGCTGCTCACCTTGCGGTCGGTGATCAGCAGGAGGGCATTCTCATAGACGCACTCCAGCCGCTCCTGGTCGGTCACGAAGTAGGGGGAGCTGTAGCCCCGATCGAAGGCCATGCCTTCGGTGATCTCCAGTTCGGTGGCCAGGGATTTCGACTCCTCCACGGTGATCACCCCGTCGGCGCTCACCGTGTCCATGGCTTTGGCGATCATGCCGCCCACTTCGTCGTCGTTGCCGGAGCTCACGGTGGCCACCTGGCGGATGGCGTCTCCCGCCACCGACTGGGCACGGGCGGCGATGCCGCTCACGACCAGGGCAACGGCCTGCTCCATGCCGCGGCGCAGCTGCACCGGGCTGGCGCCAGCGGCCACATTCTTCATGCCTTCCCGCACCATCGACTGGGCCAGCACCGTGGCCGTGGTGGTGCCGTCACCGGCCTTGTCCTTGGTCTTGGCGGCCACCTGCTGAATCAGCTTGGCGCCGATGTTCTCGAAGGGATCCTCGAGTTCGATGTCCCGGGCGATGGTGACACCGTCATTGACGATGTCCGGAGCGCCGAACTTCTTCTCCAGCACGACGTTGCGGCCCTTCGGACCGATCGTGACCCTCACGGCGTCGGCCAGGGCATTGACCCCCCGTTCCAGAGATTCGCGCGATTGATCGGCGAACTGGATCAATTTGGCCATCGGGGAGAGCAGAACAACAGATGGTTCAGCGTCCCATAGCGCACTGTCCAGCCGCAGTGCCTAGGTGGTGGTGAATGCCGAATCAGCCTGCCCGTGCCCCTGTCCCAGCGGCCCCATGGCCAGTAGCGTCAACCAAGGGCAGAGGGCCGGGAGCCTACGCGAGCCATGGAGGATCTGCTGCAGAGCGCACTGGACAGTGCCACCGCCGAGAGTGCCCTGGCCGCCAGCTCCAAGGCCGATGCCATGGTCTTCCTGCTGATCGCAGCCCTGGGCCTGCTGATGGCCCTGGTCTACGTGCCGATCCGGCTGTTTCTCACGATCACCGCCCGCCGCCGCCGGCTTCAACTGCTGCAGCGGATCCGTCGGCTGCGGG
Source organism: Synechococcus sp. CBW1002 (assembly GCF_015840915.1). Taxonomy (NCBI): domain Bacteria; kingdom Bacillati; phylum Cyanobacteriota; class Cyanophyceae; order Synechococcales; family Synechococcaceae; genus Synechococcus; species Synechococcus sp. CBW1002. Next base: position 2,144,074 of record NZ_CP060398.1, read on the forward strand.
ACGACCTGGGTCAGCCACTCCAGGCAGACACCCCGACCACCTCTGACCTCCACCCCCCAACGGTCTCGACCGCCAACGACTGATCGATCCAGGTCAAGGCGCTGTTCTGCGTCGATCAGTTCAGCGAAGCGGCCTTCAGCGCAGCGGCCTTCTTTGCAGCAGGATTCAGCCCGGCACCCTTCAGCGCATCACCATGCCGCCATCCACCTGCAGCACCTGGCCGGTCATGTAGGCACCGGCCGGATCGGCCGCCAGGAATCGCACGGCGCTGGCCACCTCGGCCGGCTGGCCCATGCGCGCCAGGGGGATCGCGGCCAGGATCGGTTCCTTGGCCAGGTCCTTGGTCATGTCGCTCTCGATGAAACCGGGAGCCACTGCATTGACGGTCACACCACGGCTGGCGAATTCGGCGGCGCTGCTGCGGGTCAGACCGATCACGCCTGCCTTGGCGGCGCTGTAGTTCGCCTGGCCGGGGTTGCCCATCAGGCCCACCACGGAGGTGATGTTGATGATCCGTCCGGCACGGGCCTTGAGCATCGTGCGGCTCACGGCGCGGGTGCAGAGGAACACGCCGGTGAGATTGAGGTCGATCACGCTCTGCCAGTCGCTGGTCTTCATGCGCATCAACAGCCCATCGCGGGTGATGCCGGCGTTGTTGACCAGCACGTCAAGCCGCCCTTCCCGCTCCAGCACCGCCTTCACCATCGACTCCACCGCCGCTTCTTCGGCCACGTTGGCCTGATAGCTCCAGGCCTTGCCGCCCTGGCCCTCAATCTCCGCCACCACGGCGGCGGCAGCCTCCGGTGAACTGGCGTAGTTCACCACCACGGTGGCGCCGCTGGCCGCCAGCTCCAGGGCGATGGCCCGTCCGATGCCGCGGCTGGCCCCGGTGACCAGGGCGACCTGGCCAGCCAGGGAAGTGGTGGGGAAGCCGCCGGACATCGCCAATCAGGTCAAGGTGGGCCCGATCGTATGTGCCGCCCACGCCCCCCTCACTCCTGCATGGTCTCGACAGCCTCCAGGGCCGGGCCGAGCAGGTCGGCGAGGGCGCGCAGCTGTTCCTTGCTGCCCAGGGCCACCAGCAGCTGGCCCGGGCCCAGGCGCACATCACCATCGGGATTGGCGATCAGGGTGACCGGCGAGGGCAGGACGGGGGCACCGCGGTAGGTGGGTATTGGCTGACTGGGCGGTTCCGGATTGCGGATCGCCAGCACAAGGGCGCCGGTGCGCCGTCGCAGGGTCAGTTCGGCGAGGGTGCGGCCACTGAGATCGCCCAGCAGGCGGGGATCACTGCTGAGCTGGAACTCCTCCACCTCGCAATTGGAGCCGGCCAGCAGGTCCATGAAGCTCACCGCCAGGGGGCGCAGGGCTGTGGCCGCCATGGTGCGTCCACCCGCCACATAGGGACTCACCACCTGATCGGCACCAGCCAGGCGCAGCTTGCGCTCAGCTTCTTCGCTGTCGGAGCGGGCGATCAGGCGGCAGCCGGGCGCCAGGCCACGGGCACTGAGCACCACGTAGAGGTTGGCGGCATTGCTCGGCAGGGCCGCCACCAGGCTGCGGCAGCGGTGGATGCCGGCCTCCACCAGGGTCTCGTCGAGGGTGGCATCGGCGCTGAGCACCGGCAAACCCCTCTCTTCCGCCTCCCGCTTGCGCTCCTCATCCATTTCGACCACCAGCAGTGACACCCCTTCGCTGCTGATCTGTTCGGCAATCTCCCGACCGATCCGCCCGTAGCCGCAGAGAATCACGTGGTTCTGCATCGTCTCGATCCAGCGGAGAAAGCGGCGCTGGCGCATGCGCCGGAAGTAGCCCGATTCTGTGAGACCCAGCACCCCCTGAATGGTGAGCTGCACCACGATCAGGCCACCGATGATCGAGAGGGCCGTCACCAGACGACCACCCGGGGAGAGGGGCTCCACCTCCCCATAGCCGATGGTGCTGATCGTGATCGCCACCATCCAGTAGCAATCGCCCCAGTCCCATCCTTCGGTCAGGCGATAGCCGAGGGCAGACAGATTGACCACGATCGCCAGGGCGACCATCGGGGTGCGCCAGGGGCGTCGCAACCGGGTGGATGGGGGACGGCGCCGGCGCCGCAGAGCAGGGATCATGGCGCCAGCCCCATCCGGTCTCGGCTCATCCGAGGCCCAGGGCCTGAAGCACCGGGTCGATGGAGAGCTCCTGCAGCTGAGCGGCCTCGCCCAGGCCCGTCACCCCCTGGCGCTGGGGCAGGCTGGCCGGATCGCGGCCCAGGGCCACCAGCGGCACACCGCACAGCAGGGCCAGCTCGATCGTGACGGGATCGCTGGCCAGCACCACGTCGGCGGCGGCCACCTGGGCAGCCCGCCGCCGCAGGGAGCCGGAACTCGGGCTGGGCGCAGTGGGCTCCAGGGTGAGGCTGCGCAGATCGCTGAGGCGGGTCTGGATGCGCTCCGGCAGGGCCTGCCAGTGGGGAGCCGGCCAGTCGCCGGCGCCGCCGGTTGGTGCCAGCAGGAGCATCGGCCCGGAGCCTTGTGGCAGGGCAGCGCTGGCCTTGTCCAGATCCGCCCTGGCGATCGGCAGGCGGTAGGCCGCGGCATCCAACCGCACCCCAACGGGGCGCAGGTAGGCCTCCAGGCGCTGATCGATCCAGCCCTGGCTGGAGGGAACAATCCGTTCGGTGGCCGAGAACCCCGCCGCCGCCACCCGGGTGGGGATGTGGCTCATCGACAGCAGCAGATCAATGGCACGGCCACCGGGTCCGCTGGCCACGAGGTTGATACAGAGCTGAAAATCAGGATCCCTCACCAGGCCCAGCAGGTTGGTCCAGTCGGCCAGGGTGGCCTTGCCATAGGCGATCGGCAGGATTTTCTCCACGGCCGGCAACAGACTCCAGACGGTCCCGGCTTCAGGGCTGCAGGCCACCTGCACCTGGAACCCGAGCTGATCCGCCGCTGCCGCCACCGCCGGCAGAACCTGCAACTGGCTGACGCTGTCGCCTGGAATCAGAAAAAGGGCGCGCATCAGGCGTTGGGCGGGGCATCGCGGCCTGATTGTATGGAGCAGTTCCTGATCTGCCCGTCGTTCCGGGAGCTGCTTGTGCATCTGCTGATCGCCGCCGCCGGCAGCGGCCGCCGTATGGGGGCCGAGGGCAACAAGCTCCTGCTGGCGGTGGCCGGTCGTCCCGTGCTGGCCTGGACTCTGGATGCGGCCCTGGCCTGTCCGGTGATCCGCTGGATCGGGGTGGTGGGTCAGCCCGTGGATGAGGAGGCCGTGGCGGCGATTGTGGCGGCAGCCGGGCCCAGGCTGCCGGTGCAGTGGATCGTGGGCGGCGACACCCGGCAGGAATCGGTGAGCCGCGGCCTGGCGGCCCTGCCCACCGAGGCCGAGGGGGTCCTGATCCACGATGGAGCCCGCTGCCTGGTGGAGCCGGAGCTGCTGAGCCGCTGCGCCGAGGCCGTGGCCGCCGGCGCAGCCGTGATCGCCGCCACCCCCGTGACCGACACGATCAAGCAGGTGGACGATGCGGGCACGATCCAAGCCACCCCCGATCGCAGCGACCTCTGGGCAGCCCAGACGCCCCAGGGCTTCCCGGTGGACGATCTGCGCCAGGCCCATGCGATCGCCGCCACCGAGGGCTGGAGCGTCACCGACGACGCGGCCCTGTTCGAAAAGCTCGGAAAACCCGTCAAGGTGCTGCAGGCGCCGCCGTCCAACATCAAGCTCACCACGCCCTTTGATCTCACGATTGCCGAGGCGGTGCTGGCCCAGCGGGCGGCCGGATGAGTGCTGACAACTGCGCCGCTGAACACCGCACCACGGCTCAGATCCCACCCACCTCCAGGGTGCCGAGCCGGCCATCCAGCCGGGCCGGTGCCCCGATCGGCAGGGCGGCGTTGCCGGGGGCATGGCCCACCGGCAGGCCAGCCACCACGGGGATTTCCAGATCCTGGGTGCGTTCGCGCAGCACCTGCTCCAGGCTGAAGCGCCCGGCGGCTCCGCGGGCCGCGATCAGGCTGTTGTCTTCGGACGCGCCGTCGTGTTGATATGAGCCGTTGGCTTCGACCTCGTCGTCTTGTGGTGGCTCTTCGATGGGCTCATCACAGCCCAGGAAGCTGCCGAAGCCGATGCCGGCCAGGCCCTGCAGAGCACCGCAGAGGCGCCAGTGGGTCAGCATCCGCTCGATCCGGTAGGGCGCCTCGCCCACATCCTCAAGAATCAGGATCGCCCCCCGCAGCTCCGGCAGGTGGGTTGTGCCCAGCAGATGGGTGGCAACAGTCAGATTGGCCACCAACAGCGGCCCCTCGGCCACACCGGCTTGCCAGCCCACGCCAGACAGCGCCGGCAGGGGTTCGCCGAACAGCAGGGCCCGCAACCGTTCCTGGCTCCAGCGGGGTTCCGTCGCCAGGGTGGTGAGCAGCGGTCCATGGATGCCGCCACGGTGGCCCCGCGCCTGCTGGGCCCACAGCAGGGAGGTGACATCGGAGAAGCCCAGCAGCCAGCCGTCCGGAAGTGACAGCGGCCGTTCCAGCAGTCGGGCGGAGCCCCAGCCCCCCCTGACGCAGGCCAACAGGGCGGCGGCGGCGTCCAGGTCCGCGGCCCGCTCCGCATCGCGGCCGGCCAGGTAGCCCCAGCGGCGCCCCAGCAGACGCTCCGGCTGGGAGGGCTCCAGCTGCAGCCCCCACCGCTGCAGCAACGCTGCACCTGCCGCGAGCCGGTCTGGGGCATCAGGGCCGATCAGAGCGGAGCTGGCCGCCACCAGCTGCACCCGATCCCCCCGGCGCAGCGGACGGGGCCAGTCCTGCGGCCAGCGCAGCTGGCTCATGCCGGTCCCCGGCTCAGCACGAGGGCCAGCAGCAGCAGGCCGCCCAGCTGGACCTGCCGCAGAAAATGGCGGCCATAGCGGGAGCGGGGCAGGGAGGGGCTGCGCAGGGCCCAGGCCTCACGCTGCATCCCCGCAGCGGCCGCCAGCCAGAGCGGCCAGAACGCCAGGCTGATCGACTGCAACACCGCCGCGATCGCCAGGGTCAGGGCGGTGACCCCATAGCAGCCGGCCACCACCGCAGGCGCCCGGGCCCCGAGGCTCAGGGCACTGCTGCGGACCCCCAGCACAGCGTCGTCATCGCGATCGGCCATGGCATAAACCGTGTCGAAGCCGAAGGTCCAGCTCACGGCCGCCAGCCACACCAGCAGCAGTGGCGCTCCGCCGGCCAGGCTGCCCGTAGCGGCCGCCCAGGGGATCAGGGTGGCGAAGCCCCAGCACAGGGCCAGCACCAACTGCGGAAAGGCGAACCAGCGCTTGGCGGAGGGGTAGAGCAGCACCGGCGGCAGGGTGGCCACCGCCAGCAGCAGGCAGAGCGAGCGACCATCTGAAGGCAGGGCCAGCACCACCAGCAAGGCCAGCAGCAGGCAGATCAGCAGCAGGAGCACCGCCTCCGGCACCCCGGCACGGCCATCGGCCAGGGGGCGATGGCGGGTGCGTTCCACCAGCGGATCGATGCGCCGGTCCCAGAGATCGTTGGCGACGCAACCGGCACCACTCACCGCCAGACCACCCAACACGATCAACCCAACCAACCCGGGCTCCGGGGGGGCCTGGGGGGTGAGCCAGAGAGCCCAGCCGGCGGGGATCAGCAGGATCAGCCGACCGCTCGGCTTGTGCCACCGCAGCAGCTCGATCCAGGCCCGCAGTCGGTCGGCGATGCCGTGGAAAGCCAGGCGACTGGGAGCCATGCAGCGGTTGTGCTCGCCAGCACCCTAGGTCTGGTGCGGGGTGGCAAAGTGACGCCGCCCCTGTCCCGGCGGCCTTGCCGATGGCCAAGATCCCTCCTGTCGCCTCGGCCGGCCTGCGTCGGGTGGCTGCGATCGACATCGGCACTAACTCGATCCACCTGTTGATCGCCGAGGTGGATCCGGAGCTGCAGAGCTTCAGCGTGGTGCTGGCTGAGAAATCGACCACGCGACTGGGGGAACGGGATCCCGAAACCGGAGATCTCAGTGCGGCGGCGATCGAGCGGGGCTTCCGAACCCTCCGCCACTGCCGCGATCTGGCCGCCAGCCATGGGGCCGAACAGATCGTCACGGCAGCCACCAGTGCCGTGCGCGAAGCCCCCAACGGCAAGGACTTCCTGCAGGCCGTCCAGGAGCAGCTGGGGCTGGAGGTGGATCTGGTCAGCGGCCCCGAAGAAGCGCGGCTGATCTACCTCGGCGTGCTCTCGGGGATGAGCTTCGGCGAGCAGCCCCACATGATCATCGACATCGGTGGCGGCTCCACCGAGTTGATCCTGGCTGACAGCCGTGATTCCCGTGCCCTGACCAGCACCCGCATCGGCGCCGTGCGGCTGCAGCGCGACTTCATCCGTGAGGAGCCGCTGCCGGACGAGCGGCGGAAGTTTCTGCAGGCCTATATCCAGGGGTCCCTGGAACCCGCCGTGGCCCAGGTGAAGGCGGCGTTGCCGGCCGGCAGCAGGCCTGTGCTGGTGGGCACCAGCGGCACCGCCATGGCCCTGGCGGCCCTGGCGGCCGCCGAGGAGGCCAAGCCGCCGCTGAAGTTCCAGGGCTACCGGCTCGATCGCCAGAAGGTCGATCAGATCGTGGCCAAGCTGCTCGCCATGACGCCGGATCAGCGGCGCGCGCTGTCGGTGATCAACGAGCGGCGGGCCGAAATCATCGTGCCCGGCGTGCTGATCATGCAGACCGCCATGACCATGCTCCAGGCCGACGCCCTGGTGGTGTGCGACCGCGCCCTGCGGGAGGGCCTGATCGTGGACTGGATGCTGCGCCAAGGTCTGCTGGGCGACCGGTTCTCGTTCCAGAGCTCGATCCGCCAGCGCACGGTCCGTCATCTCGCCCAGTCGTACGGCGTCGACCGGGCCCAGGCCGATCGGGTGGCCGAACTGGCCGTGAGCCTCTACGACCAGACCCGTGGCCTGCTGCACCACGACCACGAATACGGCGGCTATGGCCGCCAGCTGCTCTGGGCGGCGGCGCAGCTGCACACCTGCGGCAAACACATCAACATCGCTGCGTACCACAAACACACCTGGTATCTGATCCGCCACGGCGAGCTGCTGGGGTATTCCCAGGCCGAACATCTGATGGTGGCGGCGATCGCCCGGTATCACCGCCGCGGGCTGCCCAAGAAGCGGCATGAGTCGTGGCAGCTGATCGAGGGGCGCGACCAGCGCCGCACGGTGGCGTCGATGGCCCTGTTGCTGCGGCTGGCGGCCGCCCTGGATCGGCGGCCCGTTCCCGTGATCGCCGGGCTCGAGGTGGTGCCCCTGCGGGATGACGATGGGGTGAACGGGCTGCTGATCAGCCTCAGATCCTTGCCGCCAGCGCCCGGTGAGCCACCGATCGATCTTGGTCTCGAGCGCTGGAGCCTGCGCTCCTGCGCCGAGGTGGTGCTGGAAGCCAGCGGCTTCCGGCTCCGGGTGGCCGGGCCCGATGGCGAGATGGTGCCCTGAGGGCAGCGATGGCGGACCCCGCGACACGCCGAACGATCACGATCCGCTGGCCCGATGGTCGCGTCAGTCAGGCGGCCGTGGGTTGCGACTGGCTGCTGGCGGCTGCTGAGGCGGGCCAGTCGATTCCCACCGGCTGCCTCGGCGGCAGTTGCGGCGCCTGCGAGATCGAGGTGAACGGCCAGGTGGTGCGTGCCTGCATCGCCACGGTGCCGGCCAGTGCCGGCGGCAGCCTGGAGGTGGAGCTGGCCGCTGATCCCTACTGGTGAGCTCCCGGTTGGAGCACCTGGATCAAACCTGGTGAGCCTGGATCAGGCCTCCCCCCAGCACCACCTCCCCGGCGTAGAACACGGCCGCCTGGCCGGGGGTGATCGAGAACTGCTCCTCGGCGAACTCCAGCTGGCAGCGATGGGGCCGGCCATGGGCCCCGTCGTCTGGCTGGGCGGCCAGGGGGGTGAGCCGGGCTGCCACGGGGGCGCTGCGGTAGCGCAGTTGCACGTCCACCTCCAGCGCCGCCGCCGGCGGAGCCATGGAGATCCAGTTGATCGCCCCCACGATGCAACGGTCCCGCGCCGCCTCCCGCCGCGGAGCCACCACCACCCGGTTCATGGCGCCATCGAGCCGCACCACATGCAGCGGCTCACTCCAGGCCACCCCCAGACCCTTGCGCTGACCGATGGTGAAATGCTCGATGCCGTCGTGGCTGCCCACCACGGTGCCGTCGGCCAGCACGATCTCGCCCGGGCGGGGCGGCAGGTAGGCGTCCAGAAACGCCCGCATCGAGCCATGGTGGTCGGCGAGGCAGAGGTCCTGACTTTCGGGCTTGCTGGCGGTGCGCAGGCCGTAGCGCGCCGCTTCCAGCCGGGTGTCCGGCTTGGTCAGCTCCCCCAGGGGGAACACCAGCCGCCCCAGCACCTCCTGGGGCAAGTCGTAGAGGAAATAGCTCTGATCCTTGTGGCGATCCAGGCCGCGCAGCAGTTGATGGCGCCCGGCCACGGTCGCGCCCTCTGCAGCGGCGCTGGTGGGAACCGGCAGTGGATCGCCGGCATCGGCATGGCGCACCCGGGCGTAATGACCGGTGGCGATGCGCTCGATGCGGCGGTGCTGCTGCGCCCACTCCAGCATCGGGCCGAATTTCACCTCCCGGTTGCAACGCGAGCAGGGCAGCGGCGTGATCCCGGAGGCATAGCCCTGCACCAGCACATCGACGATCTGTTCGCGGAAGCGCTCCCGGGCATCCACCACGTGGTGGGGAATGCCGAGCTGCTCGCAGATGCCGGCCGCATCGACCAGGCCCTCGGCGCAGCAGGCCCCCTTGCCGCTCATCAACCAGAGGGTGAGCCCTTCCACCTGCCAGCCGGCCTCGACCAGCAGGGCCGCCGTGAGGGAGCTGTCGACACCACCGGAGAGGCCCACGGCCACCCGATGCTCTCCCGGCCAGCGGCGCAGGCGCTCAAGCGCCTCAGCTCCGGCAGGGGTGACCGGGGCGGCCACGGCGCGGAGGGCGGTATCGGCTGACGCAGTCACGCCTTCAGCAGACAGCGGCGCAGGCAACGGCGAAGACAGTGGAGCGGGATGGACGGTCAAGACCTGGAGGCAGTACGCGGCTGTCGGCGGGCCGCAGGCTTTCCATCATGAAACCGTGCCGCCATCACCGCCTTGTCGCCCCTCCCCCCTGCGCCCTGCTGGCCCCGGCGCGATGCGGATCACCTGCTGGTCAGCGGTGCCCAGATGGCTGCGCTGGAGCAGCAACTGTTCGCCTCCGGCCTGCCGGTCGAGGCCCTGATGGAGAAGGCTGCCCTGGCGGTGGCTGAGCGAGTGCGCACCGGTTCTGCCTGGCGCGGGCGGGCCCGCAGGGCCGGCGTGCTGGTGCTGGTGGGGCCGGGCCACAACGGAGGCGATGGCCTGGTGGTGGCAAGGGAACTGCATCTGGCCGGCTGGCCGGTGCGGATCTGGTGCCCCTGGCCGCGGCTCAAACCGCTCACCGAAGCCCATCGCCGCCACGCCGCCTGGCTGGGCATAGCCGCCCTGGAAGGAGAGCCCGACCCGGCCGATGGGGCCCTCTGGATCGATGCGTTGTTCGGGGTGGGCCAGACCCGCCGGCTGGATCCAGCCCTGGAGCAGCTGCTGGCGCATCGCCAGCAGCAACAACCGGCGCAGTTGCTGGCGATCGATGTGCCCAGCGGACTCTGCAGCGACTCCGGACGCTGCCTGGGGGACGGGGCTGCCGTGGCCCACACCACCTTTTGCATCGGCCTGCGTAAGCAGGGCCTGGTGCAGGATGCGGCCCTGCCCTATGTGGGGCGGTTGCGGCGGATCGACCTGGGTCTGGCTGCGACTCTGCTTGGCTCCCTGCCGCCGAGCCAACTCCTCGGTATCGGTGGCGCCATGGCTGCTTCCGATCTGGGTGCCCTCCCCTGGCCCCAGATCGATCCCACCGCCGCCAAGTACGGCCGTGGTCGCCTGCTGGTGGTGGCTGGAAGCCAGACCTTCCGCGGTGCTGCAATCCTGGCCTTGAGTGGCGCCAGTGCCAGCGGTGTCGGCAGCCTGCGGGCGGCGCTGCCCGAGGCGGTGGCGGAGCGGCTCTGGCTGGTGCAGCCCCACACCGTGTTGCAGGCCAGCCTGGGCAGCACTGCCCAAGGTGGACTGGCGCTGGGGGGGCTGGGCGCCGGGGCGCTGGATCGTCTCGATGCGGTGCTGCTGGGACCGGGGCTGGGAGCGGCCGCGGCAACCGCAGAAGCCAGGCTGTGGCAGGCGGAACAGAGTTTCTGGGATCAGCTGCAGGCCTTCCCCGGGCTGCTGGTGCTTGATGCCGACGGCCTCAACCGGCTCGCCGCATCCAGCGGTGAGCCGGGCGAGGCGCCTGGGATTCTCTGGTTACGAGGACGCAGCGGACCCACCTGGATCACGCCCCATCGCGGTGAATTCAACCGGCTGTTTCCCGATCTGGGCGACCTGCAGCCACTGGAAGCCGCCCGGCAGGCGGCGGCTCTGGCGTGCTGTTCCGTGCTGCTCAAGGGTGCCCGCAGCGTGGTGGCTGCGGCTGATGGCCGCTGCTGGCAGCTGCTGAAAGCCTGGCCTGGCGCAGCCAGGGCTGGGCTGGGCGATGTGCTGGCCGGCTTCGCCGCTGGGGTGGGGGGCAGAGCGCTGGCGGCCGGAGCAGACCTGGAAGCGCTGCCGGTCCTGCTGGCCGGCGCGGCCCTGGCCCATGCCGAGGCCGGTGGCCTGGTGGTGCGTCAGCAGGGGGAGGGGGCCGCCACACCGGAAGCGGTGGCGGCAGCGTTACCGACAGTGAGGAAAGTCAAGAAATCCGCACACTTGCGAGCCGCACAACAGCATTAACCACGGCAAAATTGATTTGAGACTGGACTAACGATTCGACTGTGTGGTTTTGCTGTCACAACCTGAAGGGTTGTTGAAAGTACAGCCCCTTTTCATCCTTTTCGTGGATAGTCGACATTCCAGCCTCCGACCCTTCCCCAATGGCGACCTCATCCCTGAAGACGGGGGACTCCAGTCGCCGGCGTGGCGGTGATTCGATCAGCTGGTATCTCGCCACGATCGGTCGCGAGCCTCTTCTCACCGCAGCCGAGGAGATTGAACTGGGCAACCAGGTGCAGGCGATGATGCATCTGCTGGAGCGGGGCGAACGCGACTGTGAGCCAGAGCCCGACGCGGAAACGGAGAAGCAGCGTCGGATTCTGCGTCTGGGGCGTCGTTCCAAGCAGCGCATGATGAAAGCGAATCTGAGGCTCGTGGTGAGCGTCGCCAAGAAATATCAAGGCAGGGGCCTGGAGTTGCTCGATCTGATTCAGGAAGGTTCCCTCGGGCTCGAGCGCGCTGTGGAGAAGTTCGATCCCACTCGGGGGTACAAGTTCTCCACCTATGCCTTCTGGTGGATCCGTCAAAGCATGACCCGGGCAATCGCCTGCCAGTCGCGCACCATCCGTCTGCCGGTTCATCTCAGCGAAAGGCTCACCACCGTGCGCCGTGTGAGCCTGGAGCTGGCCCATAAGTTAGGCGCCATGCCCAGTCGCAGCGAAATCGCTGAGGCGATCAATATGCCACTCGAGGAGCTCGACTCCTTGCTGCGTCAGGCGCTCACTACCTCAAGCCTGGATGCGCCTGTCAGCGGTGACGAAGGTCGCAGTTTCCTCGGCGACTTGATCGCCGACATCAGCAGTGAGGAACCGCTGGATCGGGTCGAACGGGGGATGCACCAGGAACAGCTGGGGCGTTGGCTCAGTCAGCTCACCGAGCAGGAGCAGGAGGTGTTGCAGCTGCGCTTCGGCCTTGAAGGCGAAGAGCGCCACACCCTGGCCGAGATCGGGCGCCGGCTCGATGTCTCCCGCGAGCGGGTACGGCAGGTGGAGCTCAAGGCGCTGCGCAAACTGCGGAATCTCACCCGCCGATAGCCCCCAGGTTATTGACCTGCGAGCACTCAGTGTCGGCAGTGCCTCTTTTCAGTCTTCCGCCCAGATGTAGCGGGTCAGTTCGCTTGGATCGGGCTCGGGCGCATCCAGAGCAAAGGAAACGCAATCGCTCACCTCGGCATCGATCTCTTTTTCAATCGCCTTGAGATCGTCCCCGCTGGCTAATCCCTGGCTGGTGAGGTGAGCAGCCAGCTGCTTGATCGGATCGCGCTGAGCCCAGAACTGCTTTTCAGCTTCGGCACGCAGCTCGTCTGGATCGGCGAGGGAGTGGCCACGGAAGCGATAGGTGAGGCACTCCAGCAGGGTCGGGCCTTCGCCGGCCCGGGCACGCTCCACGGCGCGTTGAGCGGCAGCCCGAACGGCCAGCACATCCATGCCATCAACTTCCTCACCGGCCATGCCGAAGGAGGCCGCTTTGCGCCAGATCTGAGGATCACTGGTGGCACGGTCATGGTCCATGCCAATGGCCCAGCGGTTGTTCTCCACCACAAACAGGATGGGCAACTTCCAGAGTGCCGCCATGTTCAGGCACTCGAAGAACTGGCCGTTGTTGCAGGTTCCGTCGCCGAAAAAGGCTGCTGTGACCGAATCACTGTCGGTAACGCCGAGGGCATCACGCTTGTAGCGGCTGGTGAACGCGGCACCGAGCGCGACGGGAATGCCCTCGCCGATGAAGGCATAGCCCCCCAGCAGATGATGCTCCTTGGAGAAGAGGTGCATCGAACCGCCACGGCCCTTGCTGCAGCCTGTGGCCTTGCCGAACAGCTCGCTCATCACCTCACGGGCAGGAACACCGGCGCTGAGGGCATGCACGTGGTCGCGATAGGTGCTGCAGAACCAGTCGTGCTGGGCTTTCATCGCCTTGATCACGCCCGTGCTCACAGCCTCCTGGCCGTTGTAGAGATGCACGAACCCAAACATCTTGCCCCGGTAATACATCTCGGCGCACTTGTCTTCAAAGCGCCGCCCCAGGGTCATGTCGCGGTAGAGCATCAGACCCTCCTCGCGGCTGATGCTGAGATTGCCTGAGGGGTAAAGGGAGGACAGGCGCTCGGCATGGCTGCCGGCTCCGGAGGGGATGGCACTGCCCATAGCGGTGGTCTCTGCGGCCATCTCCTGCGTCATGACGGGCCCGGATGCTGAAGCGTGTCGCTGACTGTACGGGGTCCGACATCGAACGGCTGTCCAGATTGCTTCTCCTGCTTACAGTCGGCTCCCAGGAGCGGATGCCTGGTTGGAACTGCCGATCGATCACTTCCGTCTGCTCGGTGTCACCCCCACCACAGACGCCCAGTCTGTGCTCCGTACCCTGCAGCAGAGGCTCGATCGGGCTCCCGACCAGGGTTTCACCCATGAGACGCTGGAAGCAAGGGGTGAGCTGCTGCGCGCCAGTGCCGATCTGCTCACCGATGAAGACAGACGGCGCACTTACGAATCCCATCTCACCTCCCTTGTGGGCGACGACGCCCAGGCCATGGCAGCCTTGGAGGTGTCCAGTTCCCACGAGGTGGGCGGGCTTCTCCTGCTGTTTGAAGCCGGTCAACCTCTGGAGACTTTCGAGCAGGCTGAGCGGTGCCTGCAGCCCCCTCGGGCACCCTCTCTTGGCAGCGGCCGCGAGGCGGATCTCACGCTGCTGGCTGGGCTGAGCAGCCAGGCAGCCGCAACCGAATATCGCCGTCAACGCCGCTATGAAGCCGCTTCCCAGACCTTGACTCGTGGCCTGCAACTGCTGCAACGCATGGGCCAGTGTGCAGCCCTTCGGGACCAGATGGCCACGGAGCGCGATCAGCTCCTGCCGTACCGGATCCTCGACCTGCTCAGCCGTGACCTGGCCGCCGTGGCTCAGCGGAATGAAGGTATGGCTCTGCTGGAGCAGTTGGTGCAGCAGCGCGGTGGTATGGACAGTGAAGCCAGCACGATGCTCAGCCCCCAGGAATTCCTGGCGTTTCTGGCCCAGATCCGTTCCTTCCTCACCCTGCAGGAGCAACTCGATCTGTTCGAGCGCTGGTCACGGGCGGGGTCGGCCCGCGCCGAACTTCTGGCCTGCAAGGCTCTCACTGCCAGCGGCTTCGCCCAGCGCAAACCCGAACGGATCGCCGCGGCCCTGGAGCGGCTGGCCATCCGAGGTGCGCCACCCCAGCAGACCGATCAAGCCTGTCTGCTGCTCTTGCTTGGAGACGTGGATCAGGCGGAGGCGCTGTTCTCCAGCACAGCGCCTCAGAACCCACACCACGCCATTGATGGGGAGGATCCACTCCTGGTTCGGCTCTGCGCCGTGTGCCGCGACTGGCTGGCCCGGGAGGTGCTCACCGGCTACCGCGACCTGGACTCCGAACCTGACCTGGACGCCTATTTCAATGATCGTGACGTGCAGAGCTTCGTGGAACGCCAGGACCGTCGACGTCGCCGGGCCGAAGCCGAGCATCCCAGGCCTGCGACCGAGCCAGTGACGGCCACGACATCTGCGGCATTGTCCCCGCCAGCCACCGCGACCGGCGGAAGTCTGGCCTCGACGCCTGTGAATTCCCCTGGCTCCTCCATGTCCCCAGCCACTCCTGCTGCTTTGTCCGCCGCCGGAAGCCTGTTCACCGGTGCTGCACCCCTTCCTCCACTGGCTGAGTCGATGGCGCCAGGCTGGGACCTCACCCGCGATCCTCACCACCCCTTTCCAGAAGAGCTGTCCCGGGCATCAATGACCCCCCAGTTCGAACAGAACATGGAGGCGGAGGATCCAGACCTGCAGGAAGTGCCGCTCCTGCGCTGGTCCGATCTCCATCCCGCCCAGCTGCGGTCCAACCTGTGGGAGCCAGTGGTCTCCAGGATCTCGACTGAGCTGGCCGCCTTCCCCCGGCCCCTGCTGTGGGGTGGGGCCTTGGTGGTGGGGGGGGGGCTGCTGGCGACCGGCTGGTGGCTCTGGAGTCCCCACGTGGCTGATCAGGGTCGACAGGATTCTCAAGTTGCAGCTCCTCAGAAGACTCCGTCCCCAAGCTCCACTGCAGCGCCAACACAACCCCAGGCACAGCCCTCCGCAACCATGCCGACGCCAGCCCAGGCTCTTCCCTTGGAGGCGGCTGAGCCCAGCGAAGCTCAGATGCGTGCCTTGCTCGAGGGGTGGCTGGCTGCAAAAGCGGCGGTACTCGCCGGTGACAAGCCGGCAGTTGCCCTCGAAGCGGTGGCTCGCTCCAACCAGGCCGCTGCCGTTGAGGGCGAAAGGCGACGGGACCAGGCTCGTGATCGGCGCCAGGTGATCGACACCAAGGTGCTGGATCTGCGGATTACCGAGCAGTCGCCCCGGCGGGTCGTGCTGGTGGCTGAGCTGCGCTACTCCGATCAGACCCTGGCTGCCGATGGCGCCGTGATCGAGACCACCCCTCCCTTCACACTGACCAACACCTACGTGTTTGGCCGTGAAGACGGTCCCTGGCAGCTGGTGAGCTTCCACCGAGGGGGCTGATCTTCCCCTCCGCGGCAGAGGGGAACGCTCCACCGGGAGATCACCACCGACGCTGAGTTTTTACGATCGCAGGCACTGGAGGCCCCGACTCCGGCCGCGTCTTCCGTCAGCCTGCTTCCGTCAGCCCCTTCCGCCAGCCCTTCATGTTCGACGAGCTTTCCCAGCGTTTTGAAGACGCCGTCAAGAGCCTGAGGGGTCAGGACAAAATCACCGAAACCAACGTCGAGGGGGCCCTCCAGCAGGTGCGCCGTGCCCTGCTCGACGCCGACGTGAGCCTGCCGGTGGTGCGCTCCTTCGTGGACGAGGTGCGCAGCCGGGCCGTGGGGTCGGAGGTGGTGCGTGGCATCAGCCCCGATCAGAAGTTCATCCAGCTGGTGCATGAACAGCTGGTGGAGACCATGGGGGGCGAGAACGCTCCCCTGGCGGCAGGCGGCACGGAGGGGGCTCCCACGGTGATCCTGATGGCCGGCCTTCAGGGCGCCGGCAAGACCACCGCCACCGCCAAGCTCGGCCTGCACCTCAAGGACCAGGGCCGCAAGGCGCTGCTCGTGGGAGCGGACGTCTACCGCCCGGCTGCCATCGAACAGCTCAGGACCCTGGGCGGCCAGATCGGCGTGGAGGTGTTCAGCCTGGGCACCGAGGCCAGGCCTGAGGCCATCGCCGCAGCCGGTATCGCCAAAGCGCGGCAGGAGGGCTTCGACACGGTGCTGGTCGACACGGCCGGCCGCCTTCAGATCGACACGTCGATGATGGAGGAGATGGTGCGGATCCGCGAAGCCGTGCAGCCCGATGAGGTGCTGCTGGTGGTGGATTCGATGATCGGTCAGGAGGCGGCCGAACTGACCCGCGCCTTCCACGAGCAGGTGGGCATCACCGGCGCCGTGCTCACCAAGCTCGACGGCGACTCCCGAGGCGGGGCAGCGCTTTCGATCCGCAAGGTGAGTGGTGCCCCGATCAAGTTCATCGGTACCGGCGAGAAGGTGGAGGCGCTGCAGCCCTTCCACCCGGAACGGATGGCCAGCCGCATCCTCGGCATGGGTGATGTGCTCACCCTGGTGGAGAAGGCCACCAAGGAGGTCGAGCTGGCCGACGTGGCGCGGATGCAGCAGAAGCTGCAGGAGGCCACCTTCGACTTCTCCGATTTCGTGCAGCAGATGCGCCTGATCAAGCGCATGGGCTCGCTGGGCGGCCTGATGAAAATGATCCCGGGCATGAACAAGATCGACGACGGCATGCTCAAGCAGGGGGAGCAGCAGCTCAGGAAGATCGAGGCGATGATCGGCTCGATGACCCAGCAGGAACGGGAGCAACCCGATCTGCTGGCCTCCCAACCCTCACGCAGGCGGCGCATCGCCTCCGGCAGCGGTCACAGCCCCGCCGAGGTGGACAAGGTGCTGACCGATTTCCAGAAGATGCGCGGCTTCATGCAACAGATGAGCCGGGGTGGCATGCCGGGTATGGGAGGCATGCCTGGGGGATTCCCTGGCATGGGGGGCTTTCCCGGCATGGGTGGCATGCCGGGGATGGGAGGGATGCCTGGCATGGGCGGAATGCCCGGGATGGGGGCGCCTGCTGGCCGTGGCGGCGCGCCGAAACCGGCCCGGCCGGCCAAGAAGCGCAAGGGCTTCGGGCAACTCTGAGGGCCTCTTGCGGGGGGTGAAGGTCTGAGAGGTAGATTCGACCTTTGGACACCTAGCGGCACAGCCTCGATGATCAAGCTCCGCCTGAAGCGGTTCGGTAAGAAGCGGGAAGCGAGCTTCCGCCTCGTGGCCACCAACAGCACCTCACGCCGGGATGGCCATCCCCTCGAGGAACTCGGTTTTTACAATCCCCGCACCAAAGAGACGCGCCTCGACACCGAGGCGATCCGCAAGCGCCTCAGCCAGGGTGCCCAGCCCACGGACACCGTGCGCTACCTGCTGGAGAAGGGTGGTCTGATCGAGAAGACGATCCGCTCCGCCGAGGTGGTGGGCAAGGCCAAGCAGGCCACCGCCCGTGAGGCCGCTGCCAAGCAGGCCGCCGCTGAAGCCGCTGCCAAGGCCGCTGAGGCGGCAGCAGCGACCGCTGAACCCGAACCCGCCGCCGTAGAAGCCTGATCGGCAGCCCCATGGCCGAAGCGGCGGGGCTCCAGACCTTCTCCATTCCGCTCCCCTCCCCCGAGGCAGCCCTTGCCTTGGCTGGGGAAGCCGAGTCGAGCCTGCGGCACCTTGAGTCCCTCACCGGGACGCTTCTTGTGTTGCGCGGGCTCGACCTCGTGCTGCAGGGGCGGGCCTCCCAGCTGGAGCGCACCTCTGCCCTGGTTGAGTTGCTTCGCCCGCTGTGGCAGGAGGGACAGGCGATCACCCGGGTGGACGTGCAGACCGCGCTCAAGGCTCTGGATACGGGCCGGGAGCAGGAACATGCGCGCCTCAGTGATCAGGTGCTGGCCCGCAGCCAGAGCGGCAAACTGCTGCGCCCCCGCACCCTCAAGCAGAAGGCCTACGTGGACGCCATGGAGTGCCACGACCTCACTCTGGCCCTCGGCCCTGCCGGCACCGGCAAGACCTTCCTCGCCACGGTTCTGGCGGTGAGGATGCTGCACGAGCGCAAGGTGGAACGGCTGATCCTGACCCGGCCCGCTGTGGAGGCCGGAGAACGGCTCGGCTTCCTGCCCGGTGATCTGCAGCAGAAAGTGGATCCCTATCTGCGGCCGCTGTACGACGCCCTCCATACCCTGCTCGGCAGCGAGCGCACCGCCACGCTGCTCGAAAAGGGTGTGATCGAGGTGGCACCGCTGGCCTACATGCGAGGCCGCACCCTGGCCGATGCCTTTGTGATCCTCGATGAGGCGCAGAACACCACGGCGGGTCAGATGCGGATGGTGCTGACCCGCCTCGGTGAGAATTCGCGCATGGTGGTGACCGGCGACCCCACCCAGGTGGATCTGCCTCCTGGGGTCACCAGTGGCCTGGCGGAAGCCGCCCAGGTGCTGCAGGGGGTCGAGGGGGTGGCGATCTGCACCCTCACAGCTGCCGATGTGGTGCGGCATCCACTGGTGCAGCGGTTGGTGCAGGCCTATGCCCGCAGGGATGGAGCGCCCTCCGGCTCCAGCAGCCGACGATAGGGAGATCCGCACCAACGCATCAACCGGCCCCCGTCACTGGCTGGCAGGATGAGTCAGTACGCAGAACTGGTGAGCCATGCCGGCCAGCAGCAATTTCCAGGAAGCGATCCGCGAGGCCAATTCCAGCGCCCTCGTTGGGCCCAATGTCGTCAGCAAGGCGCTGCCCTACGTAGGTGGTGGCATGGTGCTCACCGCTGGCGGGGTGCTGGGTGGGCTTTCGATGATGTCGAGCCCGCTCTACATGCCCCTGTTCTGGGTGGCCCTGATCGGGAACTTCATCCTGTTCTTCGTGGCCCAGAATGTGGCCTCCAAGGGCAATAACAGCACTGCCCTGCCGCTGCTGGCCGCCTACAGCCTGATCACGGGCTTCACTCTGAGTGGCATCGTCGGCTACGCCGTTGCCTCTGCAGGTATCGGTGCCGTAGGCACAGCCGCCCTGGCCACTGGCATCACCTTTGTGGTGGCGTCGGTGCTGGGACGCCGCATGAGCGACAGCATCGGTCAGGCCCTTGGAGCCGTGGTGGGTCTGGGTCTGCTCGGCCTGATCATCGCCATGGTGGTTCAGGTTGTGGGCAGCATCTTTGCCCCAGGCATGTTCAGCACGGGTGGTTTTGAACTGATGATCGCCGGTTTCGGCACCGTGCTGTTTGTCGGTGCCGCATTCCTGGACTTCTATACGATGCCCAGGTCCTACACCGACGACCAGTATCTAGCCGGTGCTCTGGGGATGTACCTCACCTACATCAACCTCTTCATCTTCATTCTGCGCCTGATCATCGCCCTGCAGGGTGGTGGCCGTCGCGACTGAATCCCAGCACGATTGATCCCAAGGCCTGAAAAATAGCCATTGCTGATCTATCTTCGAACCTCCTTTGCGCCCCTAAAGGGGCGCTTTTTCATGGGACGTGCCCGAACTGGGGGCACTGATTGATTCAGCAGTGTCAATTGTGTGCCTTTCTGTGCAATAACGTGCTTGCCTGGCTGCTGGCTGGCCAATTAACTGTCTTTCTGTCTGTCTGTCTGGCTCGCGATCAGTCCTCGGCTACCGCCTCGATCGCCTCGGCAATGGCCGCGCGCTGCTCGGTGTCGTAGCCCCAGCGATCCAGAAAATCCACATCGGTGCCGGAGCCGTTCCGAGCGGCCGCCAGCAGAATCTCCAACCGGGTCTTCACCGCCAGGGGTTCCAGCAGGCGGATGAGCTCGGTGCAGCGGGCCGCCACCCGGGCGGAGGCCGCCTGCTGCTGGTCATCGCCGGCGCGCCCGTGGTGCAGGGTCATGGCGGTGCTCATGGCCAGGTTGCGGGCGGTGAGATCCACCACTCCATCGCCGGCGGCCCGCAGCTGCAGCACCAGCGGCTCGGGCAGGCGGTCCATCAACGGGCAATCCCCCGCCAGCGCCACCACGAAGAAGCCACGGGCTCCGTCGCGGCTGGCCACCAGCTCCCCCACCCGATCGGCCAGCACCTCGTCGCTGAGCTCGCCGCTCTCCCACAGCCCCAGCCATTGGGCCGTGATCTCCATCGCCTGCGGGAAGGTGGGCTGGGCAAGGGGGGTGGACGTATCCATGGGGTCGGCACCGTCTGCTGGCAGTGTTGAGGTTATGGAGCCAAGTCACCCCGGCGATCCGTCGTCGCCCCAACCCAGCCCCGAGGGCACCGCAGCAGCAGGTGGGCGTCTGCTGCCGATTCCCGAGCCCCCGGCTGCCGGGGGAAGCAGCTTCGGCCTGGCCCCCGAGGGCTTCCGCTCCGGCTTTGTGGCCCTGATCGGTCGCCCCAACGTGGGCAAATCCACCCTGCTCAACCAGCTGGTGGGGGAGAAGGTGGCGATCACCTCGCCGGTGGCTCAGACCACCCGCAACCGCCTGCGGGCCATCCTCACCACCCCCAGCGCTCAGCTGGTGTTGCTCGACACGCCCGGCATCCACAAGCCCCACCATCTGCTCGGCGAGCGGCTGGTCCAGAGCGCCCGGGGCGCGATCGGGGAGGTGGACCTGGTGCTGCTGCTGGTGGACGGCAGCCAGCCCGCGGGGCGAGGCGACGGCTTCATCGTCGAATTGCTGCGCCACGCCCGGGTGCCGGTGCACGTGGCCCTCAACAAGAGCGATCTGGTGCCGCCCGAGCAGGCCCGGGAGCTGGCGGAGACCTACCGGCAGCTCCTGGCCGGCGACAACACGCTTGGCGCCAGCCCTGGGGACGACGTCGGGCCAACCGCTGCGCCACGGCTGGACTGGCCCCTCCATCCGGTCAGTGCCCTCACGGGAGTCGGCACGGCGGAGCTGGTCGAGGCTCTGGCCGCCGATCTGCCGATCGGCCCCCACCTCTATCCCCCCGATGCCACTAGCGATCAACCGGAGCAACTGCTGCTGGCCGAGCTGATCCGCGAGCAGGTGCTCTGCCACACCCGCGAGGAGGTGCCGCATTCGGTGGCGGTGCAGATCGATCGCATCGTCGATGACGGCCCCCGCACGGCCGTGCTGGCCACGGTGCTGGTGGAACGGGCCAGCCAGAAGGGCATCCTGATCGGCAAGGGGGGCAGCATGCTGCGCCAGATCGGCCAGGGGGCTCGGCTGCAGATGCAGAAGGTGTTCGACGGACCGGTCTATCTCGAGCTGTTCGTCAAGGTGGTGCCCAACTGGCGGCGCAGCGCGGCACGGTTGGCGGAACTGGGCTATCGCGGCGACTGAGGCGATCGGGAGGGCGGCTGAGAGGATGGGACGATCGTGCACCGATCCGCCTTGGTCGACGCCAGCCCCGGCGCCAGCGCTGCCGCCTCCACGCCTCCTGTCCCGGCGGCGTCAACGGATGCTCCCTTTCCGCCCAGTGATCTGACGGCTTTCCTGCAGCTCTGTGCGGGCGAATGGATGAGCCTGCGCAGTCTGTTTGGCCTGGGGCAGCTGGAAGAGGGCGCCAATGGTGATGAGTGGCACAGCTCCGAGCGCGGCGAGCTGGTGGTGACCTACCTCAGGGCCGAGCACCCTGCGGAACCCGGTGGGCTGCTGATCGCCCCGAAGGGGCACCCCGAACGCAGCCTGGTCTTCGATCGGCAGGGTGGATTCCGGGCTTCAGCGGCAGCCTCCGGCACCAGCCCAGCGGGACATTGGCAGCTGTGGCCGGACGGGAGCCTGGAGCTGCGGCTGGAGAGCGGCGGCACGGAGGTGCGCGAGCGCATCTGGTTCACCAAGCCCAACCTGCGGCTGCGCAGCACCGTGGAACACCGCTCCGATGGCAGCCCCGGCCGCGCCAGCTTCAGCTCCGAGATCCGGCGGGTCAGCCGTGCGGCCGCGCCTGGCGCCACGGCGGTCTGAAGCCGATGGCCATGCGCCTCGATGTGGTCAGCCTGGCCCCGGAGGCCTTTGCGCCGCTGCTGGGGCTGGGGGTGATCGGGCGAGCCTTCGCAGCCGGCATCGCCGAGCTGCACGTTCACAACCCGAGGGATTTCGCCACCGACCGCTACCGCAAGGTCGATGACATCCCCTACGGAGGCGGGGCTGGCATGGTGCTCAAGCCGGAGCCGGTGTTTGCGGCCGTCGAGGCGATTCCGGTTGTGCCGCGGCGTCGGGTGCTGCTGATGAGCCCCCAGGGCAAGCCGCTGACCCAGGCCGATCTGCGCCGCTGGGCCAGCGACTACGAGCAGCTCCTGTTCCTCTGCGGCCACTACGAAGGCTTCGACGAGCGCATTCGCAGCCTGGCCGATGAAGAGGTGTCGATCGGCGACTTCGTGCTCACCGGCGGCGAACTGCCGGCAGCCACGATCATCAACGGGGTGGTGCGGTTGCGGCCCGGCACCGTGGGCACCCAGGCCTGCCTGGAGGACGAAAGCCACAGCACCCTCCTGCTGGAGCATCCGCACTACACCAGGCCGGCCGACTTCCGCGGCATGGCCGTGCCGGCCGTGCTGCGCAGCGGCGACCATGGCGCCATCGCCCGCTGGCGGGCTGAGCAACAGCTGCAGCGCACCGCCGCGCGGCGGCCGGATCTGCATGCCCGCTGGCTCGTGCAGGAGGCTCCGGCAGGACAGACTGGCGGCCACCATGGGCGCTCCATGCAGCTCCGGATCGGCAACGGCTACGACATTCATCGCCTCGTGCCAGGACGCCCCCTGATCCTGGGGGGGCAGACCCTGGAGCATCCAGCCGGCCTGGGCCTCGACGGCCACAGTGACGCTGACGTGCTGGTCCATGCCCTGATGGATGCCCTGCTCGGTGCCCTTTCCCTGGGGGACATCGGTCTTTATTTCCCGCCGGACGACCCGCAGTGGAAGGGCGCCGACAGCCTGCAGCTGCTCCAGCAGGTGGTGGCTCTGGTGGCGGAGCGGGGCTGGCGTGTGGGCAACGTCGATGCGGTGGTGGTGGCTGAGCGCCCGAAGCTCAAACCCCACATCACGGCGATGCGTGCCGCGATCGCCACCTGCATGGGCCTGGATCCCGACCAGGTGGGCATCAAGGCCACCACCAACGAACAGCTCGGCCCCACCGGCCGTGAAGAGGGCATCGCCTGCCATGCGGTGGCTCTGCTGCAGCGCCCCAGCGCCGGCTGATGGGCTCTCGCCGACCCCGTGTCTGGCTCCTTAGGGTCCTCAGCACCATTGGGCTCCTCATCGTGCTGCTGGGCTCCCATCCGCAGGTCAGCGTTGCCGCCTTCGCCGATCCCGAGGGTGGCTATGACGTGGCGATCGTGGAGCAGCTGCGCGTCAAGGTTCCGGCTGATGGCCAGCAGGCCTGGCTGGAGGCAGAGCGCGGCAGCTGGGAGCCCTGGTTGCGTCAACAGGATGGCTTCCTGGGCCGTGATCTGTTCTGGGATCAGGAGCGGGAGGAGGGTCTGCTGTTGATTCGCTGGGCCAGCCGCGAGCAGTGGAAGGCGATCGCCCCCCAGGAGGTGGAGGCGGTACAGGAGCAGTTCGAGCAACTGGCCCGCTCGGCCACCGGACAGGCCGCGGGTAATCCCTTCCCACTGGTTCAGGAGGGTGAACTGCAGATCCTGCGCCCATGAGCGGGCTCAGCAGCGAGATCTGGGCCCGCCTCGACTTCGAGCGGCGCGGACGCCTCGGCATGGTGGAGGCGATCTGGGGGGAACACAAAAGCGCCGAGCAGATTGTGACCCTGCTGCGCCGATTCCACGACCAGGGCGAGCTGGCCCTGGTGACACGCGTGGTCCCCGACAAAGCCGAGGCCATTCTGGAGAGCTTCGTTGGCCAAGGCCAGGAGACAGACCGGCCGCTGCACCACCCAGAGGCCCGCTGCCTCACCCTGCCGGCACCGCCGCCGCCCGATCCGGAGCTCGGCCGCGTGATCGTTCTCACCGGTGGCAGCAGCGACCTGGGTGTCGCGGCCGAGGCTCACCTTGCCCTGGCCTGCCATGGTGTGCCCGTGGAGCTGGTGCTGGATGTCGGGGTAGCCGGGCTGCACCGTCTGCAGAGCCAGCTGGAACGGCTCCAACAGGCGACCGTGCTGATCGCCTGTGCCGGCATGGAAGGAGCCCTGCCCACGGTGCTGGCGGGTTTACTGCCGCAGCCTGTGATCGGTGTGCCGGTCTCGGTGGGCTACGGCGTCAGCGCCGGAGGGATGGCAGCCCTGCACGGCATGCTGGCCAGCTGCGCCCCAGGAATGAGCGTCGTCAACATCGACAACGGCTACGGCGCCGCTATGGCGGCGCTGCGCATCCTGCGGATCAGAGGTGCTGCAGATCTGGATAGGCGGTGAGCAGCTCCTCGGTGCTGAGCACGTCGCCAGCGCCATCAGGCTGCCAGATCACTTCCAGGGCCAGAAGATCTTCAATGCCCACGGCACCCAGCTTCTGAAAGGTCTGGCGCAGGTCTTCGGCGGTATCGGAACCCTTCAGCGCCAGCTTGGTGCGGGTTGCCACCAACAGGGTGATGGCGATGAAATCACTGGTGGCGTCGCTGTCGCCAGCTGTCATGCTGCTGTCGCTGAGGCGCTGACCGCCGACATTGCTGGTCACCTCGCGTGACAACTTGCTGCGCTCGGCCATGGAAAGGCGGTTGAACGTGGATTCGGCGCTGGCAAAGGGCACCTGACCCACATCGCTGTGGGCATAGACCCAGAGATCCGGATGGCGCAGCAGGGCCAGGGTGGTCTCCTGCAGGGCCCGCTGCAAGCCAGCATTGGTCCCCGTATCCACACTGGCGGCCAGCCTGCGGAGATCCTGCTGCAGTTGCCGAGCCGTGGCCAGAAGACCGACCTGAACCTGGGCGATCGTGACGGGACCATCCGGGCGGGACGGGTAGGCAACGCCGTTGCCACTGCCGAGGCTCGGGCCATTCCCCATGCCACGAACGGCGTTGAGCAGAACGCCGACCACCGCCATCAGGATCAGGAAACCAAACAGGCCCCCTCCGCCGAAGCCGAAGATCGGAATCAGGAAGGGAAAGCCGATGCCGCCGCCGAAACCTCTGCCGTAACTCCCACCGCGATAACCGCCACCGCCGAGATTGCCGCCGCCATAGCTGCGAGGCACCGAGGGGGCAGAGCGGAAGCTGCCGCCGCCGATGCGGCCGCCTCTAGCGGCCCAGCTGGGATCCGGATGGGCCAGCAACAGCCCCGCCACGAGCAGGGGAATCGCCAGCCAGCTGAACAGTCGCCGCAGGGGGCGTTGGCCGGGTCTGTTGCTCCGAAGGGGCTGGTTGGGTCGCGGGGAGAACACCAGGGACGCCGTTTGCGGGTGAAACGAATCTAGGAACCGCCTCCCACGATGGTGACGACCTCCAGCCCATCGGTTTCCACGACCCGGTGCTCCGGCCACTGCCGGCGCGGCAGGATCTCACCATTGAGCTCCACCACCACGAGCTGGGGCCGGTAGCCGAGGGCGACGAGGGCCTGCTCGAGATTGAGGCCGGCCGGGCAGCGTCGCTCCTCGCCATTCACCTGCAGCCGGATGAGCTCCTGGGGCTCCGGCGGCGTGGTCACGCGGGGATCTCCTGGTGCTTCAGGACCCGATGAGTATGGGTGTCGGCTGGCCCGCCCACGTCCAGCTGATCGAGCAGATGCCGGGCGGCGGCAGCCGGATCCTCCGCTTCGATCACGGCCCGCACCACCGCCACCCGACGGGCACCGGCGGCCAGGACGGCGGGCAGATGCTCTGCCGTGAGCCCTCCGATCGCGAAGAAGGGAATCGAACTCTGGGCTGCCGCCTGACGCACGTAGGCCAGCCCGACGGGCTCGCGGCCGGGCTTGGTGGGCGTCGCCATCACCGGACCGACCCCCACGTAGTCGCAGCCGTCAGCGACGGCCTGCTCCAACTGCTCAAGGGCATGGGTGCTGCGCCCGATCAACCGCTCCGGACCCAGCAGCCGCCGAGCCAGGGGGACCGGCAGATCGCCCTGGCCGAGATGGACGCCATCGGCCTCCACCGCAAGGGCCAGATCGATCCGGTCATTCACCAGGAACAAGGCACCGTGCTGACGGCAAAGGTCACACAGAACCTGGGCCTCCTGGAGGCGCCGCTGGTCATCCAGCCCCGGGGTGCCCTCCTTGGCGCGGTACTGCACCAGGCGCACACCACCCCGCAGGGCGGCCTCCACCACACCGGCGAGATCGGGCACCGGTGCGGTGACCAGATAGAGGTTGCAAGCGGCGAGGCGCTGGCGCCGCGAAGCGGCTGCGTCTGGAGTTGGGGCTGTGGCTGAAGCTGGGTCGGCTGTGGGCTCTGAGGCCTGGAGCAGTTCCACTTCCAGGTCGTAGAGGAGATAGCGGATCGCCGCAGCGTCCTGGGCCAGCTCAGGATCGCCGGCGCGAGCGAATTCCTCGATCACCCGCAGGGCCTCCTGCACCCGTGCCGCATTGGCACCGATCACCTGATCCGGGGTGCGGCGCTGCTCCTGGGCGGGATGGCCCAGCCCCGTGGACGGATCGGTCGCGGTGCGGCGGGCCAGCTTGTAGTGATCGGCATGGCGCTGGCCCAGCCGATGGCGCAGGTCCTTGGTGCGGACCACCAGATCCCCGCGTTCCAGGGCAAAACGGCACCAGTCCTCGAGCACCCGCAGGCCTTCGCGCGCCCGGTCGAGGTTGGCGTCGATCAGGCGATGAATTGCCACCTGATCCGGCGCGGGAGAACCCGCCATGGGTGCGACCTGGGTAGGGTGGGGAGAGCCTAGGAACCAGTCGAGATGGAGCAGGGCGGCAGCGACAACCCGATGCTGGTGCTGGTGTCTGGAGTGCTGCTCCTGGGGGGCATCGCCGCCTTCATCGGCTGGGGCCTCACCCACGCCTATCCGGCCGGCTGAGAGCTTCAGCCATCAGCATTCCAGGGGTCTGGGTCGGGCACGATCGCCGCGCAGATCTGACGTGCCTGGTCAGCGTCCCTGCCGATCTGCGCCACCAGTTCATCCAGACCACTGAATCGGCATTGGCTGCGCAGCAGGCGCAACGGCTCCACCGTCAGAGCGAGGCCGTTGAGGTTGAGCTGGCGATCCAGCAGGTGCACCTCCACGGCGGAAGGGGCCTGGGGATCCACCGTGGGCTGGGGACCCAGGTTCATCACCGCCGCCATCGCCTCCCTGGGGGCCTCATTCACCCAGGCCCAGGCGGCATAGACCCCTTCGGCGGGCAGGAACTTGCGCCCGTCCACCTGCAGATTGGCCGTGGGCCAGCCCAGGGTCCGCCCCAGACCGCGGCCGCTGCCCACCTGGCCGCAGAAGCGGTAGGGACGATCCAGCAGACGTCGGGCTTCGTCGAGCTCTCCGGCCGCCAGAGCCCGGCGGATGCGGCTGCTGCTCACGCGCTCGCTGCCATCCCAGAGCATCGGCAGCACCGCCACCGCCACACCATGCCCGGCGGCGATCCGGGCCAGGTCCTGGGCGTCGCCGCGGCGGCCCGCCCCGAAGCGGAAGTTGTCCCCCACCGCGATCCGGCGCGCCTGCAGCTGATCGACCAGCACCTGCTCGACAAAAGCTTCAGGACTGAGGCTGGCCAGAGCGCGATCAAACGGAATCAACACCAGCTGCCTGACCGCCAGGGGCTGGAGCAGGGCGAGCTTCTCGGCGGGCAGGTCCAGCCTCAGGCGGGTGTCGCCATGGAGCACCTCCCGAGGATGGGGCCAGAAGCTCACCACCGTGGGGGTGCAGCCACTGGGGCAGTTCTGGCCTGTGATCGCCGCGATCACCCGTCGGTGGCCCTGATGCAGGCCGTCAAAGCTGCCCAGGGCGATGCTGGAAGGACGAAAGGCGTCCTGGGGGGATCGCAGAGGGATCAATGCGTCAGGCGTCCGGAACGTGGGGGCAGGGCGACAGGGCCGATTCCAGGACAGGGGCTGATCTTCCCATGGCAAGTTTGGGGAGCTTCGGTGCCGCTCCATGGCCGACCCTCTTGATCTCCAGCGCATCTCCGCGGCCCTGCGGCGGGTGGGCTGGGTGCGCTTCTGGACCCAGCTGGTGCTGGGGGTCGTGGTGGTGGGGGTGCTGCTGTTCAACAACATCGGCGGTCAGATCGCGGCCCGCGCCGACAAGGCCCTGGGCCTGGGGCCCGGCCTCTCCCTGACCACGCTGTCGTTCTTTGCATTGCTGTTCAGCCTCTGGCAAGGCTGGTTGATCGTGCGCTGCGGCCGCGCCCTGGCCAGTCCGGTGCGGCCCAGCCGCGGCGAAACCGCCCGTCTGATCAAACGCGGGCTGCTGGCCGATCTGGTCGGACTCACCCTGGCGGCGGTGGGCTATCAGGCCCTGGCGGGCAGTCTGTTCGTGCAGGCCTCGATGCAGGCGGGTTTCGCCTTCGGCGGGGTGATGAGCACCCCGAATGGGCGGATCACGAACTATCCGATCACCTCCCTGGAAATGCTCTCGGTGCTGAGCAACACCCAGGTGCTGTTCGCCCATCTGATCGGCCTGATCTTCACCCTCTGGATGCTGCAGCGCATCTCCCGCACGGCCTGAACGGCAGGTGACCCCGCACGGCGGCACGGTCTCACCAGGAGGGTTCAGTCGAGCTTGCGGCTGGGCCGCAGGCTCTCGCAGGGCGGCAGGGCTATGGCATCACCACGCCAGAACAGCTCGGGTTGCAGGGGCGTCAGCGACGCGCCCCCCTCGGCCACATGGGCCACGTCCGTCGGCCACTCGCCCGGCCCCGCCGCCGTGGCCTCCAGATCGTTGGCCACCTCACCTGCCAGCCAGTAATAGGTGCGGCCGCGGGGATCGATGCGCTTGTCGAACTGATCGGTGTAGCGGCGCACGGCGGTGCGGCACCAGCGCAGCGCTCCGATCCGCTCCGGCGGCAGCGCCGGCACATTGAGGTTGAGCAGGGATCCCTGGGGCCAGCCGTCTGCCAGCATTGCCTCGGCCACGTCCAGGGCCAGTTCGGCGGCGGGTTCGAACTGGCGCCACTGGAAATCAGCGCTGCTCACCGCCAGGGCGGGCAGGCCCTCGATCGTGCCCTCCATGGCCGCACTGACGGTGCCGGAATACAGCACATCGGTGCCGAGGTTGGGGCCGTGGTTGATGCCCGACAGCACCAGATCGGGCCACTGATCCAGCAGGCTGAACAGGGCGAGCTTGACGCAGTCGCTGGGGGTGCCGCTGCAGGCCCAGGCGGTGATCCCCTCGGCGAAGAGTTCATCGGCCCGTTCCGCCCGGATGGGGGTCTGAAGGGTGAGGCCATGGCCGGTGGCGGAGCGCTCCTGGTCCGGGCACACCACCGTGACCTGGTGCCCCCGTTGCGCCGCTGCCGCGGCGAGGGTACGGATGCCGCCGGCGAAGACCCCGTCGTCGTTGCTGATCAGGATCCGGAGCGGTGCCATCGGTGTGCTCTGGCTGCTGTGGCTGCTGGCAACCTAAACAGGGCGCCTCCTTACAGTCGGCCATCCCCATCACCCGTGCCGTGACTGCCGTGAGCGCCCCCGTCAGCCTGCAGGAGCTCGTAGGCCAGCTCGATCGGCTCGAGGCGGAGGCGGCCGACGCCATTGCCTCGGCCGCCAGCGCCGAGGCTCTCGAGGAGCTGCGGGTCGGTCTGCTGGGGAAAAAAGGACGCCTGTCAGGGGTGCTGGGGGCCATGGGCAAGCTGCCCGCTCCGGAGCGTCCGCTGGTGGGTCAGCGCGCCAACCGGCTCAAGGAGCAGGTGCAGGGCCTGATGGCCGAGCGGCTGCAGGCGGTGAAGGGGGCCGCCCTGGCCGAACGGATCGCCCAGGAGACGCTGGATGTCACCGCCCCGTGCAGCTTTGTGCCGCCGGGCCATCGCCATCCCCTGATCGCCACCGTGGAGGAGATCGTCGACCTGTTCGCCGGGCTGGGCTACCGGGTGTCGGAAGGCCCCGAAATCGAGACCGACTATTACAACTTCACCGCCCTGAACATTCCGGAGCACCACCCGGCCCGGGACATGCAGGACACCTTCTATCTGCCCGGCGACCGTCTGCTGCGCACCCACACCTCACCGGTGCAGATCCGTCACCTTGAGAACAACCCACCGCCGGTGCGGATCGTGGCCCCCGGCCGCGTCTATCGCCGCGATGCCGTGGATGCCACCCACTCGCCGGTGTTCCACCAGGTGGAGGTGCTGGCGATCGACGAGGGGCTGGATTTCAGCCACCTGCGCGGCACCGTGACCACCTTCCTGCAGCAGTTCTTCGGCGATCTGCCGGTGCGCTTCCGGGCCAGCTACTTCCCCTTCACCGAGCCCTCCGCCGAGGTGGATGTGCAATGGCGGGGCCGCTGGCTGGAAGTGATGGGGTGTGGCATGGTCGACCCTGCGGTGCTGCAGGGTCTGGGTCTCGACCCGGAGCGTTGGAGCGGTTTCGCCGCCGGCCTGGGGGTCGAGCGCTTCTGCATGGTGCGCCACGGCATCGACGACATCCGCCGACTGTTCACCAGCGACCTCCGCTTCCTTGAGCAGTTCTGAGCCGTTGCCTTGATCCGGTGCTCTGCCCTTTCTGAGGCAACAGTGGCTCGGCCGGCTGAGGGGGCGGCTGCGCCTTGTGAACGGGGCCCGTCAGCGGCCGGACGGCGCCCATAAACTCAGCTTGCCACTTGCCTGCGATCGGTGCCCCGGGTCGGACTGATCGTCAACGACGGCAAGGACCTGGCCATCACCACGGCCAACGCCATCGAAGAGCGCCTCCAGAACGGTGGCTTCGAGGTGGTGCGGGTGAGCAGTTCCGGCGGCATGGTGGGCTTCGCCAACCCCGACCAGCACCTGCGCAGCCTCGGCTATGCGGCCTGCGTTCCGCCCCTCTTCAACGCGGACATGGAGCTGGCCGTGGTGCTCGGGGGCGATGGCACCGTGCTCTCGGCGGCGCGCCAGACCGCGCCGATCGGCGTGCCGATCCTGACGATCAACACGGGACACCTCGGCTTCCTGGCCGAGGCCTACCTCAAGGACCTCGATGCCGTGATCGAGCAGGTGATCGAACGCCGCTGGACGGTGGAGGAGCGCACTCTGCTGGTGGTGAGTGTGATGCGCGGTGAGCAGCGGCGCTGGGAGGTGCTCTGCCTCAACGAGATGGCCCTGCACCGCGAACCGCTCACCAGCATGTGCCACTTCGAGATCGCGATCGGCCGCCATGCGCCGGTGGACATCGCCGCCGATGGCGTGATCCTCTCCTCACCCACCGGCTCCACGGCCTATGCGCTCAGCGCCGGTGGCCCCGTGATCACGCCGGACTGCCCGGTGCTGCAGCTGACGCCGATCGCACCCCATTCCCTGGCCTCCCGCGCCCTGGTGTTCAACGATCGGGAGCCGGTGACCGTGTTTCCAGCCACACCAGAGCGCTTGATGATGGTGGTGGACGGCAGCGCCGGCTGCTATGTGTGGCCGGAAGATCGCGTGCTGATCCGTCGCAGCGACCATCCGGTGCGCTTTGTGCGGTTGGCCGACCACGAGTTCTTCCAGGTGTTGCGCAACAAGCTGGGCTGGGGTTTACCCCACGTGGCCAAGCCGGGGTCGGCACCGGAGCAGGGACGATGAGCTCCGCCGTTCTGCTGCTGGGTCCTGAAGCGGTGGCCCTGGCGGAGCGGCTGGCGGCCTCGGGCTATCAGCCCCTCACCGCCCTGGATCACGATTCCAACGTGGACGCGGCCCTGCTCTCATCCGATCAGGCCCCCCAGATCCAGGAGCTGCGGCGCCGCTGGGGTCCGATCCCGGTGTTGCTGGATATCGCAACGGATTCGGTGGAAGGCCGTTCCCGCTGCCTCACCGCCGGCGCCGACGACTACTGGCTCTCCAGCAGTCCACCCAGTGATCTGCTCACCCGCCTGCGGCTCCATCTGCAGCTGGCCACCCGCAGCACGACGCCCTTGCCGGTGCTGCAGGTGGCCGACCTGCGGGTCAACCCCAGCGGCCGTCAGGTGAAACGCGGCAACCGGTCCGTTGCTCTGACGGCGCGGGAATACCAGCTGCTGCTGCTGCTGCTGCGCCATGCCGGGGAGGTGGTGAGCCGCGAGCAGATCCTGCGGGAGGTCTGGGACGACCAGCAGGCCACGGCCAGCAACGTGATTGAGGTATACGTGCGCTATCTGCGCCAGAAACTGGAAGAGGGTGGCGAGCGGCGCCTGATCCACACCGTGCGGGGCCGTGGCTACTGTCTCGCCGAGCGCCTGCCGACGCTGGAGGGCCGTGGATGAGCATCCACCGAGAACACTCCCTGCGTGGACTTCGCCTGATCGGAATGACGGTGTTGGTGCTGGCCGCTGGGTGTGCCCGGGCTGGCACTGATCCCCCAGCCACCACCCGCCCCCCTGCAACGGATTCCGCCCCCAAGGCTGCGCCGCAGTTTCTGCCGATCGAGGCTCGCTGGTGCCTGGAGGCCGATCGCTGCATCGACCTGGAGGTGGCTGATGCTCCCCGCGAGCAGGCCCTCGGCCTGCAGCTGCGTCCCCCCTTGCCGCCCCTGCGGGGCATGTGGTTCCCCTACGACCCCCCGGCCCTGGCCCGCTTCTGGATGCACCGCACGCCCGAACCGCTGGACATGCTCTTCGTGCGTGATGGCCAGGTGATCGCGATCGAGACCAACACGCAACCCTGCCCCCATCTTCCCTGCCGGAGCTACGGCCCCGACCAGGCGGTGGATGGGGTGATCGAGCTGGCGGCGGGCCAGGCGGAAGCCCAGGCCATTGTGATCGGGACCCGCGTCCAGCTGGAGCCCCTTCCCTCTGGACCTTCCTTGTCTCCCTAGTCGCCCTCCGTGGCAGCAATCAGGTGTCACCGGCTGCCCCAGTCCGTTTTCAGCCGGGATCGCTACTGTTCCGCTTCCGTCCCGGCTGTCCCCCGGGCCACCTGATCGCATGGAAGCCTTCCGGCTTCTGGAACTGCTCATTCTCCTGGCCGTGCTGGCCGGACTGGTT
The DNA here is from genome assembly GCF_015840915.1 of Synechococcus sp. CBW1002. Classification (NCBI taxonomy): domain Bacteria; kingdom Bacillati; phylum Cyanobacteriota; class Cyanophyceae; order Synechococcales; family Synechococcaceae; genus Synechococcus; species Synechococcus sp. CBW1002. The sequence goes on from NZ_CP060398.1 coordinate 2,176,785, forward strand.
GGCTTGCTGCTGCGGCGCAACCTCTTCCTCAAGGTCCTCGCCATGGATGTGATGGGCAGTGCCGTTGTGGCGCTGTTTGTGCTGTTGGCAGCCCGCTCGGGCCTGCGCAGCCCCATCCTCGGACGAACGCCGGATGGGGCCATCCAGGCGCTGGGGGTGTCGGCCTGGGCCGATCCGATCCCGCAGGCGGTGATCCTCACGGCCATCGTGATCGGCCTGTCGATCCAGGCCCTGCTGCTGGTGGTGATCTCGCGTCTCTCCCTGCGCGATCCCTGCCTCGATCTGGCCAGCTTCGACATCAAGGAGACGCAGTGATCGCTGCCCTCTCCCCTGAAACGATCCTGACCGCATGGCTGCTGCTGCCGTTCCTGGCGGCTTTCCTGGCCGCCCTGCTGCCGGCACTGGCTCGCTGGCTGGCCCTGGGCTGTGTGCTGGCCACTGCTGCCATCGCCGCGGCGATTGGGCTTCAGGCCATGCCGGCCACGCTCCTGCTTCTTGGCCCTGAAGGGGTCGCGCTGGCGCCCGATGCCCTGGCTGTTCCCTTCCTGTTGCTCAATGCCCTGGTCTGCGGCGCGGTGCTGCTGGATGGCTGGCAACGGCCGAGCACAGGGCCGTTTCTGCTGCTGATGATGGTGCTGCAGGGCGGCCTCAATTCAGCGTTCGTCAGCGTTGATCTGATCAGCCTGTATGTCTGCCTGGAGGTGGTGGGGGTCAGTGCCTTCCTGCTCGTGCTCACGAGCCGATCGGATCGTTGCCTCTGGGTGGGGCTTCGCTATCTGCTGATCGGCAACACGGTGATGACCCTGTATCTGATCGGTGCCGCGGTGATCTATCTCCAGCAGGGCAGCTTCCGCTTCGAAGCGGTGGCCCTCACCAGCGGTGGTGGTGCCCTGGCCCTGCTGCTGGTGGGCCTGTTCACCAAATCCGGTCTGTTCCTCTCGGGCCTGTGGCTACCGCGCACCCATGCCGAGTCGCCGGCTGAGGTGTCTGCCCTGCTCTCCGGCGTGGTCGTCGCCGGCGGACTTTGCCCCCTGGTGCGTCTGATGGATGTCGTGCCATCGCTTTCGGCCGTGATGGTCCCGATCGGCCTCGCCAGTGCGGCCCTCGGCATCCTGTTCGCGCTGGTGGAGACCGATGCGAAGCGCCTGCTGGCCTGGAGCACCCTCTCCCAGGTGGGCTTTGTGGTTCTGGTGCCGGCCGCAGCTGGTCTGTATGCCCTGGCCCATGGGTTGGCCAAGGCCACTCTCTTCCTGTTGGCACGGCGTTTCCCCAGCCGCCAGCTGCTGGGTTGGGTCAGTCGGCCCCTGCCGGCTGCAGTCGCCTGGCCCCTGTGGATCGCGTCCCTCTCGATCGTGGGGGCGCCGCCCTTGCTTGGATACCTCGCCAAGCAACAGTTGGACGAGGCGATTGCCGGGCCAACGGCCCTGGTCACCACGGTGCTGATGGTGGGCACAGCAGCGGTCTATGTCCGCCTCTGGGGCACCCCCTTGTCAGCGGCTCTTCCCCATGACCCAGCCGCACCGGACGCCGCGCTGGAGCAAGCCCGATCGGGGGCCTCCTGGTCTGCCGGGGTCGTTCTGTTGCTGGCGGCCTTGCTGCTGTTGACTGTGCTTCTGCCCATCGCCGGGTGGGGTGGGTCGGCCTCCTTGGTTGGTTCGACAGCCTCGATGGCTGATCTGTCCAGCTCGATCCTCAAGGGTGCCGCCAAGACCGCCCTGGTTCTGCTGGCGGCCCTGATCGTCCACCGCACCCTGGAGCCGCTGCGCCGACTGGGCCAGCTGAGGCTGCCAGACCTGGAACGTTTCCAGGATCTTGTCGGCAGCGTCGGGATTGTCGGGGCCTCCCTGATGGTGGCGCTGCAGCCATGAGAAGACTCCTCCCTCTGTTCTTGAGCACCGGCTTCCGGCTGCTGCTCTGGTGCCTGCTCACGGCCGATCTCGGTCGTCTCAATCTGCTGATCGGTGTGGCCGTGGCCCTGGCTCTGCCGAGAGCCCGATCGAGGCCGCTGCCCCTGCGAGAGCTGGTGCGCGCCCTCTGGCTCAGTCTGGCGGCCGTCCCCCAGGCCTACGGCGAGGCCCTGAGGCTGATGGTGGCCGTCGATCTGGAGGAGCGTCTGATCCAGGAACCGGTGACGAATCGAAGCATTCCGCTGCTGATTTTCCTGGACGTGTTCCGCATCACCCTCACGCCGTTCACGATCGCCCTGGGGCTGGAGCCCGATGGCCAGCATTACCGCGTCCATGCCTTGCTTCCCCGGCGGCAGACGCTCAGGCCATCAGCCGAGGAGACGCCATGACCGTGCTGCTCTGGGGCATGGTCCTGGCCCTGCTGATTCCGATTGCCGTTGCCTGCCGCCAGCAGGACGTCTGGCACCGGCTGGCCGCCTTCGCGAGCATCGCCTCGAAGGTGGCCCTGATCATCCTCGTTGTCTCGGTGGTGAGGAGCGACTGGATGCTCGGCCTGGTGGGGGTGATCGTGCTGAGCGCCGGCAATGCGGGCATGCTGCTGCTCGCCAATCTGCTGCGGGAGGAGCGGTGATGGGCCTGGCTGCCATCAGCGAAACCGCCAGCCTGCTGCTGCTCGGCACCGGCCTGGTGTTCTGGTTCTGGGGAACCTGGCCCCTGCTGGAGACCTCCAGCTATGCCCGTAAGCTGCATGCCCTTTCGGTGGCCGACACCCTCGGCTCGGCCCTGATGCTTCTGGGTCTGCTGCTGCGCATTCCGCGGCAGTGGCCGCTGCTCACCCTGGGGCTGCTGGCACTGATGCTGTGGAACACGATTTTCGGCTATGTGCTGGCGACCTGTTCCCAATCGCGCAGAAGGCCCACGGGCTTCTCCCGCAACCCGCAGGGGGAGCCGCGATGAACCAGGTCTTCACCCTGGCCAGCGATCTCGATCTGTTGCTGCCGATCACGGCCCTGCTGCCACTCACCGCCATCCTGCTGGTGAGCCAGTCCAACCCCTACCAGACCCTCGTGTTGCGCGGAATCCTGGGATCGGTGGCCACCCTGCTCTATGCCTTGCTCGGCGCTCCCGATGTCGCCCTGACTGAGGCACTGGTGGGCACCTTGCTCTCGACAACGCTCTACGCCGTGGCCCTGCGTTCCTCGATGGCGCTGCTGCTGTCCGTGCCCGAGGGCGAGCCCCTGCAGGAGGAGCGGATCCAGCTGTTGCGCACCTGGCTGGAGCCTCTGCACCTTCGTCTTCGCCTGCTCTCCAGGTCTGAGGCCAGCGCCAGCGGACCCATGCCCTGCCACGGCCGCATCGAGCAGGGGCAACGGCTGGTACTCGGCAACCCCCAGCTGGCGGCGAAGTTGCGGGCTCTCGAGGGCTTCCAGCGCTGGCAGGACGACGGCGGTGAGCTGGTGCTGGAGCCGCGGCCATGACCTGGCTCTACCTGCTGGCGGCGATCGCGCTCTGCCTGGCGCCCCTGAGCTCGCCCCTGCCCGTGGCCGAGCCGCTGACTTCCCTGCTGGCTGGCATCACCTCCCAGACCGGCGTTCCCAACCTTGTGTCGGGCGTGATTCTCCACACCCGGCTCTACGACACGGTCGCCGAAGTGGTGGTGTTCACCCTGGCCTCGCTCGGCGTTCGCTTTGTTCTTGCCGGCGAAGTCGCCGCAGCACGGGTCCGCTCCCTCGACGACCCCCCATCGGTGACGCTCTGCCGCCTGGGAGCGACGATCTCAGCCCTGATCGGGGTGGAACTCGCCCTGCGGGGCCATCTTTCCCCAGGAGGAGGCTTCGCCGCCGGGGTCGCCGGTGGCACCGCGATCGGATTGCTGCTGATCAGTGGATCCGCCGCCGCCTTCGACCGTCTTTACAAGCGCTACCGGGCCGATCTCTGGGAAAAGGCCGCCGTGATCGCCTTCGTGCTGTTGGCGTTCCTCGCCCTGGATGGCCTGGCGCCGCCGCAGGGGGCTTTCGGCAGCCTCGCCAGCGGTGGCTGGATTCCCCTGCTCAATATTCTGGTCGCCCTCAAGGTGACGCTGGGCTCCTGGGCGATGGTGCAGCTCTTCGTTCGTTACCGCGGTTTGCTCTGAAGGGCGGGCTTGACTCCGGTCAGCACCAGCACTGGATTGAGCGGCGCCAGGCGGGTGCCCTCGGCCAGGGGAGCGCCGCGCCAGGCCTGATGCTGGCTGACGCTGAGGCAGAAACCGGCCTGCTCCAGCCGGGGCCGCAGGTCCGCCAGGGCTTCCAGGGTCGCCAGGGGAAGCACCACTCTGCCGCCGGGCCGCAGGCGCCCCATCACAGCCTCGAGGATCGGACCGCGATCTCGGCCGCCGCCGCCGATCAGCACCCGATCGGGATCGGGCAGCTGTTCCAGCACCGCCGGCGCTCGGCCTTCGAGGATGGCGGCCGGTCGGACGCCCAGCCGTGCCGCGTTGGCTTCGATCAAGGCGCTGGATCCACTGCGGCTCTCCACGGCCCAGAGCTGCAGAGCCGGCCGCAGCCGCAGCGCCTCCAGTCCGATCGTGCCCACCCCCGCCCCCAGGTCCCAGAGCACACCGCTGGTCGGCAACTCCAGATCGGCCAGCAGCTGGATGCGCACCTCCCGTTTGGTCATCAGACCCGGCCGGTCGTCGTGCTGCAGCCAGAGCCCATCGGCCAGCCCGAACAGGGGCAACGCCAGCGGATCCGGCGGCGGCGGCGCCTCCGCGAGCAGCACCACCAGGTGCAGCGGATCGAGATCCTCCGGCAGGGCCGCGGCAGGCGCCAGCCGCTGCACCCGCTCGGCTGGATGCCCGAGCCGCTCGCAGACCCACAGGCCGTAGGCCGCCTCCAGGCCCGAGGCCCGCAGCAGGCTGCGCACCTCAGCAGCTCCACCGCGGCCCGGATCGGTCAGCACCGCCAGGGCGGCAGGACGCTTCTGCAGCGCCGCCGCCAGCGGCGCCGGATCACGGCCATGCAGGCTGATCCAGCTGGCGTCCTGCCAGGGGCGGCCGAGGCGGGCGAAGGCCAGCTGCAGGGAGCTGGGGGCGGGATGGAAGCGCAACTGCTCCGGGCTGAAGTGCTGCAGCAGGATCCGGCCGATGCCGAACCAGAGCGGATCGCCGCTGGCCAGGAGCACCACGCGGCAGTTCTGGGCCAAGGCCTCTTGCAGCCGGGGGATCAGTTCGGCGGGTCTGTCGCTGGCGATCAGGAGAGGCCCAGAACCTGGTCCGGATGCGTCCGAAGCGCCTGAACCCGTGATGGCTGACTTGGCGGAGAACAGTCCTGCAGCCTCCGTCAGGGTCTCAGTGGTCTGCGGGCCCTGGATCTTCGACCAGAGCTCCAGCTCGTCGAGCAGGCGAGCCGGGGCGGCCACCAGCGCAGCCTTGCGCACCAACTGCTGTGCCGCCGCCGGCAGGCTGGCCATGCCGCCGGCACCGGTGCCCACCACATCCAGCCAGGATTGTTCGCTCAGGGCTTGCCACGGCCAGTGCTGGCCATGATGCTCAACTCCGTTCCCTCGGGAGTCCGTCGGCCACTCCGCCATGCATGACCGCCGCCAGCGCATCCACGATCTGGTGCTCGCCCTGCTGGCCCAGCAGGGCGACCTGGAGCTGCTTTCCGGCGACGGTGCCGGCCTGCCCGATGGCGATGCCGGCACCTGGATCGAGCGCAACCGCCGGGTGGTGCTGCGTTATCAGGCCCTGGTGCGCTCCGCCGTCACCCTCGATGCCCTGGTGGATCAGGAGGTGAATGGGGGCTTCCCGGCGCCGAAGCCCCAGGAGTGGCAGCCGTGATCGAACGGGACAACCCAGCTCTGACAAGCTGGGGGCATCCATAGAACCTGCATGGCGCGTTTTGGCCTGTCCGCCCTGACATCGCTGCTGCGGGACGCCGGATCCCGTCCGGTTGAAGGGTCCCGCCGCAGCGCCGGCACGGCCTGGAAGCCTCCGGTGGCCAGCTGGTCGCGACCCTTTGGTCTGGGTTGGGACGCGCCCTACACCGTGCGCTACGCCAGCAACCTCGACGACGGCCCCAACCACGGCATGCCCCTGGGGGGCTTCGGCGCCGGCTGCATCGGCCGAGGCCCCGATGGCAGCGTCAACCTCTGGCACCTGGACGGCGGCGAGCACTGGTTCGGCACCCTGCCGGACTGCCAGTTCGCCCTGTTCGAGAGCGATGGCAGCAGCAGCCGCGCCCATGCCCTGGCCGTGAAGCCGCCGCTGGACGCCTCCCGGCCCGAGGCGGGCGAGCCCCTGACCAGCTGGAGCTGGTACCCCGCCAGCACCGCCGAGACCACCACCGGCACCTACGCCGCCCGCTATCCCCTCAGCGCCACCCACTACAGCGGTGTGTTCGCCGCCGAGCTCAGCTGCGAGGCCTTCAGTCCGATCCTGCCGGGCGACTACCAGCGCAGCAGCTATCCGGTGGCGGTGTTCGTGTGGACGCTGCACAACCCCAGCGACCGCCCCCTGGACCTGTCGTTGCTGCTGAGCTGGCGCAACACCGTGGGCTGGTTCCGCAATACCGATCCCTCCGCCTCGGTGCACTTCCGCGACGACGGCAGCCCCGAGCACAACTACGTGCCCGCCATCGGCCACAGCCGCGGCCAGCGTAACCGCTGGATCGATCAGCCGGGCCTGCAGGGGATCCTGCTGGAGGGCGAGCGCAGCGAGCCGATCGCCGAAGGGGAAGGGCAGTGGTGCCTGGCGGTGCCCGATGCCGCAGCCCTGGAGGCAGCCGGCGTGCCGGGGGCCCGCATTCAGCGCTGCAGCCGCTGGAACCCGGCTGGCAGTGGCGCCGAACTCTGGGAACCCTTCGCCCGCGACGGCTCCATCCCCGATGGCGACAACGATCGCCGCAGTGCGGAGAACGATCCCGCCAGTGCCGCCCTGGCGGTGCAGCTGCGCCTGGAGCCCGGCGCCACGGTCGAGATCCCAGTGGTGATCAGCTGGGACCTGCCGGTCACGGCCTTCGCCAGCGGCACGACCGCCCTGCGTCGCTACACCGATGTCTTCGGTGCGGTGGGAGACAATGCCGCCGCCATCGCCGCCGAAGCCCTGCGGGACTGGCGCGGCTGGCTGGAGCGGATCGACGCCTGGCAGCAGCCCGTGCTGGAGCGCACCGACCTGCCGGAGCCGCTGCGCATGGCCCTGTTCAACGAGCTCTATGACCTGGCCAGCGGCGGCAGCCTCTGGACCGCTGCCAGTCCCGCCGATCCGGTGGGCCGCTTCGGGGTGCTGGAGTGCCTCGACTACGCCTGGTACGAGAGCCTTGATGTGCGGCTCTACGGCTCCTTCGCTCTGCTGCAGCTCTGGCCGGAGCTGGACAAGAGCGTGCTGCGCAGCTTCGCCCGCGCCATCCCCGCCGCCGACCCCACACCGCGGCCGATCGGCTGGTATTTCACCCAGGGGCGGGGCCGCGTCGAGGCCGCCCGCAAGGTGGCTGGTGCCACACCCCACGACCTCGGGGCCCCCAACGAGCGGCCCTGGGATGCCACCAACTACACCGCTTATCAAGACTGCAATCTCTGGAAGGATCTGGCCAGCGACTTCGTGCTGCAGGTCTGGCGCACGTTCCGGCTCGCACCGACCGGAGAAGACCTGCGCTTCCTGGCGGAGTGCTGGCCGGCCGCCGTGGACGCGCTGCGCTACCTCAAGACCTTTGACGCCAACGACGACGGCCTGCCCGACAACGGCGGCGCCCCGGACCAGACCTTCGACGACTGGCCGCTGCAGGGCGTGAGCGCCTATTGCGGTGCGCTCTGGATCGCGGCCCTGGAGGCGGCCCTGGCGATGGGCCAGCGCCTCCAGCTGGAGCTGGGCCTTGATACCTCAGAGGAGCAACGGCAGTTCAGCGGCTGGCTGGAGCAGTCACGCGCCAATTTCGACCGGTTGCTCTGGAACGGCGAGTACTACGCCATAGATGCCTGTAGCGGCACCCCCGTGGTGATGGCCGACCAGCTCTGCGGCGATTTCTACGCCCGCCTGCTCGGTCTGCCCGCCGTGGTGGCCGACGATCGGGCCCATTCCGCCCTCAACGCCGTCAAGGAAGCCTGTTTCGAGGGGTTCAGGGGTGGCAGCCTCGGTGTGGCCAATGGCCTGCGTCGCGACGGCACGCCCCTCGATCCCAACGGCACCCACCCGCTGGAGGTGTGGACTGGCATCAACTTCGGCCTGGCCGCCTACTACCGGCTGATGGGCGACAGCAGCACCGCCTTCGCGATCACCGGCGCCGTGGTGCAGCAGGTCTATGGGGGCGGCCTGCAGTTCCGCACCCCCGAGGCGATCACGGCGGTGAACACCTTCCGCGCCTGCCACTACCTGCGGGCCATGGCGATCTGGGCCCTGTGGGCCACCCATACGGACTGGCAGGCGATTCCCGGCGCGGAACAGCCGGCCCCCTGGCCGTTGCACAGGGAGCAGCCAGCTTGAACGTGCCTCCCCTGAAGCGGCGCTGGGCCCACCCACTCCAGCCTGGCCTGGCCCTGATCCTGGGTCTGCTCTGCTGGCTGGGCTGGCCAGCGCTGGCGATGGCCCAGCTGCATGCCCATCCGGATCAGAACAGCATCCCGGTAGTCCGCAGCCTCGAGAGCCTGCGGGACCTCGACGGTCAGAGCTGGCAGGTGGTGGCCTACCGCCAGGGTCCGGTCGGCGGCCCCTTGATCCTGCGCCTGGTGGGCTACCCCGGCAAGGTGAGGCTCGACCACCCCACCAACCTGCAGGTGGTCAGCGGCCGCCTCAGCTGGCAACTGGCCGATGTGACCCTGGCCAGCACCGCCCTGGCCGGCGATGGTCGGGCCGCGGCCGCTGAGTTTGATCTGGCGCCCTTGCTGGCCGATCTGCAGCAGAACCGGCCGCTGCGGCTGCAGCTGAGGGGAGTGTTCACCGACCTGCCGGTGCCCCCTTACGTGGTGGCGGAGTGGCGCAGCCTCAACGACGCCGCGGAGCCAGTGTGAGCCTGCCGACCTCGCCTCTGCCGAGCCCACGGGCGGGCATCGGTTACTGCTCGTCCTCCAGCCAGTGGCACGGCTGGATGGAACGGGCCCTGCAGCTCGCCGCCCTCGGAGCCGGCCGGACCAGTCCCAATCCGATGGTGGGGGCCCTGGTACTGGATCGAAGCGGCCAGCTCGTGGGCGAAGGCTTCCATGCCGCGGCCGGCGAACCCCATGCCGAAGTGGGCGCGCTGGTGCAGGCCGGTGAGCGGGCCCGCGGCGGCACCCTGATCGTGACCCTGGAGCCGTGCTGCCATCAGGGCCGCACGCCCCCCTGCAGCCAGGCGGTGATCCGCGCGGGCCTGGCGCGGGTGGTGGTGGCCATGGCCGATCCCGATCCCCGGGTGGCCGGCCGTGGCATTGCCCAGCTGCGCTCGGCGGGCCTGGAGGTGATCGTGGGCGTGGCGGAAGCTGCAGCCCTACGCCTCAACCGCGCCTTTCTGCATCGGGTCCAGACCGGTCGCCCCCTGGCCATCCTCAAGTGGGCCATGGGCGTGGATGGCCGCACGGCGCTCCCGAATGGCGCCAGCCAGTGGATCAGCGGCAGTGCGTCACGGGACTGGGTGCACCACTTACGGGCCAGCTGCGATGCGGTGATCGTCGGCGGCGGCACGGTCCGAGCCGATGACCCGCTGCTCACCAGCCGGGGGCGACGCTCGCCGGAGCCGCTGCGGGTGGTGCTGAGCCGCAGCCTGGCCCTGCCGGAGCAGGCCCGTCTCTGGGACCAGGCTGACGCCGCAACCCTGGTGGCCCACGGGTACGAAGCCCAGCCGCGGCGGCGCTTCCAGCTGGATCGACGCGGTGTGGAACGGCTGGTGCTGAGCCGTTGCGAACCCACGGAGCTGCTCGAGGCCCTGGCCCGGCGCGGCTGCAACCAGGTGCTGTGGGAATGCGGCCCTGCTCTGGCGGCGGCGGCCCTGCGGGTCGGGGCCGTGCAGGAGATCGTGGCCGTGATCGCACCAAAACCAATGGGTGGTCTGGCCGCCTTCACACCCCTGGATGATCTCGGCTTCACGGCCATGGACCAGGTGGCCGCATGGACTGCAAGACCGCCATCCGTGTTGGATGGCGACCTGCTCTGGCGCCTGGAGGCCCCTGCCTCGTGATCATCCTGCCCTTTGACCTTGGTCTTCTGTTGAGCGGCCTGCTGCTGGCCGTGGTCGTCTGGATCGGGATGGACCAACTGGCCCGGCTGGCACGGCCGAGCGGTCTGGCGCGGCGCCTGCTGCTGCGGGCGCGCCTCAGTGTCAGCCTCACGATCGGGCTGGGCACCCTGATCTGGTGGGGGTTCGAGCGCCTGGGCTGGGATCTGAGCCGCAACGGCAGCGAGGTGCGGCAGGTGGTGCTGATCCTCGGACTGGTCTGGACAGTGCTGCGCTGCAAAAGCGCCCTGCTGGCCCATGCCGGAGAAAACCTGGAGTGGTTGCAGCAACGCAGCCAGGCAGACCGCAACTTTCTTCAGGACCTGCTCAACAAGCTGATCACGGGAACGTTGCTGCTGCTGGCGACACTCGAGGTGCTGCGCCTGATGGGGGTGTCGCCCACGCTCTTGCTCACCGCCAGTGGCTTCGGTGCGGCCGCCCTCGGGTTTGGCGCCCGCACCCTGGTGGAAAACCTGCTGGGCGGGGTGATGCTGTATGTGAACCGCCCCTTTGTGATCGGCGACTTCATCCAGGTGCCGAGCCAGTCCCTGCAGGGGACGGTGAAGGTGATCGGGCTGTATTACACCCAATTGATCACACCGGATCAGCAGCCTCTCTATCTGCCCAATGCCACCTTCGCCAGCTCGGCGATCCTCAACGGTGCGCGCCGCGATCACCGTCAGGTGCTGGTGACGTTCGGCATCCGCTACGACGATCAGCCCCTGCTGGAGCCGATCCTTTCCGCCTTGCGCGAGGAACTGACCCAATGCCCGGGGGTGGAGCCATCCCTGCCCAGGCGGGTGCATTTTGTGGGATACGGGGAATCCAGCCTCGATCTCCGTCTGGAGTGCTTCGGGGGCGGCAGCTCCGATGCCTATTACGAGCTGCAGCAGGAGATCCTTCAGCGGATCGGCCGGGTCGTGGCCAGCCAGGGCGCCGCGATGCCCTTCCCGACCAGGCTGGTGCTCCAGACCAAGCCTCAGAACGAGGATCCGCAGGAGAGCTCAGCGGGGGCCGAAGGGTAAGGGGCTACCAGGCTCGCGGCGGCGGATCAGTCGATGGAGTGGCTGTGCTGGACCAGATCAGCTGGGAATGAAGTGACGCAGGCGGCAGGCCTCGCTGGCTGTGCGGTGCTGCAGTTCCTCATCGCTGAGCTCACTCTCCTGACGCTGCTGGGCCGCGATCACGTCGCTCTCGCTGAGCTGGTAGCCCTGTTCCGCCGCCAGGGCCAGAAAAGCGGCCAACTCCAGGGGCTGATTCAGCCGCTGCTGCAGGTCGGCATCGGCGCGGGCGAGAAAGGCATCGAGTTGATCAAGGCTCATGAATCAGGTCCGATGGGTGTCTCAGTCCTAAGCCCACAGCGTGCCAGGTGCTCAGGGGTCGTCCCGCAGCGGCGGGTGGCTCTTCTGGACTTCGCTTTCCTGCACCGTGAGGCGGCTGATCAGGATCCCCATCACAACCGCGATGTACAGCGGCCCCACCACGGTGAACAGCACCGTGAACATCTGCGCAGCTGGCGTCTGGGGCAGGATGTCGCCGAAACCCACGGTGCTGATACAGACAAAGGCGTAGTAGGTGAGACGCACAAAGTCGAGGTTCCACGGCACTTCCAATGAACTGGTCGGCCCTGGCAGGATGAGTGGCTTTTGATCGCTGGCGCTGATGAAGCTGCCCGGCTGGAGGGTCTCCAGCACCGTCACCACCATGCCGGCCGTGAGGCCCAGCAGCAGGTAGCCGGCCACGGCCCCCATCAACACCTTCTGGTTGATCAGCTTTTCCTCCGACAGGAACAGGATCAGCCGCTGCAGGCTCCAGGCGATGAAGCCGGTGATCAGCAGCAGCAGGGGAAGGCCGCTGTTGCGCACCTCCAGCGGCGTGAACGACCAGAACACCATCGACAGCAAGCAGGCCAGCCCCACCAGGCGGAAGGCCAGATCGTTGCTGCGGCGGCCGCCGGGCCGCAGCGTCTCGCGCAGCTGCAGGCTGAGAATCAGCAGCAGGAGTCCGTAAACAAGATGGGCCAGCCGGTTGAACGGAGCCGGCAGGCTCAGGCAGCCCAGGATGAACAGGTCGAGCAGCAGCAGGTTGCGGTAAAAGCGATGTCGGCGAGATCGCCGTCGATCCGGACTGAGATCAGTTGGACTCAGCAGATGCATGCAGCCGCCTCGGTTGCCTGCATTGTGGGGCCGCCGTTCGGTTCTCCCACCCCGCCCTCGGGGCTCCCCTGCAGCAAGGACCCTTAGTTTGGTCAGACTACGGACGACTGACGATGGCCATCCGCCAGGACGACAAAGGTCCGAACCGGCGCTTCGGAGTGATCAATCTGGTGTTGATCGGCTTCGGTGTGCTGTTGCTGTTCAGCAACTTCCTGCCGTCGCAGGGAATGCAGCAGGTGCCGCGGGTGCCCTATTCGCTGTTCATCGATCAGGTGAACGACGACAACGTCAAACGTGCGTACATCACCCAGGACCAGATCCGCTACGAACTCAAGAGCCCTGAGGAAGAAGGCGCGCCCTCGGTGCTGGCCACGACCCCGATCTTCGACATGGAGTTACCCCAGCGCCTGGAGCAGCATGGGGTTGAATTCGCCGCTGCTCCTCCTAAAAAACCAAACTTTTTCACCACGCTGCTGAGCTGGGTGGTGCCTCCGCTGATCTTCATTCTGGTGCTTCAGTTCTTCGCCAGGAGAAGTGGCATGGGCGGCGGCGCCCAGGGAGCCCTCAGCTTCACCAAGAGCAAGGCCAAGGTCTACGTGCCCGATGAGGAATCGCGCGTCACCTTCGCCGATGTGGCTGGCGTCGATGAGGCCAAGCAGGAGCTCACCGAGATCGTCGATTTTCTCAAGACCCCGGAGCGCTACGCCGCCATCGGCGCCCGCATTCCCAAGGGCGTGCTGCTGGTGGGTCCTCCCGGCACCGGCAAGACCCTGTTGTCCAAAGCAGTGGCCGGTGAGGCCGGTGTGCCCTTCTTCATCATCTCGGGCTCCGAGTTCGTCGAGCTGTTCGTCGGTGCCGGTGCCGCCAGGGTGCGGGACCTGTTCGAGGAAGCCAAGAAGAAAGCGCCCTGCATCATCTTCATCGACGAACTCGATGCCATCGGCAAGAGCCGCTCCGGGTCGATGGGTGTGGTCGGCGGCAATGATGAACGGGAGCAGACCCTCAACCAGCTGCTCACCGAGATGGACGGCTTCGCCGCTCAGGACAAGCCGGTGATCGTGCTGGCGGCCACCAACCAGCCCGAAACGCTCGATGCCGCCCTGCTGAGGCCCGGCCGATTCGATCGCCAGGTCCTGGTGGATCGGCCTGATCTCTCAGGCCGCAAGATGATTCTCGACATCTATGCCAAGAAGGTGAAGTTGTCGGGCAGCGTTGATCTCGACAAGATCGCCCAGGCCACCAGTGGCTTCGCCGGCGCCGATCTGGCCAATCTGGTCAACGAGGCCGCCCTGCTGGCGGCCCGCGCCTACCGCACCAGTGTGGAGCAGGGCGACCTCAACGAAGCGATCGAACGGGTGGTGGCCGGCCTGGAGAAGAAGAGCCGAGTGCTCCAGCCCGATGAGAAGAAAGTGGTGGCTTATCACGAAGTGGGCCACGCCATCGTGGGTCACCTGATGCCAGGCGGCAGCAAGGTGGCGAAGATCTCGATCGTGCCGCGCGGCATGGCAGCCCTGGGGTACACGTTGCAGCTGCCGACGGAGGAACGCTTTCTCAACTCCAAGGGCGATCTCGAGGGGCAGATCGCCACATTGCTCGGGGGCCGCAGCGCTGAAGAGATCGTCTTCGGTGCCGTGACCACCGGCGCCGCCAATGATCTGCAGCGCGCCACCGACATCGCCGAGCAGATGGTGGGCACCTACGGTATGAGCGAGACCCTCGGGCCCCTCGCCTACGACAAGCAGGGCGGCAGCCGCTTCCTCGGTGGGCCCAGCAACCCCCGCCGTGTCGTCAGTGACGCCACCGCCCAGGCGATCGATAAGGAGGTGCGCACCCTGGTGGATCGGGCCCATGAACGGGCCCTGTCGATCCTGAACCACAACCGTGGGTTGCTCGATTCGATCTCCGAGAAGATCCTCGAGAAGGAGGTGATCGAAGGCGACGATCTCAAGGATCTGCTCGCTTCCAGCACCATGCCCCAGGGGGAAGAGGCTGTCAGCTGTGCAGATCAGCTCAGCCCAGCCTGAGTCCCAGACAGGGAAGCGTCCCGCCCCGGATGCTTCCGGGTCTCCGCCCTTGACGGCGGGGCCCCCAATCCCGGATAAGGGTTCTTTGAGATGGGGCGATGACCTCCCAGCTCTCCAGCCTCGCCTCGCTGCTGAGCGGCCTGCGCGGATCGGATCTCCTCTCCTCCGCTGATCTGAGCGGCGATCAGACCCTGGCCCTGCTGCAGCTGGCCGCCGAACTCAAGAGTGGACAACGCCGCATCGACCTGGGCGGCAAGACGCTGGGCCTGATCTTCACCAAGGCCTCAACCCGCACCCGGGTGAGCTTCACGGTGGCGATGGCGCGCCTTGGGGGGCAGACGGTCGATCTCCACCCCTCGGTCACCCAGGTGGGGCGCGGAGAGCCGGTGGCGGATACGGCCCGGGTGCTGAGCCGTTACGTGGATGCCCTGGCGATCCGCACCTTCGCCCAGCAGGAGCTGGCCGAGTACGCGCACTGGGCCTCCATCCCGGTGATCAATGCCCTCACCGACCTGGAACATCCCTGCCAGGCCCTGGCCGATTACCTCACCCTGCAGGACTCCTTCGGGGAGATCGAGGGCCTGACCCTGGCCTACGTCGGCGACGGCAACAACGTGGCCCATTCCCTCCTGATCGCCGGCGCCTTGCTGGGGGTGAACGTGCGGGTGGGCTGTCCGGAGGGGTTTCTGCCCGATCCGGCCGTGGTGGAGCAGGCCCGAAGCCTGGCCGGAGATCGCTGCCGCCTGGAGGTGCTGCACGATCCGGTGGCAACCGTGCGCGGCGCCCAGGCGCTCTATACCGATGTGTGGGCCTCAATGGGCCAGGAGCAGGAGCAGACGGAACGCGAGCGGGCCTTTGCGGGCTGGTGTCTGGATGAAGCGCTCCTTTCCGAAGCGGACAGTCGGGCGATCGTGCTGCATTGCCTGCCGGCCCACCGCGGCGAAGAGATCAGTGCCGGCGTGATTGAGGGTGACGCCAGCCGGGTGTTTGATCAGGCGGAGAACCGCTTGCATGTGCAGCAGGCCCTGCTGGCGGCGGTGCTGGGGGCGTTCTGAGTGGCTCCGGGTTCCAATCCGGCCGGCCGATCTCTGGACAAAAGTGGCCCCAGAGCGATACAGATGTATCAGGTGCTCGATGATCTGTGCCGGTACTCCCTCCTCCTGCCGCTTCCACCCTGGAAACGCTCACATCGGCCCAGCGCGAGTTGTACGACTGGCTGGAGGGGTATATCGCCGCCCATCGCCACAGTCCTTCGATCCGGCAGATGATGCAGGCGATGGGCCTGCGTTCGCCGGCCCCGATCCAGAGCCGGCTGAGGCATCTGCAGCAGAAGGGCTGGATCACCTGGCAGGAGGGCCAGGCCCGCACTCTGCAGCTGCTGGGCGAGCGCTCCGAGGGAATTCCGGTGCTTGGTGCTGTAGCGGCCGGAGGCCTGGTGGAAACCTTCGACGATGTCCAGGACCGGCTCGACATCGCGCCGCTGCTGGAAAGTCGTGGCCTGTTTGCCCTCACCGTGAATGGAGACTCGATGGTGGGCGCCCACATCGCTGACGGTGACATGGTGCTGATGGAACCGGTCAGCGATGCCAGCCGAATTCGGCCCGGCACCATCGTCAGCGCCCAGGTGCCCGGCAGCGGGACCACACTCAAGCACTTCCATCCCGATGGAACCCAGATCCGCTTGGAGGCCGCCAATCCCGCCTACGAACCGATCGTGCTGCCCGCCGACCAGGTGCTGATCCAGGGTCGCCTCGTGGCCGTGTGGCGCCAGCTTTGAGTCTGCACAACAGCTCGACGGAACCCATCAAGCCAGGACAGGCCGCGGTGTAAAGTCTCCTGGCGAGCGACGGGGCTCTCCGGGCCAAGCGAAGTCACCAGAACTTCGTTCGTTTCTTGCAAGCATGGGGCCATAGCTCAGCTGGTAGAGCACCTGCATGGCATGCAGGGGGTCAGCGGTTCGAATCCGCTTGGCTCCATTAATCACTGTTTTTGTTTGGGCTTGTTTCAACAAGATATTTGGTTGAATTTGGTTTCAACTTTATATTTTAATTCAATTTTTCGTACTCGGCTCTCTCTCCAATTCATTGGAGAATTTTTATGGGGCCTCTCTGGGTGCCCTCAAGCCTGACTTCGTTGACCATCTGTGGCCTGGCAACTCACGGATAACGCCCGGCCCCTGCTGGGGTTGTGACCGGCACCACCTTCATCCCGATCGGTGCCAGGGCGATCAAAGCCAGCTTGATGTGCTGGATGCCGAAGGGAATTCCCACGATGGTCACAAAGCAGGCCAAGGCGGAGCTGAGGTGGCCGATCGCCAGCCACCAGCCGGCCAGCAGGAACCAGATCAGGTTCCCCACCAACCCCAGCGGCCCCGTTCCGAAGTCGCCCTGGCCGGTGAGCTCCCGACGACTGACGGCCTCATAGCCGAACGGCCAGAACGCGAAGTTGCCGATCACGAAGCAGGCGCGCGCCCAGGGAATCCCCACGATCGTGAGGGCGGCGACGAGGCCTGCCAGCCACCATCCCACCCCCATCACAAAGCCGCCGAGGACAAACCAGAGGATGTTGAGAAGGAGGCTCACGCTGGAACAGGCAGGTTGCTGCTGATCGGTAGCCACACGATGACCTCCATCCAAGGCGATGACCAGCGCACGGGCAGTTCCCGTGCTGACCCCACACCCCCTGGTGGGGCCGTCAGGGCGGCGCTACGACCGGCTCCCCTTCCCTGGCCGTCATGGTGTCGACGACGCGCCCGTTACTTCCTGGCATCACCGCGGTTCGGGTGGCCCTTGGGCTGGCCTGTCTGGGCCTGGCAGCCCTGGCCCCAGCGGCGGAGGCGGCAGGCCTGATGCGGCTGCGGCGCACGGATCGCGTCCTGCCGGGCAGTGGCGATCCTGTCTGGGCACTGCAGCTGGAGCTGCCGGGAGAACCCCTGCGGTCCTATGCGGCCCTTGCGGGACGGGCGGATCGGCAGCAGGCAGATCGCCATCGCCTCGGCAGCCGCTCACCCCTGCCCCCCGGGCACTACCGCGTCTCCGAGATCGTCTCCCTGGCAGGGTCCGATGATCTGCCGGTTGAGCTGGGCCGCATCAGCTGGATCGGCCTGGAGCCGCAGTTCCCCACCGATCGCCGTGCCCTCGGCATCCATCTCGATCCAAGCGCGGGGCATGGCAGCGAGAGCGGCACCGATGGCTGCATCGGCATGATCCATGCAGATGATCTGCTGACGCTGACGGCGTTGCTGCAGCAGCACGGGGTGAGCGAACTTGAAGTGCTGCCCTGAGGGCTCCTGTGAGCCCGAGGCAGGTCGCACCTCCAGGCCAAGACATCCAACACCGCGGACAAGACCACGGCAGATTGTCCCTCTTCCATCTCTGGAACTGGGCAAGGCATGACCGGCAACCTCGCCGCCATCGGCTTTCTGTTCACCTGGGTGCTGGGCTGGGGCATCGGCGGCTCCCTGATCGACGCCGCACTGCTCCACGTCGGTGTCTACTCGCTCGAGACCGGTCAGCTGGGCACCCTCGCCACCTTCGTGGGCTGGACAGTGGTGTGGGGAGGATTGGGCTGGTGGCTCTACGAGCGGCTCACCGCAACGCCCTCGTCGTCGGATTGAGTGATGCCTGGCAGAGGCTTGGTCGCTGCCTGGCAGAGGCGTGACCGGTGCTGGTTCGCTGATCAGCCAGAGCGGCATTGGATGGGTGTCCGCTGACCAAGGCATCCGGTCGCGATCCCGTTGAACCCGCCGGGACCACCCCAGACGCATCGCCAGACAGCCGTACGACCGCGCTCCACAGCACCAGGGGAAGCGGCCGAGCCCGTGGCAGCGACCTCACGGGGCTCATGCGTGAACCAGCGGATTAGCCATCATCGGACAGAGATGTGCTTAAAGACACACGCGAGAGGGCATGTTCATGCCGATTTGACGTGTTGAAAACCTGATCACGATGCCATCGTGATCAGCACTGGGCATCAAGAAAGATCACGTCAGATTGGCGCAGCTTCCGGCGAGGTGATCACACTGGTGTTGCGCTGAATCGATCCACAGCTGATGACGTCTTACCTCACCTGGCGGCGGACCGTCCTGCTATCCACCCTGGACGGGCTGATGGCCAGCAACGCCGCCACGCCCGCCCACGGGTCCACCCTCCAGGCGGCAGACCAGGGCAATGAGGCCGAGACCAACGGGGTGTTCGAGCGTCTTGAACGGGAGCTGTCGCGCTGCATGCCCGTGGCCGAAATCGCTGCCACCACCTCGGATCTGCTCACGTCGCGGCGCTGCACCTCCTCTCCGGCACGGCTGCGGATGCTCGATGGCTTCCGCCGTCATCTTCTGGTGCGTCAGTCCTGAGTTGAGCCGCTGGCAAGACAGCCCCAAAGAGGCTGATCGAAATCAAGCCGTTCCAATCAAACGAGATGACATCATCAGAGCAAAACGAACCACTAAAAGGTCTGGGTCCAGCCAGGAGCGTGTTGACGGGATACTCGAAGTAGCGATCCTTCAGCTGCAGATCTATGCCTGCGGCATGCTGGCGTCGGCAGCCTCTTTGGCCGCGTCGAAATGTGCCGCCAGAACGGCATCAGCTCTGGTGAGGCCATCCACTTTATGTGTGAAGATCTCGGCCTCGACATGGCCCCAACCGAGCTGAAACTCGGCGTGATGGCCCTGGCGTTCACAGATCTCACCAGCCTGATTCACCCACGCCAGGGCGGAGACAAAGTCCGGGAAGGTCCAGGCCTTGCGCAGGTGGTGGGCGTCCACCACCTCCCAGCCCGGCAGTTCCTGCAGCACGGCGTCGCATTCCTCTGGGGTGAGGGTGGGCGCCCCGTCCCGGCAGGGAACGCAGGTCTCATCTCCGAGGGCCATGGGGTGTCGCGCGTTGCTGCCGCAAGTATGGGCAGAATTCCCATCGCGCCGCCGCTCCTGACCATGCTTCTGCGCCTGCTTCTGCCCCTGTTGATTGTGCTCCTGGTGGGCTGGGGCGCACCGTCCGCGGCCCTGGCCTCGATGTTTCACCTGGAAGGACCGTTGCCGGCTGATCTCGGCATCCACGGAGGCTCGCTGTCACCCTGTGCCAGCTCAGCGCACTGCGCGCGTCAGAACTGGTCGGTTGCCGATCCCGATGCTGCCGTGGAGTTCCTGGCATCCCGGCTTGAGGCCACCGAAGCGATCCGCATCGTGGAGCGTCAGTCCAACTACCTGCATGCCACCGCCACCAGCAGCCTATTCGGCTTCGTGGACGATCTCGAGCTCCTGGCGGATCCTGTCCACCAGCAGGTGCAGGCCCGCTCCGTATCGCGGCTCGGGGATTCCGATCTCGGGGTCAACGCCCGTCGCCTGGAGTGGCTCAGCACAGCTCTGGAGCGTGACTGAACTCTTGTCAGGGCACGGGGCTGGCCTCGGCAACCGCTTCTCGACCCAGGCTCAAGAAGCAGGTGACAGGAGTCTCGCCCCAACGCCCCCTGATGGATTCGAACCATCGACCGGCTGCTTAGAAGGCAGCTGCTCTATCCGGCTGAGCTAAGGGAGCTCACTGGCCTGGGCCAGGTCTTCCAATGATGCCTTGTGGGCAGGTGCCCGTGCTGGTGGGACGTAGATTGGTCAACCCTGCGATTTTCGCGCCATGGCGGCGACCCGGCTCAGCGAAGCGCAGAAAACAGAGCTGGTGGCCCGTTTTCGTAACGGAGACACCAGCCAGGAGCTGGCGGGGATCTATGGCTGCAGTGCCATCACCGTGAGCCGGGTGGTGAAGGCGTCTCTCGATCCAGCCGAATACGAGGGGCTCAAGCAGAGGCGAGGTCGCCGCGGCAGTGCGGTCGCCGCGGAGGCCACTGCGGATGTCGCGGTGCCGACGTTGATCCCAGAGGAGCCTGGACCAGACCTCCCCATCCCCAGCGCACAGGTCCTCGACGCTGCAGTGCCCGTGGCGCCCCAGGAAGCCAACAGCACCATCGAAAGCGAGAGCGACGATGGCGGCGAGAGCAGCGAGGACGACGAAGCCGCCACCGGCCTTGCCATCGACGATGCCGATGACTTCGGGGACGACGGGGATACCAGCGATGACGAGGACAGCATGGATGGTGGGGAGGACGACGACGCCGATGTGTTCCTGGTGATTCCACTGACGACCACCGTCGTCGATGACACACGCCCGTCGATCGAAGCCCAGCCACTGGAAGAAGCGACGTTGCCCAGCAGCGTCTACATGCTGGTTGACAAGACGGTGGAGCTACAGGCCCGACCGCTGCGGGAGTTCAGCGATCTGCAACCCCTCGCTGACGAGGAGCAGGATCGCCAGGCCCTGCACGTGTTCGCCAATCCACGCCACGCAAAACGCCAGTGCGGCCGCACTCAACGGGTGATCAAAGTACCGGATGTGGCGGTGTTTCAGCTCACGGCTCCCTACCTGTTGAAGCAGGGCATCACGCGTCTGGTGGTCGAAGGTGCCCTCTATGCCCTGCCAGGCTCCTGAAGGGAGAGCCCGCCTTCGCTGGGATCATGGGCGCGCCGAGCCTGGGCACTGATCAGATCTTCCAGGGCCAGGGGCCAGAGGACCCGGCCAGGGTTGGCAACGCTGGCATGTCGTGAAGGGGAGGGTGGATGGTCTGCCCGATTACTGGTCATGGGTCTGGGTCTCTGGCGATCCTGGATCCGTTCAATCGGAGGATGCCGCAGACTTGGTGAAGGCAGTGTTGCCAAGACGACAAGCCATCAAAGCTCGCAGGCGACTCCAGCAAGGGTCTCTGGCGCAATCAACCCATAAGCCAGCCCAGCAACCGGAACCCTGTCAGGTCCGTGCGGTCTGATCCGCGCAATCAGGCCGGATCCATGGTCTGGAAATGCGCGAGAAGCACTCCGATGCTGCTCAGTTCCTCGCGAACATCGTCCATGGAAACAATCTCTGGCGACGTGACCTGGCCCCGAGGCAGGCAAGCCTGCTGAAGCAGAGCTTCCCGCAGCATGGCTGCCCGCACCTCCAGGGCCACAAGGAAAGGATTGCGAGGCGGTGGCGACTCCTCCCAGTCCAGATCCAGATCCAGATCCAGATCCAGATCCAGATCCAGATCCAGATCCCAGTCCAGATCCAGATCGGGTTCGAAGTCTTCTGTGCTTGGCTCCAGAGACTCGAGCAGGGCCGAAAGACCGGGATCTTGCCCGACGTGCGCCTGGATCGTCGCTGAGGGAACCACGCGCAGGAGGGTCTGCATGGGAAGAAGCGGAACCAACCACCTCTCCAGAGTGCACCTGATGGACTGGCCCAAGGCAGGAAAAACGGAGCTTCTTCACGAAGCGGGTCCCGGCCGCGCCGGCTGAGATCACGCTGCCCCTCTGGGAAGCCTCAAGGGCGGCGGGGGAGCAGGATCGCCGCGCTGGTGCCGCCACTGACCATGCCCAGCACCAGAGCCATGCCCACCAGAAAACCGCTCGGCAGCGGTGCCGTGCGACCAAAGCCCAGCTGCAGGCTGGGTCGATCCTCTAGGTTCTGGGCCCCCAGGCAGAGCACCAACAGCAACAGGCCGCTGCCGATCACCGTGGAGCACAGCAGGCGCAGGCGCAGCAGCATCGGGATCAGGACCCGCCAGGTGGTGAGGGGCAGTCTGAATCATGCGGGGCGTCCAGCTCCGGTTCGCGGCGGTGCAGCAAGGCATAGAGATCGCGGCGGTTGTGGCCGCTGCGCTCAGCCACCTCACGAGCGGCCTCCTTGCTGCTGCGCCCATCGGCCACCAGCTCCTGTAGCTGGCTCCTCAACTCCACTTCGCTCCAGAGGCGTGGCTGCGCTGGGACGGCTCCGCCCAGCACCAGGGTGCACTCCCCCTGGGGGGGCACCTGGCGGAAGTGGGCGAGGGCGGCGCTCACCGTGGGGCCCACCTGTTGCTCATGCCGCTTGGTCAGCTCCCTGGCCACCCGCAGAGCTCGATCGCCGCAGACGGCGAGCAGATCCTCCAGCAGATCCACCAGCCGGTGGGGAGCCTCGTAGAACACCAGGGTCCGTTCCTCTTTCTTCAGCTGCTCCAGACGGGCCCGCCGCTGGCTGGGCCGAGTGGGCAGAAACCCTTCGAAGCAGAAGCGGCCGCTGGGAAGGCCGCTGCTCACCAGGGCCGTGGTCACCGCGCTCGGACCTGGCACGCAGATCACCTCCAGCCCCGCCTGCCGCGCTGCCGCCACCAGTTCTTCACCAGGATCGGAAATGCCCGGCAGACCGGCGTCGCTGACCACAGCCAGTCGTTCGCCGGCCTGCAATGCCGCCACCAGTTCGGGAATCCGTGTCGCCTGGTTGTGCTGGTGAAAGCTCACCAGGCGTTTCTTCTGGCCCAGGGTCTGCAGCAGCAGGCCGCTGCGGCGCGTGTCCTCGCAGGCGATACGGTCGACGCCCGAGAGCACCTGGCGGGCCCGGGGGGAAAGATCACCGAGATTTCCGATGGGAGTTCCCACCAGATAGAGCACGCCGGCAGCGGGTTCAGGTTCCTGCACAATGCACCTCGCGGGGCGCTCGGTCGTCCCGGTGCCCCTTTCCGTCTGTCCATGATGCCGGCTTCCCTACCCCTGCCATCCGGCGTTGAACCCGAGCAGCTGTTCCAGGAGTTGCGTCGGCTGAGCTGGGGTGCGGCAGACATTCTGCGGGCCTATGCCCGGGGCGAGCAGCCCCCCTACGGCTTCCCCAGAGCCCTGAGTGTGGACGAAGGCGGCGAAGGGCCTGTCTCTGCAGCTGATCTGGCTGTGAATAGCTGGTTGCTCGACGGTCTTGCCGCCGCCTACCCCAAGGCCGGCTGGACCCTGTTGAGCGAAGAGACCGCTCGCGAGCAGCTGCGGGACGGCGAGTCCCTGGCCGCCGAGTGGCTCTGGATCCTTGACCCACTGGATGGCACCAAGGACTTCCTCCAGGGCACCGGTGAGTACGCCGTGCATCTGGCCCTGGTGAAAGACCATCGCCCCGTGCTGGGGGTGGTGCTGCTCCCGGAGATGGAGGAGCTCTGGTTCGGCTGGGTCGGGGCCGATGGCGGGGGACGAGCCTGGCGTGAGAACCGGGCCAGCGAGCAGTTTCCAGCAGCCCTCAGCAACCGCTGCGACCTCGGCGACCTGGTGTTGGTGGCCAGCCGCAATCACCGAGACCAGCGACTGGAGCATCTTCTGGAGGCCCTGGCCCTGGGCGACACCAAGGCAATCGGCAGCGTCGGCGGCAAGGTCGCCACGATTCTGCGCGGCGAAACCGATCTCTACATCTCACTGTCTGGCAAGAGTGCCCCCAAGGACTGGGACATGGCGGCTCCTGAAGCGGTGCTGATGGCCGCGGGTGGGGCCTTCACCCATGCCGATGGCCGTCCCCTCTCCTACAACGATGGCGACGTGCGCCAGGCTGGCTGCCTGATCGCCAGCCATGGCCCCAGCCATGCGGCGCTCTGCGAGCGGGCCTCAGCAGCGATGGCCGTGATCGACCCTGGATTCGCGGTCTGAGTCCTGATCGCGCGACAAGCCTGGCCATCGAGGGACTCCTGAAAAAGATTCTCGGCCCATCGGCGCCGGATTCGTCCGTTTGCTTCGCGTTAATCAGGCTGGCAAGCGCGGTGACATCAAGTCAGCCAGATCTCAAAAGCATGGCTTGCAGATGCCCTCAGGCGCTCTGATCGCTGACCAGGCCATAAAAAAGCTGTAGATCCACCCAAAAAGAAGGACAAAAAAGAGGCGCAGCAGCCTCAAGACCTTTTCCGCGCACATCACGACAAAGGCCATCGAGATGGAGGATTCGGCACCAGCTGGTAGACGAGCCATGATCAGATCCAGGGAATACTTGCGCTTTCCAGAGCCAAAGACGCCTTCCACTTCATTGCGTCGAGCTTGATCAGATCGGAGCTGGTGCTTGTGTGCAGTGGTGACATCAGGATCCTTGGGCGGGCGACCCAATCGCTTGCCGGAGAGGCGAATACCGTTCCTCGTGCAGAAATGCCTATTCTTGGCCGTGATATAAATCCGGTCGGCGCAGATTCGCTCTGGGTAAGATCCTGTATCCAGCTTGTATTTTTCCGCCTGAGCGATAAGGTCTTCTCCTTCGTTGTAGGGGTTCCAGCTTATGCGGTGCAAGAACGGAAAGCCGTTTTGAACCGAAACACTGATTTTGGCTCCAAACTCCACCGCAGCACGTGCTTTGCCTCGCACCATTGGGCGGATATGGGTCTGCACAAGATTCACCAGGCGGTCTGGAATGCTGTTGGTCTGAGAGGCGAGCAGAAGGCCCTGTTGCCGCTCCAACTCGCTGCAGGCCAACAACTTCTGCCACCAATGCCTCTTAAGCTCGGAAAGCCTTGCCCCGCAGCCGATCAGAGCATCAATGGCCTTGAGATTCTGCCGCACATAGCCAAGCTGATGTTTAATGGCAGCCTTCACTTTGCGGCGACGTGGTCGTTTTTGCTTCGCCACTCTCAGGAAATGAGCACGAGCAAGGCCACGGTCGTAGCGAGGTCGATGTCTCCTGAATCCCGATGACTGACTGCACAGATCATCAATGACTCGCTCGGTCGTTGTGCGAGCCTCGTTGAGGAGCTTGAGGTCTCTGGGATAGGTGATGTCGGCTGGAGTGCAACTGGCATCAATCGTGAGAGTGCCCCAATTCTTTCCTTCTGGCCAGTCAGCAGGCTTGATCAACGCATCAAGTTCTAGCTGAGCGCCTCCTCCACTGGAATCACGATCATCATGGTCGTCATCGTCTGCTGCCTGAGCAAGTGCTTCCAGAAGGATCTCTTTGCCGCGCTGCACCACCAGCTCGTTGATACGGCGCAGATCCTCGTCAGAAAAACGCTTGCGAAAGTGCACCATCATCGAGGCATCAAACGGTGCCTTAGCTGTCAGGGTCGCCTAAAAGTCTGTCCTGGTAGCTCTTGGCAGGTCTGCCAGCATTGGGTTTGGTCGGCGGGTCTCAGTGCCCCCAATGCCCGAAACCCGCTCCACCGGAGTCGATCAGCCCGCACCGGATGACCTGATCAGCTTCCTCAAGGCCATCCCGGATGGGCGTTACCGCCGCGGGGTGCGTTACCCGCAGTGGTTCCTGCTGCTGGTGGCTGTGCTCGGGATCCTGAGCGGCTGCCGCAGCTCCCGTGATCTGGAGGCCTTTGCCCGGCGGCACCGTGAGGCACTCAACCAGGCGCTGGGCCTGAATTTCAAGCGCTGGCCCTCCGATGCCACCTTCCTCTACCTGTTCAACAAGGCCCACCTGCAGGAGTTTGGCCAGGTGCTGCAGGCCTGGATGATCAGCCAGGTCCCAAGCGGGGCAACGGGTCTGGATCAGCTGGTGTGTGATGGCAAGACCCTGCGCGGCTCTGCCGTGGAGACAGAAGACGGCAGTCACCGGTTTGTCGCCCAGGTCACGGTGTACGCCCGGGCCCTTGGCGTCGCCCTGGCCCAGACGACCTATGACACCCACGAATCCAGTGAGCGTGCGGCGCTGAAAGAGCTGCTCAGCAGCCTGGATCTCGATGGCGTGTTGATCCAGGCGGATGCCCTGCACACGACGCAGGCGTTTTTCGCTGGTGCCTCTCCCAGGGGGCCGACGTGCTCCTGACCGTCAAATCGAACCAGAAGACCCTCTACCGCCAGATCGGCTGCCAGTTCCAGGGAAAGCGTCACATCCCTTTCACTGCAACAGATCACGAGAAGCGCCACGGGCGCGACACCGTCTGGGAACTGCGAGCCAGAGAGGCACCGGAGCACATCAAAGCCAACTGGCCCGGCAGCGCCTGGATCGTTGAGGTGATCACAGGCACCCTCACCCGCAAGGGCAAGCGCAAGATCAGGCACCACCTGTTCCTCACCAGCGTGCGCACCACGCCACAAGCCCTGCTGCGCCTGATCCGTCAGCGCTGGAGCATTGAGAACGAATGGCACTGGGCCCGTGACGTCCAGCTGGGTGAGGACGCTCATCGCTACGCCAACCGGATCGGGGCCCCGGTGTTCGCCTTCCTGCGAACCATCGTGATGAACTTGCTGCGGCGGGGCGGCTACCGCTCGATCCGCCAAGGCCTGCGGGAGTTGGCCTACGACATCAAGGGAATGCTGGCACTTGGCGGCGTGGCCAGCCGAGGGAGCTTGGGCTGATCACACTTTTAGGCAGCCCTGCCTTAGCTGTGTAGCCCGCAAAGCCGAGAAAGAACTGAATATAGGCGTTCTCTCTGATCTGATGGACTGTCTCTTCGTCGGTAAGCCCTAACTTCTGTTTGATGTAGAGAGCACCAAAGGCCATTCTCACTGATTTGGCTGGAGCGCCAATTGTGGCGCTGAATTGAGGGGCATAGGTTTCTTCCAGCTCATCCCATGGGATCAGCCCCTCCAGTTGAACCCAGCGATTCTCGGGATCAAGTGTGCCGCCAAATGGCAGGTGGAACTCCTTGATTGAGATCTGACCGTTATTGTGCCTCCGGTACATATTGAGCGATCAGGAGTAAAGGCAATCACGGATTGCCTGATTCACGGCTACTTTAGCGGTTTCTCATGCTTGAGACCAGCTGCGGCGCAATGGATCTGGATTTTTCAGGAGACCCCATCGAGTGGACGCGTGAGCTCAACAGGGCGTGAAGGCAAAAAAGCATCAAAAAGCCGGCCCCTCAGGGCCGGCCCAGGTGGCAGAGCCGACCTGATCAGACGCCGACAGGCTCCTGCTGGGGAACGCCCCGCAGCGTCAGGTTGATCCGGCCGCGGTTGTCGATCTCGCGGACGCGAACGGTGACCTGATCACCCACCTTCACCACATCTTCCACCTTCTCGACCCGTGCTTCCGAGAGCTGAGAAATGTGGATCATGCCTTCCTTGCCAGGCAGGATTTCCACGAAGGCACCGATCGGGATCACCCGGGTGACGCCACCGCTGAACACTTCGCCCTCGCTGACGCGGCGGGTGAGGCCTTCGATGATGCGCTGCGCTTCCTCAGCGGCAGCCCCATCGTGGCTGGCGATCGTGACGATGCCGCCATCCTCGATGTCGATCTTGGTGTTGGTGCGCTCAGTGATGCCCTTGATCGTGCGGCCGCCGGGGCCGATCACGGTGCCGATCAGCTCGGGATCAATGCGGAAGCTGAGCAGGCGCGGCGCGTGGGGGCTGAGGATGTCACGCGGCTTGTCGATGGCCTCGAGCATCTTCTCGAGGATGTGGAGGCGGGCTGGACGGGCCTGGTTGATCGCCTCGGCCACGCAGGTGACGGCCAGGCCGGTGATCTTCATGTCCATCTGCAGGGCGGTGATGCCCTTCTCAGTGCCAGCCACCTTGAAGTCCATGTCTCCGAGGAAATCCTCGATCCCCTGGATGTCGGTGAGGATACGGACTTCATCGCCTTCCTTGATCAGACCCATGGCGGCGCCGCTCACGGGGGCCTTGAGAGGCACGCCGGCATCCATCAGGGCCAGGGTGCTGCCGCAGACCGATCCCATCGAGGTGGAGCCGTTGGAGCTGAGGCACTCCGACACCACCCGCAGCACGTAGGGGAAGCTCTCCTTGCTGGGCAGCACGGGGATCAGGGCCCGCTCAGCCAGGGCACCATGACCGATCTCGCGGCGACCGGGCGACCGCATCGGCCTGGTTTCACCCACCGAATAGGGGGGGAAGTTGTAGTGGTGCAGGTAGGTCTTTTCATTGGACGGATTGAGATCGTCCATCTCCTGCGCATCGCTCGGTGTGCCGAGGGTGGCGCAGGAGAGCACCTGGGTCAGGCCGCGCTGAAACAGGCCCGAGCCATGCACGCGCTTGGGCAGCACGCCCGCGGCGGCGCTGATCGGGCGCACTTCATCGAGGTTGCGGCCATCGACACGCTTGCCCTCGGTGAGGATCTGAGCGCGCATCAGCTTCTTCGTGAGGCTCTTGTAGGTATTTCCCAGCGCCTTGCCATTGCTGCTCACCGCCACCTTCACGGCATCATCGTCATTCAGGCAAGCGATCTTTTCAGTCACTTCCGTCTTGATCGCATCAAGTTTTTCGTCGCGCTCGGCCTTGGTCTGGGAGAACTGCTTGAGCACTTCACCGATGGCCTTGGCGCATTCCTTTTCCAGAAACGCC
The DNA here is from genome assembly GCF_015840915.1 of Synechococcus sp. CBW1002. Classification (NCBI taxonomy): domain Bacteria; kingdom Bacillati; phylum Cyanobacteriota; class Cyanophyceae; order Synechococcales; family Synechococcaceae; genus Synechococcus; species Synechococcus sp. CBW1002. The sequence goes on from NZ_CP060398.1 coordinate 2,205,063, forward strand.
GGCAGGGTGATGTCGTCCTTGCGGGGTTCAGGCAGCACCTGCTCGATGCCGAGATCCTTGAGCAGGGTCAGCTGGGCCTTGATCAGTTCGCTCACGGCTTCGTAGCCGAAGTCGATGGCTTCGATCACATCCTGCTCGGGCAGCTGGTTGGCGCCCGCCTCCACCATCACCACGCCGGCAGGGGTTCCTGCCACCACGAGATCGAGTTCGCTGCGTTCGATTTCGCGATAGCTGGGGTTGAGCACGAAGTCGTCGCCCAGCAGGCCCACGCGTACCGCCGCCATCGGGCCATGGAAGGGAATCTTGGCCAGCAGGGTGGCCATCGAAGCGCCGGTCACCGCCAGCACATCGGGCGGAACCCGTTCATCGAGCGACATGCAGGTGGCAACGATCTGCAGATCGTCGCGCATCCAGCTGGGGAAGAGCGGCCGCATCGGCCGATCGATCAGCCGTGCGATCAGGGTGGCCCGCTCGGGGGGACGGCTCTCGCGCCGCATGAAGCTGCCCGGGATGCGACCGGCGGCGTAGAGCCGTTCCTCGTAGTCGCAGATCAGGGGCAGAAAATCGATGCCTTCACGACCACCGGAGCGGGTGGCGGTGACCAGAACCGCCGTATCGCCGCACTCGACCATCACCGAACCCCCCGCCTGGGGAGCGAACCGACCGGTGGTCAGCCGGATCTCCCGACCATCGAAGGAGATCGACTGAGTTTGTCCTTGCACTTGCGCTTATGTCCTTTTTGTCAATGTCCATTCTCGCATCCGGACCTGACGGACCCCGGCGATGCTGATGGATTTTATTGGCCAGCCCAGTCCAGCCAACAAAAAGCGCCCCTGCTGGGGCGCCGGGTTGAACAGCTGCCAACGGGCCTCAGGGGCTGAAGCGAATCACCAGCTCGACTTCACCACTCCGGGCAGTTCACCTTTGTGGGCACGGGCACGCAGCTGGTTGCGGCATAGTCCGAAATCGCGATACACGCCGCGGGGCTTGCCGGTGGCCCAGCAGCGGTTCCGCATGCGGGAGGGAGCGCTGTTGCGGGGCAGATCCTGGATCTTGCGATGGATCTCCAGGCGCTCCATCGGATCGGCAGCAGCCTCGAAAGCAGCTTTGAGCGCAGCGCGCTTGGCGGCGAAGCGTTCCACCATCTTCTTGCGCTTCACATCGCGCGCAATCATCGACTTCTTCGCCATGCGCTCTGAGCTGGTACGGAACGGGTAATGGATCAGCTTACTGGTCAGCTGGACAGCCATCAGCTGGACAGCCATCAGCTGGACGCCCCCTCATCGGCGGCCCAGGCGCCGTTCGGGATGGCTGGGGCAGAGATCGGCGATCGGACAGGTCTGGCAGAGGGGATTGCGGGCCGTGCACACCGCCCGGCCGTGAAAGATCAGCCGAATCGAGAGGTTCTGCCAGTCGGGCTGCGGCACCAGCTTCATCAGATCGGGCTCGATCCGCTGCGGCTCCCGCTGCTTGCTCAGCCCCAGCCGCTGGCTGAGCCGGCGCACGTGGGTGTCCACCGTGACACCGGCGTTGATGCCGAAGGCATGGGCCAGCACCACCGTGGCTGTCTTGCGGGCCACGCCCGGCAGCTCAAGCAGCTCCTCCATCGTCTGGGGAACCTCACCAGCGTGGCGTTCGATCAGCAACCGTGAACTGGAGACGATGTTGCGTGCCTTGTTCCGGAAGAACCCCGTCGCGTGCACGTAGGGCTCGACGTCCTCGCCCTCCACGGCAGCGGCGGCGGCGGCATCGGGGAAGCGCGCGAACAGGGCTGGGGTCACCTGGTTGACGCGCTCATCGGTGCACTGCGCCGAGAGCATCGTGGCCACCAGGAGTTCGTAGGGCGTCCGCCAGTCAAGCGAGCAGGTGGCGTGGGGATAGAGCTGCCCCAGTCGCTCCAGAAGCAACGGTGCCCGCTGCCGTGGTGTGGGGAAACGGGACCGACGGCCGGCAGCGGCAAGGCCCGCAGAGGTGGTTGGCGCGGTGGCTGCGGAGGTGTGCTCCTGAAGTTCAGGTCCCGGGGAACGATGGGGGCTGCCCGGTGGATCGCTGGTCGCATCGTGGGGAATGACCAGTGGCGTACTCATCGACGCGGCGCTCTGAAGTGACTGGTTGGCTCGGAGGATTGGCTTCGGCCCCAGCGGGGGCCAGGACTCAGCAGCACATCCCTCAGCGGCTCATCAGCTGCTGGATGGCGGGCAACTGGCTGGTGTCCTTGACGATCAGCACCACGCTCAGCCCCACCAGGAACACGAAACCGGATTGGAGGAACGCCATCTGGAGGCGGTCCGGCAGGGGTCTCCCCCGCAGACCTTCCAGCAGCAGCAGCACGAACTGACCACCGTCCAACAGGGGGAGCGGCAGGGCGTTGAGCACCGCCAGGTTGATCGAGATCAGCGCTGTGAACAGAAACAGGCTGTCGCCGCCCTGCTTCGCCAGGGAGGCACCCATCTCGACAATCTTGACCGGACCGGACACCTGGCCGGCGGTTTCACCGAAGTGGGTGGCCAGGGTGACAAACCCGTCGACCGTGCGGCGGGTCAGCACCGCAAACTGGCGATTGGCCTGGAGCATCGGTTCGAGCGGGCCTGTGGGGGCCCGGAACACCTCGCTGCCGTTGGGTTGGAGCTGGGCGCCGATGCGGCCGATGCCGCCCTGATCGTCAGGGGTGAGCTCCAGAGTGACCCGGCCGTCACCGCGCGCCGCCTCGAGGCGCAGGCTCCGTTGCGGCGCCGCCTTGATCTCGTCCACCAGATCGGCCACGGCCTGCTGGCCTCCCTGGAGTTCCACGCCCTCCAACCGCACGATCCGATCCCCCGGCAGCAGGCCGGCGGCCGCAGCAGGCTGACCGGGCTGGACCGCCGCCACCAGCACCCCGGGAGTGGCACTGAAGCCGGCTGGAATGCCCACCACCACGCCCTGGGCCACCAGCACCAGCCAGGCCAGGAGCAGGTTGGCCATCACGCCGGCGGCAATCACCAGGGCCCGCTGGGGCAGCGGCCGATTGCGCAGCAGATCCGGATCATCGGCGGGAAAGGCGCAGTCGTCCTCATCGTCGGGGAAGGCGACGAAGCCCCCCAGGGGGATGGCCCGCAGGGCGAACTGCACGCCCCGGCGGCGGCGTTCCAGCAGCACCGGGCCGAAACCGATCGAGAAGCTGCTGACCCGGATGCCCTGCCAGGTGGCGGCAAAGAAATGACCCGCTTCGTGCACCACGATCAGACCAGCCAGGATCGCCAGTGCGGTGAGAACACCCATGCAGGCTCAGTCCACGCAGTTCAACCCATTGTGGTGGGTGAGGTGCTGGCGATGTGGTCGCTGCCGAAGTAGGGGACCAGCGCCGCCGGCAGCCGCACACTGCCATCGCTCTGTTGCCCGTTCTCGAGCAGGGCGGCCATGGTGCGCCCCACCGCCAGACCACTGCCGTTGAGGGTGTGGACCAAGCGGGTGCCCTTGCCTTCCTTCATGCGAATCGCGGAGCGGCGGGCCTGGAAGTCGCCGCAGGTGCTGCAGCTCGAGATCTCGCGATAGGCACCGGCGCCCGGCAGCCAGACCTCCAGGTCATAGGTGCGGGCCGCCGAGAAGCCCAGATCGCCGGTGCAGAGCTCGATCGTGCGGTAGGGGAGATCCAGGGCCTCGAGCACGGCCTCCGCATCGGCCGTGAGCTGGGCATGGGCCGCCTCGGAGTGATCGGGGTGGCAGAACCAGTACAACTCGACCTTGTGGAACTGGTGCAACCGGATCAGCCCCCGGGTGTCGCGCCCGTAGGAGCCGGCCTCGCGGCGGAAACAGGGGGTGAAGGCCACGTAGCGGAGCGGCAACTGGTCGGCCGGAATGACCTCATCGCGATGCAGTGAGGTGACCGGCACCTCGGCGGTGGGGGTGAGCCAGAGGTCGTCGTCGGCGCAGCGGAAGCTTTCCTCGGCGAACTTGGGCAGCTGGCCCGAGCCGGTGAGGCTGGCGCTGTTCACCAGGATCGGCGGCAGCACCTCGCGGTACCCCTTGCTGGCGTGGAGATCGATCATGAAGTTGATCAGGGCCCGCTCCAGCCGTGCGCCCTGGCCCAGCAAGGTCACGAAACGGCTCTGGGCGATGCGCACGCTCCTCTCGGTCTCGAACAGCCCCAACCGCTCGGCGATCTGCCAGTGCTCCTGGAGGCCGGAGGCTTCGCGCGGGGTTCCCCAGCGCTTCACCTCCACGTTGTCAGCTTCGCTGCGACCATCCGGCGTTTCAGCCGCCGGCAGGTTGGGAAGGGTGAGCAGCCGGTCACGCAGCTGGGCCGAGAGCTGCTTCTCCCGTTCATCCAGCTCCGCCACCTGCCCCTTGAGGCGGTTGCCGGCGTCGCGCAGCTCCTGGACAGCCTCGCCGCGGGGGTCTGCGCCTGCCTTGATGCGCTGGCCGACCTCCTTGCCAACCCGGTTTCCCTCGGCCTGCAGGTCGCTGCGCTGTTCTTCCAGATCGCGTTGTTGCTGGGCGGTCTGCTGCAGATCGCCGAGATCGAGCACCATGCCGCGCCGCCCGAGTTGCTGGCTGATCCACTCGGGGTTATCGCGCAGCAGGCGCTGATCCAGCACAGTCAGAGGGGCAGTTGCCCGCAGCCTAAGGGCCGGGGATCAGGACTTCCGGCCCTGTTCTGCCAGGCCGGCTTCAGAGCACCTGCACCACTTCGCTCACTTCAGGAATCGATTCACGCAGCTTGCGCTCGATGCCCATCTTGAGGGTCATGGTGCTGCTGGGGCAGGAACCGCAGGCCCCCTGCAGACGCACTTTGACGATCGGGCCATCGATCTCCACCACTTCCACGTTGCCGCCGTCCGCCATCAGGTAGGGACGCAGCTCATCGAGCACCCTCTCCACATTCTCGATGGTGAGCGCGCGTGGATCGGCGGTCAGCGCGCTGGATTCGGAGGTGGGGGTGTCGGTGCTCATGGCTTCCATGCGTCGGTCGTCAGATTCACCTTAGAAAGACCGCCGCCGGGCTGGTTGCCGCGGAGCTGTTCGCTCAGGAGTGATCCAGCTCGGAGAAGAGACTGTCGCTGGGATCCTGTTTCCCTGCTGCCTTCCAGCGGATCACAAGGGCCTGAATATTTTTGCGGTAATCGGCGTGCCGTCGCAGGCTCACCACCAGATAGGCCGCAAAGGAGGGGAGCCCAAGCAGCAGCAGTGGCGGGGAGATGAGTCCAGCAAGCACGGCCAGCAGCAGCAGCACGACGGCGTAGAGGGCCGTGGTCCGGTCGAACTGGCCGGGAGGAACACGCCGTCCGGTGGAGAGTGCCCAGGCAAGGGCTCGGATCTCGAAGGGTTTGGTACGGAACTGCACCTTCTGGTCGCCCAGAGCCATGCCGCTCCAGCGCGTTCGGCCTTCCGCAAGTTTCGAAAGCAACCGGGCCCGCTGACTGACCGCACGCTGCACGGCCCACATCGGCAGCCTGGCAATCAATTCGCCATCCGCATCGCTGAGGGCGTAGCCGATCTGCGTGTGCCGGGATCGTTCCAGGGAGGCCTGCCGTCCGGGATCGACTTTGCCGCGGCGACGGGCCACGTCCTGGGCGGCTGCGAACAGGGCTGCCTCATGGCCGACGCGCTGTGTCATGGATCGCTTCGGAATGGCAGGCGAACGAAGAAGCCCAGACCAGTCAGGGCAGGCCCGGTGGTGCCCCGGGGCTAGGCAGCGGAAGAACCGTGCAGAGCCTGGAGAACCCCGCTGGCAGATCCTTCAGGCCTCCAGCTGAAGCCGCACCTGGGCAGGAGGTTAGGCAGCTCCACTTCCCATGGCCAGGGTGGGGACTCCAGCCGGGCACAACAGCCCTTCTAGGATCGAGACTCTTCCGGTGCCCCGAAGGGATCTGCCCGCGCGATGACCGATGTTCCCGTTCAGCGGATCCGCAATTTCTGCATCATCGCCCACATCGACCACGGAAAATCCACCCTGGCCGACCGACTGCTGCAGGAAACCGGCACTGTCGCGGCCCGCGACATGCAGGAGCAGTTTCTTGACAACATGGAGCTGGAGCGGGAGCGGGGCATCACGATCAAGCTCCAGGCCGCGCGGATGGAGTACAAAGCAGCCGATGGTGAGCATTACATCCTCAACCTGATCGATACCCCCGGCCACGTTGATTTCTCCTATGAGGTGAGCCGCTCCCTGCAGGCCTGCGAGGGAGCCCTGCTGGTGGTGGATGCCAGCCAAGGCGTGGAGGCCCAGACCCTGGCCAACGTCTATCTGGCGCTGGAGAACAATCTCGAGATCATTCCCGTTCTCAACAAGATCGATCTTCCCGGTGCCGATCCTCAGCGCATCAGCGAAGAGATCGAGGCAATCATCGGGTTGGATACCTCCAACGCCATCCATTGCTCGGCCAAGACCGGCCTCGGGGTGCCAGACATCCTGCAGGCCGTGGTCGACCGGGTCCCGCCGCCCGAGGATCGTGTGGATGATCCACTGCGGGCCCTAATCTTCGATTCGTATTACGACCCCTACCGGGGTGTGATCGTCTATTTCCGCGTCATCTCCGGCTCCCTCAGCAAAAAAGACAAGGTCTTGCTGATGGCGTCGAAGAAAACCTATGAGCTGGATGAAGTGGGCGTGATGGCCCCCGATCAGCGCCAGGTGGATAGCCTGCATGCCGGGGAGGTGGGCTATCTCGCCGCTTCGATCAAGGCCGTGGCTGATGCCCGCGTCGGCGACACCATCACTCTGGTGAACAACCCGGCCAGCGAGCCCCTGCCCGGTTATACCGAGGCCAAGCCGATGGTGTTCTGCGGCCTGTTCCCCACCGACGCGGATCAGTACCCAGATCTGCGCGAGGCATTGGACAAGCTGCAGCTCTCCGACGCCGCCCTGAAATACGAGCCGGAAACCAGCAGCGCCATGGGCTTCGGCTTCCGCTGCGGCTTCCTCGGCCTGCTGCACATGGAAATCGTGCAGGAGCGGCTGGAGCGGGAGTACAACCTGGATCTGATCGTCACCGCGCCATCGGTGATCTACCAGGTGAACATGCTGGATGGCTCGATGATGATGGTGGACAATCCAGCCACCCTGCCCGATCCTCAGAAGCGTGAGTCTATCGAAGAGCCCTATGTGAAGCTGGAGATCTACACCCCCAACACCTACAACGGCACCCTGATGGAACTCTGCCAGGAGCGCCGTGGCGAGTTCATCGACATGAAGTACATCACCACCGACCGTGTGACCCTCCACTACGAGATGCCGCTGGCAGAAGTGGTGACTGATTTCTTTGATCAGATGAAGAGTCGCACCAAGGGCTACGCCTCGATGGAGTACCAGTTGATTGGCTATCGCAAAAATGAGCTGGTACGCCTTGATGTGTTAATCAATTCCGAAAAGGCCGATCCGCTCACAACGATTGTGCACCGCGACAAGGCCTACAATGTAGGGAAGGGACTGGTGGAAAAACTGAAGGAGTTGATCCCGCGCCAGCAGTTCAAGATCCCGATCCAGGCCTCGATCGGAAGCCGCATCATTGCCTCGGAAAGCATCAGTGCCATCCGCAAGGACGTGCTCGCCAAGTGCTACGGCGGTGACATTTCCCGCAAGAAGAAGCTGCTGCAGAAGCAGGCCAAGGGCAAGAAACGGATGAAGGCGATGGGCAAGGTTGATGTTCCTCAGGAAGCCTTCATGGCCGTACTCAAACTCAACCAGTAGGACTGCGCTCCCACCGGATCGCCCCCTGTTGGCAATCCCCTGTCCGCGGTGGGGAACCCTGATGGCGTCGTTGCTGATGCATCGGGATGGAACAGCAGGCACCGTGGAGGACACCATGGGGAGTGCGAAGACGTGCCGGAATCGAGCCATCCGGTGGCTTTGCCCTGCCCCTGGCCATGGGCACAGCCCTGGTGCTGCTGCTGAGTGGACTGTCGATCCAGACCACTGCCCTGCAGGGGCAGGCCGTCCTGGTGGCGGCCAGCCGATCGCGGCAGGCGGAGGATGACCTGGCCTCGGCGGCGGAGCAGCTGGTGGCCACCCTGGTGCAGCAGCATCCCTGCCTGCTGCCTCTGTCCCTGGCGGACTGGTCCGAGAGCGGGCTCAGCTGCACGGATCCGGCCAGTAGGGAGCACTTGATCGCCGCGACCATCGATCTTCCGGATCAGCCGGCCATGGGCTATCGCCTGCTGCACTGGCAGCCCAGCGCTGACCTGGCAGCCGAAGCGCCAGGGTCGGGCGAAAGGCAGCTGGTCCAGACCCTGGAGCTGGAGCTGGCCGGGACCGGAGCCGGCGGGACCTCCCCAAGGGCCCAGTTCGTGGTGACGCTGGCTCAGGACACCGCCACTGAAGCCTGGCGGGTGCAGCGACTGCACGAGCTGGGTCTGCGGGGGACGCAGCGATGAGCCTGCTCGAGACCACCGTGGCCGCCGTGATTGTGTCCGGCGCCGCGAGCTGCTCCCTGCACCTCTGGGGCCTGGGCACCACCTGGAGCCAGCGGATGGATCAGCAGCGCCTGGGTTCCACCCGTCTGGAGAGCGAACTGGTTGCCAGCCTGGCCCGGCTCCACAACGCTGCCGGGCAGATGGATCCCGCACTCCCTTGCCCGGAGGCTGCGGAGCGGGCCCTGGCTCTGCTGACCCAGACCCCGGTGACGGAGGAGGGAGTGCAGCGGACCGTGCAACAGCGAGGCGTAGCTCTGCTGCTGCAGCTGAGCAGTACCGAGCCGCCCCTGAAGCGTCAGCGACTGCTCCATCCGATCGCCCTGGGGCTTTGCAGGAGCCAGCCACGGCAAGCCTTGCCGGCCCCCCCGCCGGACCCTCCCTTGGACCCACCGGTGGATGTCGATCCAGCCACCACAGATCCAGCAGTGACAGATCCAACACCCACAGACCCAGCCACCACCGATCCAGCGACCAGCAATCCATCAGCGCCTGATGCAGCCGCCAAGGATCCAGGCTCAGCAGGATCTGGCACTGACTTGAGCGCCACCTCGAGCACCGACCTGGCCAGGGGCACCGTCGCCTTGAGTCAGACGACAGCGGGAGGGAACGATGGCACTCCCTAGGCGCCGCTTCTGGCCAGAACCGGATTGGAGCGCTCCGGCAGCAGGCTTCAGCCTCGCGGAGCTGCTGGTCACGGTGGCGGTGCTGTTGCTGCTCGCAGCTATGGCGATCGGAGGGGCCCAGGGCTCGCTGGCCACCTTGCGGGTGGAGAGCGCGGCGCGGCGGGTGCTGCTCGGGCTCAGTGAAGGGCGCGCCTGCGCTGAGCGACGTGGTGAACCCTGCGCCCTGAGCCTCACGGCCGATGGCTGGCAGGAGCCTGCGACGGGCAGCCTGCCGGCCTGCCGGGAGGGGCGCATCGATCTGACCGAGGCCATCGATGGCGGGGCCATCCGCCTGGTCGACAACCTGCCGGAGCTGGTGCGATTCAGCAGCAATGGCCTGGTGCTCGACGGCGGCACCGTGGTGCTCTCCGCCGATGGCACGGAGCTACGCCGCTGCCTGGTGATGGCGCTGCCTCTGGGGGTCGTGCGCCTCGGCCGCTACGGCGGCGATCCCGGAGCCACGCCGATCAGCGACCAGTGCCGACCGGATCCCACCCTGTGACCACCATGCAACGCCTCCGATGCCAGCCATCTCCAGCCACCGCCTTCACCCTGCTGGAGCTGCTGCTGGCGCTCAGCCTGGGCCTGCTCCTGTGTGGCGTGATCGTGCAGGGTCTGCTGGCTGAAGGGCGCAACAGCCAGCGCTTTGGCCGTCATCTCCGGGAGCGCCAGTCGCAGTGGCGCTCCCTCGAACTGGTGCGCCACGACGTGCGGCAGTCCACCGCTGCAGAAGCAGGGCCCGGCGACGCCACCGCCACCTGCGGACTGGCCGGCCGCACGGCGGTTCTGCAGCTGCAGGCGGCCCAGGGCCGGATCACCTATTCCGTCGGGGCCGCGCCGAGTGCGATCTGGCGCGGCCGGGTGCTGATGCGATGCGGTCCCGCCTTCGGGTTATACGGCGAACTCAGCAGCGGTGATGCCCAGAGCCGCGTGGTGATCGATGGGCTGCCCCGGGACGGTGCGGGGTTCACCGCGCGCCTCGATGGCCGTGGCGGCCTGGAGCTCACCCTGCGCCAGGCCTTCGATCTGGCGGAGGGCCGCACCCAGGACCTGGAATCGAAGCTCACGGTGGCGGCGCCCTGAGGCCCCTCAGGCTGCGCTGTCGTCGTGGGCGAAGCGGCTGTCGAGGAAATCGAGTGCCTGGTTGCGCAGGCCGTAATCGATCCGATCCTCCATGATTCCTCGCGGTTCCTGGGCCGCGGGAAGGTGATCTCAAGAATCTCACCGATCTTCGCCGAGGGGCCGTTGGTCATCACCCCCATCCGATCAGCCAGGAACAGCGCCTCGTCGATGTCATGGGTGATCATCAGCACCTCCGGCCGGATCGCCAGGGCCCGGGCGATCGCCACCCGTTGCTTCATCCCACCGGAGAGCTGCGGGATCTTTGTCTCGGCCGCTTCGGTAAGCCCCACCATGGCGAGGTGCTCCCGGTTGATCTCCTTCTTCTCACGCGCCGACAGATCTGGCTTGACCGAATCGATCGCCAGGTAGACGTTCTCGTAGGCGGTGAACCAGGGCAGCAACGCATAGCCCTGGAACACCACCATTCGATCGGGGCCGGACCTGGTGATCCGGTTGCCGTGCAGCACCACCTGGCCATCACTGGGAGTGGAGAAGCCCGAGGCCATGTTCAGCAGGTTGGAGTTGCCGCAACCGGCGCGGGCGATCGCCCGCCCGTTTCGCACCCTGCTGCAGCTGGATCTGGAGCGGCCCGTGGGGCTCGACACCGATCAGCTCGGCAGCTTCGATGGGCGGCGGCCACGGCCAGGGGGAGCGGAGGACGCCTGCCGCCGCAAGGCCCAGTTGGGCATGGACATCCTCGGCCTGCCGCTGGGCCTCGCCAGCGAGGGCAGCTTCAGCTCACACCCGGCTCTGCCCATCCTGGGGCCGGCCTGAAGCTGATGGTGTTCCTGGATCAGGACCACGATCTGGAGATCTGGGAGCGGCTGGAGATGAACCAGGGACTTCCCTGCGGCTGGTGCGGATGGCCCACCTCCCTGGCCCGCGCCGAGCGATTCGGCTGTGTCAGCTGCTCCCACACCGCGGAACGTCCCCGCTGCGTGCGTGGAACCCGCGCCGCCGTCAGGACGATCTGATACGTCGGAATCCCGGCCATGTGCAGGTACACAGCCGGGATAGAAAACGGACCAGATCAGATCAGATCAGAACTTGTGATCGCGCAGGGCTTCCACCTGGTAGATATAGGTGATGATCGAGTAGTCAGCGTAAAACTTGGCTTCGATCTCATGGGTGATCTTGTCGGCCAGCTCGCGGGTGCCAGTGAGCACCTCGATTTTTACATTGGAGAGAGTGTGCGAGACGACTGGATCTCCCGTGGAGCGCACATTGCGACTACCTTCCCCACCAGCTGAATTTACGGTATAGCCGGTGGCACCTGCCGCCTTGATGAGCTTGATGAGTTTCTTGGAGAGGATTTCCTCCGCAACGATCACCAGCTTCCAGACTTGTTGACTCATGACTTTGACCTCCGAGCGGTTGTAGTTGTGAAGGGTTTAAGACTGAGAACTATCTTAAAGACCGAGCATCATCTCGGCAATCCCAATGAAGAGTGGGATGCAGATGGCGATCGCCACCGGCGTGCCGATGGCCGTGGAGGCGCCGATGTAGGCGGAGGGGTTCGCCGAGGGAATGCCAGCGCGCAGCGTTGGCGGGCCCGAGATATCCGAGCTCGACGCGGCGATCACCGCCAGCACAACAGCGCCACCGATGCTGAAGCCCGTGATCTTGTGAATGACAAGACCAAGACCGAAGGCCAGAAAACCGTGCAGGATGGGTGCGATGAAAGCGTAGATGGCAAACCACTGGGCAACCTTGCGCAGCTCATTCATGCGCTGGGCGGCCTCCATCCCCATGATGATCATCAGGATCGCAAGGAAGCCGCGGAACAGAGGGTTGAAGAAGCTCTCATAAACGGGCTCAGGCTTGGTGAGAATGCCAAGGGCCACACCCAGAAGCAGCGATGTGACGGCAGAACTCTGCACGCTTTCCTTGATGATCGGCCAGATCTCGACTTTCTCGGAAGCGTTGCCGGTCTTCTTGCTGAGGTAAACGCTGGCCACCACGATCGCCGTCACCAGGGCCGGGATGTCCATGAAGGGATAGAGGGCCGCCGTCCATGCTTCATAGGGGATCTTGGCGGAATCCAACTGGGGCAGCACCGCCGCAAGAGTGGAGCCACTGACCGCGCCGAACAGGCCACCGGTGGCCACGGCGTCAGGCACCTTGATGCCTGGCATTTTCCCCAAGGTGTAACGACCGATGAACACGATCACGATACCAAGCGCCACAGCAGCGAGTGCCGGGAGGAAGATCTCGGTGGGGTTGGAATTGCGAATGGCGATGCCTCCGCTCAATCCGATCTTCAGCAGCAGGAAGAAGGTGATGAACCTGTAGATCGAATCTGGAATGGCCAGCTGGCTGCCGAATGAGGCGACGACCATGCCACCAATCAAGAAGCCAAGTGTTGGAGACTGAAGCTGCTTGATGAAGAGTGTAAGAAATTCGGCCAATTGAATCCTCTTGATGTGTTGACGACTAGGACTGCGGAATGTGTAGGTTGTCGAGCAAGACGAGCCAGCCACTGCCAGGCCAGGCCTCGGTGTTGCTATCGGATTGACGGGTGGATGAGGACATCCAAAGCCCGAATCAGGCTCCCTTAGGAATCAAGCATGGGTCACCGTTGCGGCGGTCGGGAGACGTTAATACCCGGGGACGACCACTGGGTGGTTGTGTTCCGCAGGATTGCGGATGCCATTGATAAGGTCAGACAATCAATCCAGTCAATCCTGGCTCTTGAGCCACAAGCACCCGATCTGGATCGGCCACCCTTGTCTGAATCTGGTAGTGACGCGACCCCAATCAGGGATCCAGCTTCCATGAGTACAGGTGGGGAGCATCAGCCTTGACGATCCCAGTCATGGATCACCATCACCTGGGGATCGCCCGACCCTGGCGAGCTGCCTGTCGCAGCTGATCAGCCCGGCAGGATGACGCGGTCGATCACGTGCACGATGCCGTTATCGCAGACGATGTCCGCCGAGACGACCGTGGCGTTCTTCACTTCAAAGGGTTCGACGCTGCGAATTGGTACCGGGGCCCCTTCGAGGCTCTGCCACTCCGGTTGATCGACCAGATCGGCACGGCAAAAGTTGCCGCCCAGCACGTGGTATTTCAGGATGCGGGCCAGCTGGGGCGGATTGTCCACCAGCGTCTGCACGCAGCCGGGCGGGAGGGCTGCGAAGGCATCGTCCACCGGTGCGAACACCGTGAAGGGCCCCGGACTCTCCAACGCAGCGGTGAGGCCAGCCACCTCCACCGCGGTGAGGAGAGTGGCGAAGCAGCCCGCGCTGCGCGCAGTCTCGATGATGGAGGCCATAGGTGTAAGAGGAGGTAACGGATTCAGCGATAGTCCTGGGTCTGGACCTGGGGCAGGCGCGCCTCCGGCCTGAGGAAACGGTCCATCTGCGCCTCGAAGAAGCGTCGGTTGGCCAGCAGGTGCTCCGGATTGGTGTCGTCGAGCGGATAGAGCAGGGCACAGCGCAAGGCCTGGATCACCGCCGAGGTGACGTTGTACATCGAGCGCTGAAAGGTGATGCCCAGCTGAACCAACTGGTCTTCTTCACTGCGGCGGTGCTTGCGGTAGAGCTCCTGCAGGTAGGGGGGCAGGAAATGCAGCATGTCCTGCATCAGCAGGGTGGGGGGGATGCCCGCCGAACCCACCGGAAACACGTCAGCATAGAGAATTCCGTAGTGGAAATCAGCCTGATCGCTCGGCACCTGTCCAGCCTGGGCGTTGTAGCTCTTGGTGCCTCGGAAGGGTGATGTGCGGTAGAACACTGCTTCCACATACGGGAGAGCAGCTTCGTAGAGCCAGGTGAATCCTTCGCTTTTGGGGATGACTTCAATGCACTCCCCATCCACATAGACGTGGTGGTAGATCGGCCTTCCTGCCACCGCAAAGATGCCATTCACCAAAAAGTCCATGGCATCGGGAACGCCCTGGAAGCCACCTTCATCGTAGATGTCGCTCATTTCGAAAAAGACCGGCGCCATCACCTCCCAGAACAGGCCGAGATTGGCGGTGTAGCTGGCCTGCTTGCATTGCTCCAGAAACATCTCTGGGAACAACTTGTACAAGCCCAGCATCACGGGGTTGCGCTTGAAGTAAGCATGGATTGCTCGGTCAGCATTGGCACGGTAGGCCTCCGATTCGAGATAGTCGTTGAAACGCCCCCCCATACCCTCAGGGCTGCCTAAAAGTGTGATCAGCCCAAGCTCCCTCGGCTGGCCACGCCGCCAAGTGCCAGCATTCCCTTGATGTCGTAGGCCAACTCCCGCAGGCCTTGGCGGATCGAGCGGTAGCCGCCCCGCCGCAGCAAGTTCATCACGATGGTTCGCAGGAAGGCGAACACCGGGGCCCCGATCCGGTTGGCGTAGCGATGAGCGTCCTCACCCAGCTGGACGTCACGGGCCCAGTGCCATTCGTTCTCAATGCTCCAGCGCTGACGGATCAGGCGCAGCAGGGCTTGTGGCGTGGTGCGCACGCTGGTGAGGAACAGGTGGTGCCTGATCTTGCGCTTGCCCTTGCGGGTGAGGGTGCCTGTGATCACCTCAACGATCCAGGCGCTGCCGGGCCAGTTGGCTTTGATGTGCTCCGGTGCCTCTCTGGCTCGCAGTTCCCAGACGGTGTCGCGCCCGTGGCGCTTCTCGTGATCTGTTGCAGTGAAAGGGATGTGACGCTTTCCCTGGAACTGGCAGCCGATCTGGCGGTAGAGGGTCTTCTGGTTCGATTTGACGGTCAGGAGCACGTCGGCCCCCTGGGAGAGGCACCAGCGAAAAACGCCTGCGTCGTGTGCAGGGCATCCGCCTGGATCAACACGCCATCGAGATCCAGGCTGCTGAGCAGCTCTTTCAGCGCCGCACGCTCACTGGATTCGTGGGTGTCATAGGTCGTCTGGGCCAGGGCGACGCCAAGGGCCCGGGCGTACACCGTGACCTGGGCGACAAACCGGTGACTGCCGTCTTCTGTCTCCACGGCAGAGCCGCGCAGGGTCTTGCCATCACACACCAGCTGATCCAGACCCGTTGCCCCGCTTGGGACCTGGCTGATCATCCAGGCCTGCAGCACCTGGCCAAACTCCTGCAGGTGGGCCTTGTTGAACAGGTAGAGGAAGGTGGCATCGGAGGGCCAGCGCTTGAAATTCAGGCCCAGCGCCTGGTTGAGTGCCTCACGGTGCCGCCGGGCAAAGGCCTCCAGATCACGGGAGCTGCGGCAGCCGCTCAGGATCCCGAGCACAGCCACCAGCAGCAGGAACCACTGCGGGTAACGCACCCCGCGGCGGTAACGCCCATCCGGGATGGCCTTGAGGAAGCTGATCAGGTCATCCGGTGCGGGCTGATCGACTCCGGTGGAGCGGGTTTCGGGCATTGGGGGCACTGAGACCCGCCGACCAAACCCAATGCTGGCAGACCTGCCAAGAGCTACCAGGACAGACTTTTAGGCGACCCTGCCCATACCCTGGTGCCAGAGCATGGCCCGCATGCAGGCCTCGGCGAACTCCATATTCACCCGGTCGTGCCAGAGGTGATGGAGTAGCTTGGGCATGCGGAAGGTTTCGCCCTTCTCCATGAAGGCCAGCAGTTCCGGATGCGCCTTCTCTCCACCCCGCCAGATCCTCAGAGACGACTGATCACCCGCATAGGAATTGGGTCGATCCAGATACTCCTGTGAGATCAGGTATTTGAAGGCGGGCAGGGGCTGGAGGAACACCTGCTCAGCGATGTAGAGCAGATCGCGCCAGTAAAAATCCATCGGCACGGCATAGGCCTTGTAGATGCCGATGATCTGCATCAGGTTCTCCGGCGTGTCCGGCAGCATTGAGCTGCCGGCCTCAAGCCGGTGAATCACCTCCGCGTAGGGATGGTTGGAAGGGGGGATCAGGGGGGTGGTGGCCGGGGCGCCGGCCTGAACGGGAGACGTGCTCATGACGGCAGAACGACCGAGGGGGTAGCGGAGGGGGCGGCCGCTGAGACGAGGCCGGAGGGCACCATGGCCAGCGAGGCGGGGGCGATTGAGTTCGGGATGATCAGGGGGCGGACCGCCAGGGCGGCGGTATCGGCCTCGCTCCAGCCCACCAGGGCCGTAGGCCAGATCCCGACAGCGATCACCAGCAGGGTGAGCGCCAGGGCCGGGGCCCTTTCGCTCCAGCAGGTCGACTGCCAGTCGGCGCGCTCGTTATCCAGACGGCCGAAGCCCACCCGGTTGAACAGACGCACGGCATAGACGGCCGTGAAGCCTGAGGCCACCAGACACACCAGGGTGGCGCGGGGGAAGGCGGTCCAACTGCCTTCGAACACCAGCAGCTCGGCAGGGAAACTGGCCAGACCCGGAATGCCGGCGGCTGCCATCAGGGCAACCAGCAACATCCCCAGGGTGAACGGCAGGCCCCGCAGGGGATTGAGCAGACCGGAAAGTTCGGGTATGGAGGAGGTGCCGGTCTTGCGCTCGATCAGCCCCACACAGGCAAACAACAGAGCCAGAATCAGACCGTGCGCCAGGATCTGGGCCACGGCTCCCTGCAGGCTGAGGGGCGTTGCCGCCGCCAGGGCCAGGACCAGCAGACCCATATGGCCAAGCGAGCTGTAGGCCATCAGGCGGCGCATGTCGCTCTGGGCGATGGCGTTGAGGGCGCCATACACGGCACTGATGGCGCCCGCAGCGGCGATCCAGGGCGACCAGCTCACCCAGAGATCGGGCAGATCACCCACCGCGAAACGGAGTAGCCCGTAGGCGCCCAGCTTCGAAACCGCACCGCCCACCACCATCACAACCGGAGTGGGGGCCTGGCTGTAGGTGAGCGGCTGCCAGCCGTGCAGCGGCACCACCGGCAGTTTCAGGCCGAAACCGAGCAGCAGCAGGGCCAGGATCCAGCGCTGGGCGGTGGGGGAGAGATCAGCGTTGCTGAGGTCGTCGTAGCCGAAGCTGAAACCGTTGGCGTTGAACCAGCCGAAGGCGAGCACGCCCGCCAGGAGGGCGAGGCCGGAAACGGCGCCATAGAGGAGGAAACGGATCGCAGCGCCGGCGCGCCGCTCACCTCCCCAGATCGCCACCAGCAGCGTGGTGGGGATCAGCACCAGCTCGAAGGCGAGCACGAACAGCAGGGCGTTGCGGGCCAGGAAGGCGCCCATGACCCCCAGGTTGGTGGCCAGCAACAACGGAAAGAACAGCCGGGGCCGCAGCTGATCAGCCGGTGCCGAGAGGATGGCGGCCGTGGAGAGCAGGCTGGTGAGCAGGATCAGCGGCAACGACAGACCATCCAGCCCGAGATCGAGCTGAAGACCCAGCTGGGGCACCCAGTCTTGATGGAGATCAGCAGGGGGCAGGCGCCAGCACAGCAGACCCACCAGCAGCTGGGCGGCCGTGGCCGCAGCCGCAAGGCTGCGCACCCGTACGGGCTGCCCCTCGGGAAGCAGCGGCAGCAGCAGGCCGGCGGCCAGGGGGAAAGCCAGCAGCAGCAGGAGAACGGAGGGTGCCATCAGCGGAGAGAAACGAAGGGCACGAGGGGCTGGCTGGCCAGCAACCAGGCGGACATCAACAGAACCCCCAGCAGCAGCGACAGGGCATAGGCCTGGGACCGGCCGGAGGTGGTGAGACTGAGGCGCCGGGCGCCTTCGAGGGTGGCTTCACCGGTACCCTCGCTGAACCCATCCACCAGACGCTGATCCGACCAGGCGCTGAGGCGGGCCAGGGTCAGCACCAGCCCCACCACGGTGCGGTGATAGAAGCGCTCGGTCTGCATGTCGTGGGCGAGCCAGTCCTGCAGGCCCCCAAGGGCTGCCGGCAGATGGGCCAGGGGATGGGGCCGCAGATAGAAGAGGGCCGAGAGTCCACCCCCCAGCAGGGTGGAGAGCAGCAAGGGAACCGCCAACGGACCCCAGCCAGGCAGGGGCGTGAGGGCAAAGATGCCGTTCCGCACCAGCAACTGGGGCATGTGCAGCACCAGACCGGTGAGGAACAGCGTGGGCAGCACCATCAACCAGAGCCCTTCCGGAGAGCGGACTGTGAAGGGGGTGGTGCGGCCTCCCCAGATCTGGCCGAAGACCCTGATCAGCCCCGCGCTGATCAATGCATTGGTGAGTAGCACCAGGCCGCTGAGCAGCAGGGGATGGGTACTGGCGGCCGTGAGGGCCAACAATTCCCGCAGCGCGGCAAAGCCGCCGAACGGAGGCAGACCGATCAGGCCGAAGGCACCAACGAGGAAAGCGATGCCCATCAGGGGCCTGCGGCTCCACAGCCCACCCAGCTGGGTGAGGTCCTGGGTGACGTTGCTGATCACGATGGTGCCGATCGACATCAGCATCAGGGCCATCGGCAGGGGATAGACCAGCAGAAGATGGTCGGCAACAGTGATGCCACTCAGTCCCACAGCCACAAACAGCAAACCCAGCCAACTGCTCACCAGGAACGACAGGGCGCGCTTCACATCCACCTGGGCCAGGGCGATCAGGGAGGCCACCAAAGCGGTGGTTCCCCCGACGACCACCAGCACGGCCTGGACGAGCGGGCTGAGTTCGATCAGTGGTTCCAGGCGCAGCAACACCCAGGCACCACCGACCACGACCACCGAATTGCGCAGCACGGTGGAGGGAATCGGACTCTCCATCGCCTCATCCAGCCAGAGATGGAGCGGGATCTGAGCACACTTTCCCATCGGGCCTGCAATCAGGGCCAGAAGGATCAGGGTGAAGGCCGCCGGCAAGCCATCACCAGAGGCGGCCTGGGCCGCCGCCCAGGCCTGGAGGCCATGGAAATTCCAGGTGCCGGTCATCGGTAGCAGCGCGATCACCCCGGCCAGCAGGATCAGGTCCCCCACCCGCTTGGTGAGGAAGGCATCGCGGGCTCCCTTCACCACCAGAGATTGGTTGTACCAGGTACCAACAATCAGATAGGTACCGAGGGTGAGCAATTCAAGGATCACATAGCTGAAGAACAGCGAATCGGTGAGAACAAGCCCGCAGAGGCCGGCCTCGAAGAAACTCAGACAACCGAAAAAGCGGGGCCAGCCCCAGTCCATTTCCAGATAGGCAATCGTGTAGATCTGCACGAGAACATGCAGGCCTGTGATCACCGTCATCGCAATCAGCGACGGTTCGCTGATGATCCCATCAAAGCCGATACGCAGTCCGGCGGTCGACAGCCAGGTCCAGCTGATCGTCAGAGGTCGATAGAGGGCGGCGGCGCCAGCCGCGGCATTGGAATGCAGGGCGATCAGGGCGAGCACGCTGTGGACGAACGACACGCTCACCATCAACAGGTTGAGGTAACCGCACGGCCTTGGCCCGGTTCGGGCGATCCCGCCCGAACCGGGCCAGCGAGGCCAGGGCGGCGAGAAGGGGGTAGAGAGGAATGAGCCAGGCCGTCTGAGCCAGGAAGACGCTCATCGCAGGGGAGTAGGGGGAAGGAAAAGCAAGGCAGCCATGGACATCCAGAAGTGGTCAGACATTGGCCAAGGCCCTGGCCACTCTGGAAGCCGCCTGGAGTGATCGGGTGGATGACACATTCAAGCCTGAATGAGGTGCCATGCGGGAGTTATCGACAACACTTCACCCCAGCAAGGTGATCGGGGCCAGGCGAGGAAAAAGGGAGACAGCTTGTTCAGGCCTTTGGCATCGGTTGGACAACGGCAATGATTGGCCGCTGATACTAAAGGGGTGCCGCTTGATCATGGGTGGATTGGCAGCGAGAAAATCCTATGTCTGCATCAAGGATTCGTGATCAGAAGATTTGTGATCAGGTGTCCTGATCACCGCCTGCGCTGAGCGGTGGGACGATAGGGGTTGGTTCCGCGCTCCACCCTTGCCTTGCCCTTCCTGCGGTTGTCGTGTGGCGGCCCGCTCCAGACAGGGGGTGGGTGGTGGCCGGGACAGCCTGATCTGTGCCGATTGCGGTCGGCCGCTTGAAGGGATGGGGGAGAGACCGCCCCGGGGTTTGCGGTGGAACGATGGCCTCATGGCGGCATTCGCGGTTGTGGTGGTCGTGGTATCGATCACCTTGATCACCACGCTCGAACGCCTGGATCCCGCGGGGATGGGACAGCCCACCACCGAGGAACCCGCGTTCCGCTAATCGAGGCCTCGACCACGGCGATCCCGCCAGGTTCTCAGCAGCACCAAAGCCACCCGGGCCACCACGACGAGCACGGCCAGCACCAGCACAACCTGGATCACGTGGGCGAAGGGGTCGATCCGGGCCGCGGCCTGCTCGTAGTGCTCGCCCAGGGTCATGCCGGCCAGGCTGAGAAAGAGGATCCAGATCAGACTGCCGGCCCCGCTCCAGAGCAGGAAGGGCAGCTGAGGCATCAGCTCCAGACCGGCTGGAACCGATACCAGAGTGCGCACCCCCGGCAGGATCCGGCCCCAGAACACCACCGCATGGCCGTGGCGCTGAAACCAGCGGCGACTGCGGGCCAGATCGTTCGGATGGAGGCCGATCCAGCGCCCATGGCGAGCCAGCAGGCGTGCCAGCCGCTCTTCACTGATCAGGCGACCGACCCCGTACCAGAGCCAGGCGCCGAGCAGGGTGCCGCTCAGGCCGGCCACCACCACCGGCAGCAGCGCCAGCTTCCCCTGGGCTACGAGAAAACCGGCGAGCGGCATGATCAGTTCGGACGGAATCGGTGGAACGACGTTCTCAAAGAACATCAGCATGCCGATCACCAGATAGCCCCAGAGCTGGTTGGCCTCCACCGCTGCGCTGATCAGATCCGGGAGCGTTTCGATCAGAGCCTGCACGGCGTGTTCCCGGGGAGGAGCCTTGGGTTCGGGAGCCAATGCCCCGTGCCTGGAGTTTGGCGCCCCAGCGCTGAGGAGCGATCCCAGAATTCAGCTCTTCACAACCTCCGCATGACCGCAGACTCCCGCCCTCCCACGTCCCTGGAGGCGCGATCATCGGCCCGGAGGCCTGGGGCAGGTGGTGTGCGGGTTCTGCAGTCCCGCGGCTTCATCATCTTTCTCACCCTGCTGATTCAGCTGGCCGACTGGCTTTCTTCGACGCAGGTGGTAGTGGGTTATCTCTTTGTCGTTCCCCTTCTGCTGGGAGCGGAGCGTCGCGGACGGGCCGAAGCGATGCGCTATTTCCTGCTCTGTTGCCTGCTGACGCTGATCCCTCTGAAGCTGGGGCTGCACACCGCAGCCTGGCCGGCGTCCCTGGCCTGGCGGCCGCTGGCCTCCCGCCTTCTGGCCTGCCTGGCACTGGGGGTTACCACGGAATTATGTCTCCGTAATCGACGCCTGCACACCCGCCAGCTGGCCATGGAGGTGCGTCTGGCCCAGGCCGATCTTCGGCACGATCTGATCGACACCCTGGCCCACGATCTCAAGACCCCGGTGCTCGGAACTCTGGCCACCGCCCGACTGATGCGCCAGGAGCTTGATCCTGATGGGCTGAACGACCTGCAGCTGCGCGGCCTTGTCGCGATCCTGAGCAGCCAGGAGCGCTGCCTTCGGCTGATCGAGGACCTGCTGCAGATCTTCCGCGCCGATATCGACGGCCTGCCTCTCCATCGAGAGCCCCTGAACGTGATCGGCCTGGCACAGGACGCCATCGAAGCCGTACGCCCCCTGGCAGAGGAACGGTCGATTGTGCTGGAGCTGCGCCTCCCGGCTGGGCAGGACACCCTGACCTGGCTGTGCGATGCCGCCATGGTGCGTCGGTTAATGGAAAACCTTCTTCTCAATGCGATCGGCCACTCCCTCCGCCGCGATGTGATTGCCCTGGTTCTCGTCGCTGTGGACAGTGAACTTACGCCTTCAGGTGCTGGATCGTGGTCCCGGGTTTCCTGCAGAGTCCTTGGCCCAACTATTTGATCGTTTCTACCGCGCTGATCCCGATCGACGCGGCAGTGGCCTGGGGCTCTACCTGTGCCGCCAGATCGTGGAGGCTCACCATGGCCGGATCACCGCCACCAATCGCCCCGAAGGTGGAGCCCTGTTCGAGGTCGTTCTGCCGGCAGAGGTGCCATCGTGGCGTGAGGTTGACACCAAGTCTCTTGAAGCTCCTGCTGATTGAAGACGACCAGGCCTACAGCCTCGGGATCGAGACATTCCTGCATCGCCAGGCCTTTGTGGAGGACGTGCGCACCACGGCCGATGGAGAACGGGCTCTGGAGCTGCTGGCCGAAGCGCCCGTGGATGTGGTGATCCTGGATATCGGCCTTCCGGGCCTGGGTGGCATGGAGGTCTGTCGGCGGATCGTGTCAGGTTTCGGGCTGCCGGTGCTGATTCTCACCAGCCAGGACGATGTCAGCTGGGTGGGGCGGCTGTGGGAGATGGGGGCTTCGGGCTATCTCCATAAGGCCGTGGCCCTGGACCATCTGGAGGTGGCCCTACGCAGCCTCAGCCAAGGCGCAAGCTGGTGGGATACCACCGCCACAAGCGCCCTGCGCGAACGCAATCAGGGTCTGCAGCAGCTGAAAGCCAACGTCACAGCCTTGCCGCCGCTCACCCGCCGGGAGGGGGATGTGCTCGTCTGCCTCGCTGATGGCCTCACCAACAATGAGATCGCTGCCCATCTGGGGATCACATCTGGAACGGTGCGCATCTATCTGCAGACGATCTTTCAGAAGCTTGGGGTGACAAACCGCACCCAGGCTGTGCTCCGCTATCTCGGTCGCTCTGAGGAGGGCGTCAGGGTCTGAACCCAGCGCTGCAAAGGTTCAAGGCTCCATGATCCCCGGCTCAGAGGATCTGGTCGAGGAAGCGGCGCGAGCGCTCATGGCTGGGGGCTGTGAAGAAGTCTTCAGGCTCGGCTTCCTCCACCACCCTCCCTTCCGCCATCAGCACCACCCGACTGGCCACCTGCCGGGCGAAGCGCACCTCGTGGGTCACCACCACCATGGTCATCCCTTCGCTGGCAAGGTTCTGCATCACATCCAGCACCTCCCGCACCATCTCGGGATCAAGGGAACTGGTGGGTTCATCGAACAGCATGATCCGCGGTTCCATGCAGAGGGAGCGGGCGATTGCCACCCGTTGCTGCTGGCCGCCCGAAAGTTGACCGGGATACTTCTGGGCCTGTTCGGCGATACCGACCCGCTCCAGGAGTTGCAGGGCCTGACGACGCACCTGTTCGCGGGAACGACGGCGCACCAGCACCGGCGCCAGCATCAGATTGTCGAGCACCGTGAGATGGGGAAAGAGATTGAATTGCTGAAACACCATGCCCACCTCACGCCGGACCGTATCGATCTGCTGCAGATCGTCCGTGAGGGCGATGCCATCCACCTCGATCGTGCCCTTCTGGAAGGTTTCCAGGGCGTTGAAGGTGCGCAGAAAGGTGCTCTTGCCCGACCCCGATGGCCCCATGATCACCACCACCTCCCCCCGCCGCACTGAGAGATCAACGCCGCGCAGGGCGTGAAAGCCATTCGGGTACCACTTCTGCACTCCCCTGGCCTCGATCATCAGGGGCATGGACCGGCCGTCGCCCTGAGGATTCGGGGTGTCCAGAGATTGCGGCAGCGGTGGAGTCATCGGAAAGGCACCGAAGCGGTGAAGGATGGGGGGAGAGCCGAGAGGCTGATCTGGGCTGCTGGCTCAGGGTGCATCAGCGAATGCTGGAAATGCGTCAGCGGGAGCTGCCGGTGATGTGGGGATCCAGGCGACGTTCCAAGGCCCGGCTGCCCAGGCCCAGAGCTGCGCAGCAGATCCAGAACAGCACCGCCAGCGTGAGATAGACCTCACCGTTGCGGCCCAGGAAGGCGGGGTTGGCCATCACCGTGCGGGCGATGCCGAGCAGTTCCATCAGGCCGATCAGCGAAAGCAGTGTGGTGTCCTGCAACAGAGAGATGAACTGCCCAACCATTGCCGGCAGGGCCACCCGCAGGGCCTGCGGCAGCACAACCCGCTGCATCGCCAGCCAGTAGGAGAGCCCCAGGCTGCGGGCCGCCTCAAGCTGTCCGCCAGGCACCGCTGCCAGACCGGCCCGCACAGCTTCCGCCAGGTAGGCCGCGGCAAAGAGGGTGAGCACCCAGGCGGCCCGCCAGACCCGATCGGCAGTGAGCCCCCCGGGGAGCAGGAATCCGAGGATGTTCTGGCCCAGGAACAGCAGGGTGATCAGTGGCGCCCCGCGGATGAACTCGATGTAGAGCACCGATCCCCAGCGCAACAGCGGCAGCTCGCTGCGGCGCCCCAGGGCCAGGAGCACCCCCAGGGGGAAACAGAGCAGGATCGCCAGGCTGGCTTCCACCAGGGTGAGCAGCAGGCCACCCCAGGCGGTGGGATGCACATCGATCAGGCCGATGCCGCCGTTGATCAGGCCAAGCCCCACCAGATAGAGCACGGGCCAGAGCAAGGGCACCAGGCGCAGCACCGGTGGAGGCAGTCGCCGTCCCCAGCGGCCCGCCAGCCAACGCAGGGCCAGCAACAGGGCTGCCAGGCCCCACCAACGGCCGGCGATCGACGCCGACAGCTCCAGGAACCAGGGTGTCCAAAGGGCCAGGAAGGTCAGCAAGGCTGCGGCAATGCGGTCGTTACGGGGCCAGAGCTCGCCCCTTCGATCGGCGCGGGGGTAGGCGCGCAGCAGCCCCCAGCTGAGGCCGGCGGCGGCCGAGAACAGGGTCGTGATCAGCCAGAGCCGCCACTGCTCGGCCTCCGGGTAGCGCCCCACGGCGAACAGGGTGCTGTTCAGCCGGATCACCGCCCACTCGGCCTGGCTGAAGGCCCAACGCAGGAAGCCCGCCCCTGCCAGCAGCAGCAGGGTGATCAGGCCGATGCTGAGGGCTCCGTCGGCGGGGCTGGAAAACAGCTCGCGCCGCAGCCACAGCAATGCGGAGCGGGACGGATTGGCGGCGGAGCGCGCCGGATGGGCGGGGGAGTGAGTCATCAGCGCTCCTTGATCTGAACGAGGTGATTGAGCCCGTTCATCAGCGCCGAAATCAGCAGATCCAGGATCAGATACGCCCCCATCAGCAGCACCACCACCTCCACGGCACGACCCGTCTGGTTGAGGGTCGTTTCGGCCACGGAATAGAGATCGGCGTAGCCCACGGCCACCGCCAGCGACGAATTCTTGGCCAGGGAGATGTACTGGGTGTTGAGGCCGGGAATGATCACCCGCAGCGCCTGGGGCAGCACGATGCGGCGCAGGGTGGTGAACCAGCGCAGCCCCAGGGAGGCCGCCGCCTCCCACTGACCCCTGGGCACGGCGGCGATGCCACCGCGCACCACCTCGGCAATGAAGGCCCCCGAATAGATCACCAGACCCGTGATCAGGGCGGAGAACTCCACCGACAGCCGCAGGGGGGCCTGCCAGACGCCATTGACCAGCTGGGGCCCGGCCCAGCGCAGACCCTCAGCGAAACCGGCCACATAGAGCCCCGACTTGGCCAGCACCACACCCGGAATCTGCAGGGCAGCCGTGCCGTTCGGCAGGGTCAGGAACACCACGAAATACCAGAACACCAGCTGCAGCAGCAGCGGGATGTTGCGCACCACTTCCACGTAGGTCCGCACCAGGGCCCGCAAGAGGCCGTTACTGCTGAAGGCCGCCATCCCCGCCGCTGTCCCCAGCAGGGTGGCCCCCACCAGGCCGGTGAGCACGGCGCGCAGGGTGTTCACCAGCCCTGCCAGCAGGCCCCGCCAGTAGGGCATGGCCGCATCAAAGGGCAGCAGCGATTCGGCAATGTCAAAGCTGGCGGGCTGCCCGAGCCAGCGCCAGCTCAGCAGCATCCCCGCCGCCGTGAGGTTGCGGATCAGATTGCCCAGCAGAAAGGCGATCAGCAGCAACACCAGCAGGGCGACCAAGATCTGGATCACCCAGGGCAACACCCGGCGGTTGCGCCACCAGGCGATCGTCACCGGCTGGCGCGGTGGGGGCTCGGCCGCCGGCATCAGCGGAAGGGGGGCGAGTAGATCAGGCCGCCATCCTTCCACTGGCGATTGAGGCCGCGATCCAGCTTCAGCCTGGAGCCAGGACCGACATTGCGATCAAAGATCTCGCCGTAGTTGCCGCTCGCCTTGATCGACTTCACCACGAAATCAGCCGGCAGACCCAGCTGGCGGCCGAAATCCCCTTCCACACCCAGGAAGCGGCGCAGGTCCGCCAGGTTCGCACTGGCCTTGGCCTCGGCGAGCTTGGCGTCCACGTTGGCCTGGGTGATCCCCAGTTCCTCCGCCTGCATCAGGCCGTAGACCGTCCAGCGCACGGCATCGGCCCAGACCGGATCGCCATTGGTGGTGGCGGGGGTGAGGGGCTCCTTGCTCAGCACCTCCGGCAGCAGGGTATGGGCGCTGGGATCGGGGAAGCTGGTGCGCTTGCCCGCCAGCTGCGAGCGATCGGAGGTCACCGCCACGCAGCGCTTACCCAGATAGGCGGCGTAGGTCTGGTCACTGGTCTGGAACTTGAGCGGCGTGTAGGGCACCTTCAGCTCGCGCATCCGGTCGGCCAGGTTGAGCTCGGTGGTGGTGCCGCTCTCCACGCAGATCGGCTTGCCAGCCAGATCTTTGAGACTGTTGATGCCACTGCCCGTCGGCGCCATCACCCCCTGGCCGTCATAGAAGGTGGTGGGGCCGAAGCTGAGCCCATTGCCACCAGCCGAGTCGCGACTCAGGGTCATGGTGGTGTTGCGCGACAGCAGATCCACCTCACCGCTTGCCAGGGCCGCAAAGCGTTCGGTGGAATTGAGATCGCGGTATTCCACCTTGGAGGGATCACCCAGCAGGGAGGCTGCCACCGCCTTGCAGACGTCCACATCGAGGCCGCTGTAGGCACCGCTGGACTCGACGAAGCTGAAGCCGGGCAGCTTGCCCTCGACCCCGCAGATCAGCCGCCCGCGCGCCTTGATCTGAGACATCTTCGGGCTTTCCAGACCGGTGGCGCCCTCCGGAGCGCAGGCCGTGAGCAGAGGAAGGCCCGCCAGCAGGGCCGTCACGGCCAGACCCAGGCGCCTAGAGCCCAGGCCGGGAGCCTTCCCAAACAGGGGTCGGACCGCCTTGGCAACGGTGATGGAGCGCATCAGGGGCCGGAAACTCTCCGGATCTTCTCACGCATTCCCCCTACAGCAGGTTCAGCCGCTGCGTTGCTCTCGCCAGCGCAGCATCTGCCAGACGAGAAAGACCAGCACCAACGGCAGCACGGCTGCCACCACCACGAAGCGGAACGGATCCGCCATGGCGGGGGCGCTGTTGCTGAGGATCTGTTCAGTGAGGTAGAGGCCGTAGAGCAGCACAAGGATGCCGCCCTCCAGCCGCGTGATCACCCCCTGGGTCCAGAAGATCGGCAGGCAGGCCAGGGTGGTGAGCACCATGATCGGCAGATCGCGGCTGATCATCACCGGATCCACCCCCAGGCCGCGGCCGCCGGACACCGTGGCGCAGATCCCGAGGATCAGGAACTGGTTGAGCAGGTTGCTGCCCACCACATTGCCGATGGCCAGATCGGTCTTGCCGCGGTAAGCCGCCACCACCGAGGTGACCAGCTCCGGCATCGAGGTGCCCGCCGACACGATCGTCAGGCCGATCACGGTATTGCTCACCCCGAGGCCCACAGCGGCGGCGGTGGCTCCATCCACCAGCAGCTTGGATCCCCCCACCAGCAGCAGCAGTCCCGCAGCGAGCCGGGCGATGGCCACAGGTGTGGAGCTGGCCTCGTTCTCCTCCATCCCATCGGCCGACTCCTCCGGGTGTTCGCTGGCCGTGCGACTTTCCCAGACCAGATTGATCACGGTGCCCACCAGCAGGGCGACGCCGGCCTGCCAGGTGAGGCGACCGCCGGAGGCCATCCCCCACACGGCCATCGACACCCCCAGCAGCAGAGGCACATCGCGGCGCACCAGCCGACTCTGGACGCGCAGTGGCATCACCAGGGCACTGCAGCCGAGCACCACCAGCACGTTGAAGATGTTGCTGCCCACCACGTTGCTCACGGCCAGGGCATCACCGCCGGCACCTCCCTGCAGGGTCGAGAGCAAACTCACGAACAGCTCCGGGGCGCTGGTGCCGAGCGACACCACGGTGAGGCCAATCACCAGCTGGGGAATGCCCAGGAGCAGGGCCACTGCCACCGAACCAGCCACAAACAATTCACCGCCGCCGAAGAGCAGAAGGATGCCGCCGACGATCTGCAGGGAACTGATCAGGAAGGGCATAGCAGCCGCGGCCATGGGGCCATGCAGTGCGGCGATTCTGAAGGGCGTCGCTCCTCGATTCCATCAGCAGCTCTCATGCACCCAGAGCCGCTTCTAGATTATGGATTGTGCAAAGTCTTCGGCCGGGCAGTCCCGACCACGAGGACAACCCTCAAGATCCAGCAGCCGATGGAGCAGTCGATCGAACCCGTGGCCCAGGCAGAACCCGAGGGGGGCAGGCCCTGCTCCATTGCCCACGTCATCGCACCGGCAAGGGTTCTGCGCGGTCCAGGGGCGTGGCTGGACTCCCTCGACGCTGTGGCGACCCTGACGCGCCGGCCCCTGCTGCTGGGCCGCAGCAACGCCACCCAGTCCCTACGCGCCTCCCTGCTGGTGGATCTTCAGGGTCATGGTTGTGCCCCCACCTCTGCGGAGCTGCAGCACGACTGCTGCGAAGAGGATCTCGAAACGATTGCGCTCCAGGCCCAGGCCGCCCGCTGTGACGGCGTCATCGCCGCTGGAGGCGGCAAGGTTCTCGACGCCGGCAAGTTGCTGGCCGATCGTCTCGGTCTGAGCTGCGTCACCGTTCCCACCAGCGCCGCCACCTGCGCGGGCTGGACAGCCCTGGCCAATCTCTACTCCCCCACTGGAGCCTTCCAGGGTGACGTAGCGCTGCAGCGTTGCCCCGATCTGCTGGTGTTCGACCATCGGCTGGTGCGGCAGGCGCCGCTGCGTACCCTCGCCAGCGGCATCGCCGATGCGGTGGCCAAGTGGTACGAGGCTTCGGTGAGCAGCGGTGCCAGCCAGGACGGTGTGACCCAGCAGGCCGTGCAGATGGCGCGGGTACTGCGTGATCAGCTGCTGCTGGAGGGTGTGGAGGCCCTGGCCCAGCCGGGCGGTGCCGCCTGGGACCGTGTCGCCGAGGCCTGCGGCCTCACCGCTGGCCTGATCGGTGGCATCGGCGGTGCCCGCTGCCGGACAGTGGTGGCCCATGCCGTTCACAACGGACTCACCCAGCTCCGGGCCAGCCACGGCGCCCTCCATGGCGAGAAGGTTGGGTTCGGGATTCTGGTGCAGCTGCGGCTTGAGGAGGTGGTGGGCGGCAGCCAGCTCGCCGCCCAGGCGCGCCGCCAGTTGCTGCCGTTCTTCCGCGCCCTCGGCCTGCCGGTGACCCTGGAGGATCTGGGCCTGGCCGGAGCCAGCCTGGTCGATCTGCAGTCGGTCTGCGCCTTCGCCTGCCAGGAGGGTTCGGATCTGCACCATCTGCCCTTCCCCGTTGGCGAGGAGGAACTCCTCGCAGCCTTGGTGAGCACCACGGTGTGCCGGGCGCTGGCAACAGATCGGCTGTCAGCTGAGCGGCCGTCAATGTGACCCAGCTGCTGAAGCCAGCGGCTGGTGCCGTCGGGGGGGAAGCGCTGCTGCAGCAGGCGGCGCTCAACCTTCTGGATCCCGAGGGGCGTTCCCTGGCCTCTTCAGTGCAGTGGTGGTCGCTGCCTGGTCTGGGGGATGACGGCATGGCCTGGCCCGTGGCGGTGCTGGGGCAGGGGCCGCCCCTGCTTGCTCTCCACGGCTTCGACAGCTCCTTTCTGGAGTTCCGGCGATTGGCGCCGTTGCTGGCCAGGCGGCACCGTCTCTATATCCCCGATCTGTTCGGCTTCGGTTTCAGCCCCCGCCCATCCAAGGGGGATTATTCCCCCCGCGGTGTGCTTCTCCATCTTGAGGCGCTGCTGGAGCGCATCGCTTCATCCAGTGCAGCAGGTTCTGATGCGTCGATCAGCCTGATCGGGGCCTCCATGGGTGGATCGGTGGCGGTGGAGCTGGCGCGGCGCCACCCGGCTCGGATCGATCGCCTGCTGCTTCTGGCTCCAGCCGGGCTGACGGGAAGACCGATGCCCCTGCCGCCCCTGCTCGATGGCCTGGGGGTGCGCTTTCTTTCCCTCCCAGAGGTGCGCCGTGGGCTCTGCCGCAGTGCATTCGCCCAGCCGGACCGAGATGTGGGAGAACCGGAGCTGGAAATCGCCTCCCTGCATCTGCGCACTCCTGGCTGGGCAGAGTCGCTGCGTCGCTTCGCGCGCTCCGGCGGCTTCGCCGGCTGCGGCCAACCCCTGCCGCATCAGCCCATCCGGGTGCTCTGGGGCGCCGACGACCGCATCCTGAGGTCACCGCAGAAACGGGCTGCCCTGGCTCTTCTTGGCGATCGGATTGTGGAGCTGGAGGCCTGTGGCCATCTTCCCCACATCGATCAACCCCTGCAGGTGGCGGACACCTGGTGGTCCATGGTCGAGACCCCATCGCTGCGCAGGGATCCAGAGCAGCCCATGCAATCCAGTTCAGAAAAGCAGCCCGTGGGTGACCCTTGATGAGCAGCACGTCTCCCCTGCCCGAATCCCCCCAGGATCCCCCTACTCCTGCTCCCCCTTCCGCAGGGGCGGCCAACGCTCCAACCGAGAAGGAGTCCGGTCCTGTCATGCAACTGATCGCCACCGGTCTGCAGCTCTGGATCCGGCAGCAGTGCGAGTCGATCGAGAGCCTCGATCTTCAACTGGAGGGCTCGGCCCTGCAGCTGCTGCGCGGCCGCCTCAGCGGTGTGCGGCTGATGGCGCGGCGGGTGCGCTACCAGGATCTCGAAATCGAACTGGTGGAGCTTCGTGCCGACCCGATCCGGGTGGCCGTCGGCAATGTGCTGAAGGGGCAATCAGTCCAGCTGGAGGATCCGTTCGGAATTCGTGGCCAGGTGGCCTTCACCGCTGAAGGGCTCTCCCGTTCCCTCAGCCGGCCCCAGTGGCGCTCCCTCGGCGACTGGCTTAGCGAGCAGCTGCTCGGCCTGGTGCCGCTGGTGCGGCTGCGGATCCAGCAGGACCGGCTGGTGCTGGCCGCCCAGGCGGTGGGTCAGTCCGGGCTGCTCGAGCTGGAGACTGACCTGCAGGCTGTAGGGGGCACCGTGGAGATCCGTGCCGTGGACAGTGGCATCCGGGCACGCCTGCCGATGGACCCCAACATCACGATCGAGCGCGCCAACCTCGAGGGGGGCATGGTGCAGCTCCACGGCCGGGCGCAGGTCTCACCCTGAGCGGTTCCACACGACTGGCCCATCCACGCACCGACAACCGGCAGGCTGATGCCTAACCCACGCTGGCTCAACCCGGCGGATGAAACTGCTGCATCAACAGGCCTCGCTGATATTCCAGAGACAGGCCCTCGAGATGGGAACGGGCCTGCTCGTGCAGGCGTGGATCCACCTGATCAAGCACATTGCCCGGTGGCACCTTCATGCGCAGCACCAATCCCAGCGCATCAAACAGTCGGACCTGGTCGCTCTGCCAGCCCTGGTAGTCAGCGGCAAGGGCCATCAGAGCATCCGCTGAGGCAGCCCCATCGTCGACTTCAGCCCGCATGGCCTGCACCTGAGCCAAGCGCGCCGATGTGACCAGCGCATGGGCTGCGGCGAGGGCGGCCAGGGCATCGCTCACTTCCCTTTTGAGTACGGTCATTTCCCTGTTGAGAACGGCGTTCTCCACCGAAAGCGGTTCCCGCAGGGCAGGGCATTGGGCGGCGGCAGGCGAGATGGCCTTGGTCAGGGAGCCCACTGGCAACGACGCCGGACCCGTCGGGGGTGGAGGCGGATCGAGGGCTTCTCCCCAGGCGAGCAGCACCCGGCCAAGGCGGCGGCGTAGTCCACGCAGCGGACCGGGAATGGGGTTCCGGATGGCGGAGGGCATCTGACGTCTTTGGCGATGGAGCTTCTGGATGGTTCCAATCTGACCGGTTTCGCCGAAGGATGACCAGGGCGGGGAACCCCCAAGCCCCGAACCGATCAGCCAGCTCTGAACTCATGGCTGAGTGTCGATCGCTGGGAGGCTCTCGGCCTTGGCATCGGCTGTGGCTTCTGAGTTGGAACCACCGGCCCTGGAGCAGACACGATTACGGCCCTGCCGCTTGGCCCGGTACAGGCAATCGTCAGCCTGGAGGATCAGGTCTCGAATTCGGCTGCCGCCGGAGGGCACCAGACTGGCCACGCCAAGGCTCACGGTCACATGGGGGGCCGTGGGGGACGCCGCATGGGGCAGATGTTGCTCCTCCACGCTATGGCGAACCCGTTCCGCCAGTGCGCAAGCGGGCGCAAGTGCGGTTTCCGGCAGCACGATGGCAAATTCCTCGCCGCCATAACGGGCAATCAGATCGCTGGAGCGATTCACCGCCGAGGCCATGGACCGAGCGATCGCGATCAGACAATCGTCTCCGGCCCCGTGGCCGTAATGGTCGTTGTAGTTTTTAAAGTGATCAACATCCAGCAGGATCAGCCGCCAGGGGCAAGGATTGACGTTGGCAGCTGTTCCATTCGTGCTCCCCAAGTCTGTCGAAGGCTCGTCGATTCGCCAGGCCAGTGAGGGCATCGTGGAAGGCATAGCGTGATAGGAGGTTGGCCTGCTGCTTCAGTCGAAGCTGGGTGCGTACCCGAGCTTTCACTACGGTATGATTAAAGGGTTTCGTAATGTAATCCACAGCGCCAAGATGCAGGCCGCGGGCCTCCTCTTCCGGATTGTTCATCGCCGTGATGAAGATCACTGGAATGTCCTGGGTGGCCTGATTGCTCTTCAGCCGGCGGCATACCTCAAAGCCGTCCATATCCGGCAGACGGACATCCAGAAGGATCAGATCGGGTGGATTCATCCGGACAGCCTCCAACGCCTCAGCGCTGCCTCCAGCCGTGCTGATGATGCCTTCGTCCTGGAGCACCGTTGTCAGAAGCTGACGATTGAACCGCTCATCGTCGACGATCAGAATCCGCGGTGGCAGCTGCGGACTGTTTAGCGGGTCGCACATCACATCAGATGCCTACAGGTCGGATCGGTCTCTAGGGCCTGGGTTGCTGCGGATACCGGGACGGACAGACGTCGCGTTCGAGTAAAAACACATTAGGGCTGAGCCACACCCTTTTCGTCCATGATCCCAAGGATGCGGTCGTTGTCGATGCGGCGGAAGCAGTCAATGATTGGGAGGGAGTCGTAGACCATGGCGGCACTCACCTGCCCACGGCACTCCACCATCCGCAGCCGTGCACAGCTGTGCTGAGTGGCCAGCAGGGCTGTGGTCATCTGCAGGGCCGGCCTCCAGAATGGTGCCTTGAGAAAGGGCATCCGGCGAAGGCTGCGCATCGCCAAAGGGTTGGGCACTACCCGCACGATGCCACCGCGAGCGCCCCGGAACAGCAGCGGATGCACCGTTTCCGCATCCACGAACTCCTTGCCATACCAACCGGAGGCCTCGAGCCAGCCGTCCATCGGATGACCCGTGCGAATCTCGGCTCCGCGCCAGAGGCCGATCAGGGCGGCAGCGTCGACCGGCGCCAGAGAATCGAACCAGTTCAGAGCGTCTTCCGTGCTGGCCTGGCGGCTCTCGAGAATCGCGCTTGGCGCGCTGGCGGTTGCGGTCACAACGGTGTTCAGAGGTTGGGGGAGTCGATGTTCAGGCGCTGGGCCGGAAGAACGTCAAGGAAATGACAGAGATGCAGCATGGCCGTCCGGTCAAGAGGAGGGTAGGTGGATGAAGCAGCGATTGGATATCCGCCCTTTGCGGCCGGTCGACATCGCCCATGTGACGGCCTGGGCTCGCGCCGAAGGCTTTGCACCTGGTCAGGGAGATGTGGCGATCTACCGCCACACCGACCGGCAGGGATTGTGGCTGGGTTGGCTGGGAGAAGAGCCGATCGGCTGCATCGCGGGGGTGCGCTACAACTGCGCCTACGGATTCATCGGTCTGTTCCTGGTCCGACCAGCCTGGCGTGGCCAGGGCTATGGACTGCAGCTCTGGCGCCATGCCATGCACCATCTGGCCGACGTGCCCTGCATCGGCCTGGAGGCCGCCACCGATCGCATTGCTGATTACGCCGGCTGGGGGTTCCATGCCGCCTCTCCGACCAGTCGCTGGAGCCTCCTGTCGGCAGGACAACCGAAACCTTCCGCACGGTGGCGGCAAGGGACTGGGGCGGCGCTTGCGCTGGTGGGCGCTGACGCTGTTCACGACGCAGCCGTGGTGGCCTACGACGCGCGCCACGCCCCCAGCCCCCGCCCTCACTTCCTGCGCGACTGGCTGCACCATCCAGCCGGAACAGTGCGGGCCCTCATCGATGGGCAGGGCTGCTGCCATGGCTTCGGGCGGATCAGGCCCTGCCTGTTGCCCACCTCAGAAGGCTGGCGCGTGGGTCCGTTGATCGCGGACACGCCCGCACTGGCAGAGGGGTTGCTCCGTGGCTTGCTCCTGGAACACCCGGGGCAGGTGCTGATCGATGCCCCCCAGGTCAATGCCGCTGCAGCGCAGTTGTTGGCGGGACTCGGTTTCGACAGGGTGGGACAGACCCTGCGCATGTATCGCGGACCACGTCCGCAGCTCCCGCTTGAGGAAGTCTTCGGGCTGGCCTGCCTGGAGCTCGGCTGATCGGCTCGGCAGGATGGATCACGGTTGTCCGCAACACGGCTGCCTCGCTGCTGGGGGAACTCCCTGCCCATGGGTTTGACTGCCCAAGGGCGGGGCACTGGCTGGCATCTGGCGCAGATAGGCGGCCACCGGCAGCCGTTGGGTCTGGTTGTAGCCCACGGGAAGCCACAGATCTCCAAGCGCGGAATTGAAGTGGATCTCCCAGTGATACAGACCGGTGAAGGCGCGCGGATCGTCGCGCAGCAGGGCGGCGTAGTGGAGAACGGCGCGCCCGTAGTTGTCGCTGTTGTTGTACCCCCAAAGCCCCCGACGAATGTCCTTGAGGCCACCGCGGCGCACCAGATAGCGGGCCGCCGCTCCGATGGCATCGTGGGGATTGCGGATGTCACCCTTGCCGATCCCGGGTTCGGCCCAGGTGGTGGGCAGGAACTGCATCGGGCCCCGCGCGTCGGCCACGGAGATCCCATCGATCCGGCCCATTCCCGTTTCCACCAGGTTCACAGCCGCCAGCACCTCCCACTCAATGCCCGTGGCGGCTTCCGCCTCGCGGTAGTAGCGCAAGAGCGCCTCCGCCGGCTCCGGAGCAATGATCCGCCAGGCCGGCAAGGTGGCCGAGCCGCGGCCCCCGCTGTGCATGGCCAGAAACTCGCGCCGCGCCGCCAGGTGGTGATCGAACACACCTCGCCAATCGGCGCTGAGTCGATTCCGCACCGCCTCGGCCCGTTGCGGCTGGTGAGACAGGGTGCGGTAGATGACCTGTTGTTGATGGCCCAGTGCCGGGAGATCAGAGGCATCGGTGTGGTCCGAACGAAGGGCCACCTCCACTGCCATCAACAGGTCGGCCAGCGCCTGGGGGGTCTCCGGAACCAGGGGGTAGTGGCGGCCATCCGCCGCCCGGGGCAGGGCAGGATCGATCGGCAGTGCAACAGCCGGGGGGGCATCCTCTGTTGTCACGTCCGTCATTGGTTCGGGAACCATGGCCGCCAGGTGGTGAGGAAACCGTCGCTGGAGCTGAACACCACCGAGCAACGCCAGTCCGCCCAGCAACAGAAACAGGAACCGACGCAGAGGCTGCCGCATGGAGGATGGGGCGATTGCACCATGGCGACCCTATCGGCAGCAGCACCCCCACCCCCACGTCCTTGATGGCCGGAATGTCGTCCACTCTTCTTCGACTCCCTCTGGGTCGGCCAGGCCTGAGGGTGATGGGACGGGCGGGGATCGACCCCCAGGCTTTCGCAGTGGATGACTTCCGGCTGTCGTGAAGGTCAACGTCCAGAAGCTTGGACGCTAGGCCTTGTGATATGGACTGCCCTGGAGAATGCTCTGGGCACGATAAATCTGCTCGATCAGAATAAGTCGTGCCAGCTCGTGGGGAAACGTCATCGGCGAGAGGCTGAGAATCCTGTGCGCCCTTGCCTTCAGGTCAGCATCCAGTCCAAAGGCTCCGCCGATCACGAAAGCGATCCGGCCCGAGGCCATGGCATCGAGACCATGGGCCCAGGCGATGGAATCCAGCGCGCTGCCCTCTTCACTGAGAGCCACCATGATTTCCTCCGGTTGCAGGATCGCGAGGATCTGATCCCGCTCACGGGCGGGGATCGAATCCTTCACTTCATGGATCACCAATCCGGGCAGCCGTTTGCGATAGGTCTCTAATCCTTCGCGAATCCAGGGCTTACGGATCTTGCCCACGGCGATCACCCGCAATCGGGAGGGGTTGAGCACCATGGCGCCAAGGGATAGATCATCAACCTAGACGTTACTGCCAGCCAGCGATTTCGCGGACGCGGACGTTCTCTGAACACAGCCGTGCCTTGAGAGGAAGTCACATGTTGGCAACGATAAACATGCCCACTGATACAGACGAAGCAGGCCGCTGTGCCGGAGACCACAGCATCAGTATGGCAACATCGAGAGAGCAGAAGAGTCAGATGCCAGCCAGATTTGTTCCGATGATCAAAAGGGCGAATCAATCAGGCTCCGTGAAGAGCATTGAATCCTCTGAGTCAATGCCCATATTCAACAACGATTCAGATCGTTGACCGACCCGTTCGCGACGGCCCAGATCTCGGGCTTGCCAAGTCACAAGAATCGCTGCGGCGCTCCAGGGACGGGGTTGCCCTTGGCTAATTTTGTGCAAAGGTAGACCAGCGCTCTTGACTCTCCTCTGTGATCGGCTCGCGATTCTGGATTGCAACTCTACTCGTCGTTGCCAGTTACTTTCCTGCAAGTCCGGCCCTTTCTGGCGTGCCTGTTCGCCTGAGTACTGGCTCTGGGGTATGGAGCAGTGACCGCGAAGACTTTGAGACTTTTCTCAAGGATGGCCGGACTTCGGATCGCGGCATTGCCTCCCTTGTGCGCAAGTCTGGATGGACGGCGGACGAGGTTCGTGCCGGTTTCCTTCGTCTCTATTCGGTCGATGTCGCAGGCCTTGCCCGGTTCCTCAACTCCGAGCCCGGTGTGATCTTTCTCAAGAATCAGACTCGTAGCTACATCCCTTACGCCAGCCTGAGCGAACATCGCGTTGAAGCCCTGCGTTCCGCGATTCTCGCTGATGCCGCTGATGGCGAGATCTCTGCCGCTGGAATCCTGGCCACTCTCCCCACGGACTTCCGGCTCGCCCGGCTTGGTGGTTACGACGGTGTTCAGAATGTCTGCGCCGAGTTGCGGTGCGAGGGGAGTGAGCAGTGCACCTCTCTGCTCTCTTGGTATATGTTCCTGCCGGCGTGTCTTGAGGCCAATGCCATGGCGACGGCAGTCGATGAAATTGACTTCAGCCCACTGGAACCCAACCGCAACCGTCGCCCTCGCTGACTGCCAACATCCAGCTGGTCGCGGCTGGTCAATGGTGTCGAAGCTGTCGCCGAGACGCCTCCCTCCACGATGAGATGGGCTGTCGTTCCCTTCCATCCTGCCTAGCTTCCGGTGATGGAGTGCGGAGTCTTGAGTCATGTGCCTTGACTGTCATTGCAACCAGATCGGCACCGGCACCCAGGCGCTGATTGCTCCTTCGGTGGTCACCCTGCCGCTAACTGCTCGGCTGCTGGGCCGTAACGATGCCCAGGCCTCTGCCAACCGCAAATGGTTCGCTCAAGCCGGTGTGCGGGCGGTGAACCTGCTGTCTTCCCCTGGCGCCGGCAAGACGGCCCTGCTCGAGCGGCTCGGTCGTGACTGGGGCAGCGCCGTGCCCATGGCCGTGGTGGTGGGCGATCTCGCTACCGACAACGACGCCACGCGCCTCCGTGCCGTCGGCCTCGACGCCGTGCAGATCACCACCGGGCAGGCCTGTCATCTCGACGCCTCCATGGTGCACCGCGCCCTCCATGGCCTGGCGCTGGAGACGCTTGAGCTGCTGCTGATCGAGAATGTCGGCAATCTGGTCTGCCCCGCCGCCTACGACCTGGGCGAGCAGCTAAGGGTGGTGCTGGTCTCGGTGACCGAGGGGGAGGACAAGCCGCTCAAGTACCCCGCCACCTTCGTGGCTGCCGATCTGGTGCTGATCAGCAAGATCGATCTGGCGGAAGCAGTGGGGGTGAACCTGCCGTTGCTGCATCGCCACATCCGCCAGGTGGCACCGGCGGCAACCGTGCTCGAGGTCTCGGCGCGGACGGGCGCCGGAGTCGACGCTCTGCTGGCCGCCCTGCGCGGTTCTTCTGTGCCATGGGGCGCTGACCTGTCTGCCGGCACGGCCCCAGCCCGGCTCCATGGCGCCCGCCCCTGAGGCCACGCTCACCCTCCACTGCCACGGGGTGGTGCAGGGGGTGGGCTTCCGGCCCTGCGTGCACCGCCTCGCCACCGCCCTGGATCTCTGTGGCGTGGTGGACAACCACAGCGGCGCGGTGGTGGTGCAGCTCAGTGGCTGTCGCTCGGCGCTGGAGCGCTTTCTGGAAATCTTGCCCAGGGAGTTACCCGCGCCGGCTCGCCTGGAGTCGCTTCAACCCCACTGGGGCCCGCCCCCCGCACCAGGCTGCGACCCCAGGGGAATCCGGCTCGGGCATCAGCCGCCGCACTGGCTGAAGGAGAGCCTGTTCGCGCCGGCCCTGGCCGCCGACCAGGCCCCCTGTCGCGCCTGCCTGGCGGAGCTGAACGAACCCGCCAACCGCCGCCACGGCTATCCCTTCATCAGCTGCAGCGCCTGCGGGCCGCGCTACAGCATCGCCACCGCCGAGCCCTACGCCCGTGCCCACACCACCCTGGCCGGCTTTCCGCTCTGCCAGGCGTGCCAGCGGGAGTTTGACGACCCCAGCGACCGCCGCTTCCATGCCGAAACGACCGGCTGCCCGACCTGCGGGCCCCGGCTGGCCTTCTGGCCTGCCGATGGCAGCCAACCCACGGAGGATTCAGGTCGTGGATGTCAGGGAACCAGCGGTGCGATCGCCGCTGCCGTGGCGGTGCTGCGCCGCGGCGGCATCCTGGCCCTGCAAGGGGTGGGGGGCTTCCAGTTGCTGGTGGACGCCACTGATCCAGCGGCGCTGCAGCGGCTGCGGCAACGCAAACAGCGGCCCCATAAGCCCTTTGCCCTGCTGGTGGACTCCGCCAGCTGGATCGAGCCCCTGGTTCAGCTGACACCAGCGGAGCGGGCGGTGCTGGAGAGTGCGGCGGCCCCGATCGTCTTGCTGCGGCGCCACGGGGGCCGCCGGGCCCACGCCAGTGGCCGCCAGGAACCAGCGCTGCCCGAGGCGGTGGCGCCGGGCAGTCCGTGCCTGGGGGTGATGCTGCCGGCTTCACCGCTGCACCACCTGCTTGCCGCGGCCTTCGGTAAACCCTTGGTGGCCACCAGCGGCAACCGCAGTGGCGAGCCACTCTGTATCGCGCCTCCTGAGGCGGTGGACCGGCTGGCCGGCATCGCCGATGCCTTCCTGGTGCACAACCGGCCGATCGTCCGGCCCCTGGACGATTCGGTGCTGCAGCTGATCGAGGGCCGACCGGTGCTGCTGCGTCGCGGCCGTGGCTACGCCCCCGAAGCCCTGCCGATCACGGCAACGCCACCCATGGCCATAGGGGAGGTGCGGTTGGCCCTGGGCGGCGATCTCAAATGTGCGCCGGCCCTCGCCAGGGACGGGCAGGTGTGGCTGGCACCCCATCTGGGCGATCTCGACAATCCTCGCCAGAGCCGGCGTCTGCGGCAGGCGGCGGCGGAGATGGTGAGCGTCCGGCCGGCGTCGAAGGGGCCGCCGCTCACGCTCCTCTGCGACAGCCATCCGGATTACCGCAGCCACCAGATCGCCGCTGATCTGGTGGCTACGGCCTCACCGGACCAGGGCTTGGCAGAGAGCGTGCGGCTGTGCCCGGTGCCGCACCATCTGGCCCATGGCCTGGCGGTGGTGGCCGAACACGGCCTGGCGGCCTGCCTGGAGCAGGCGCCGCTGCTGCTGCTGGTCTGCGACGGCCTCGGCCTCGGGGTTGGATCAGGCTCCGAGCCCGCATCCGGCAGTGCGCCTGCAGCGCCCCTCTGGGGCTGCGAACTGCTGCTGCTCGAAGCCGGTGGACCTGCGATCGATCCGGCCGCAAAGCCTGGGCTGCATCCTGCAGGGAAACCGGCCCGGAATCCAGCGGAACCGCTGCTGCGCTGGCGGCGACTGGCCAGCCTGCGGCCGTTCCCCCTGCCCGGTGGAGATCGGGCCAGCGCCGAGCCGCGCCGGGCGGCACTTGGCCTGCTGGCCGCAGCGGGTCCGGCCGCGTTGGCGCACAGCGGCGGCGCGGCCTGCCGGGCGGCCTTCACGGCGGCGGACTGGCACCTGTTGGTGCAGGCGATCGCCGGCGGCTGCAACAGCCCGCGCTGCTCCAGCCTCGGCCGCCTCTTCGATGCGGTGGCCTCCCTGCTCGACCTCTGCCAGGTGCTCAGCTACGAGGGGCAGGGCGGCCTGCAGCTGCAGGGCCGGGCCTCGGAACTACGGGAGGAAGACCCCGGCGCCGTACAGCCGGCCTATCCCCTGCCGCTGCGACCGGCCCCGCAGGCGGCGGGCCTGCCGCTCGGCTGGCTCGACTGGCAGCCGCTGCTCGAGGCCCTGCTGAAGGAGCTGCCGCTCCAGGCCTGCCCTGGGGCAGGCGCCGTCCAGGCCGCCCGATTCCATCGGGCCGTGATCGCGGGGTTGGTGGCGATGGCGGAGGCGGCCGCACCCGGCTGGGGCTGCCAGCGGGTCGTGCTGGCGGGTGGATGCTTCCAGAACCGCCTGCTGCTGGAGGGCTGCCGCACCGGCCTACGGGCCGCAGGCCTGGAACCCTTCAGCCCTGAATCCGTGCCCTGCAACGACGGCGGCCTTGCCCTGGGGCAGCTCTGGGCCCTTTCCAGCGCCATGGCTACAACGGAATCGAAGCCGACCCACCGCGTGCAGCACGCCCATGTGCCTGGCCCTGCCTGGTCGCATCCTCTCGATCACCCACCGGCCGCCTGCGGTGGAGCCGGCGGCGCCCCCTGATCTCTCCGGCGGCGGCGATCCGCTCTGGCGGGTGGCGGAGGTGGATTTCGGCGGGGTGCGTCAGGCCGTGAGCCTGGCCTGCCTGCCCCAGGCCCGGGTCGGCGATCAGGTGCTGGTGCATGTGGGGCTGGCCCTGAGCATCGTTGCGGAGGACGAGCCATGACCCAGACCCCAGTCGCCACCAGGATCACGGTGGATGGCAACGAGGCGGTGGCACGGGTGGCCTACCGGCTCAACGAGGTGATCGCCATTTATCCGATCACGCCGGCCTCACCGATGGGCGAATGGGCCGACACCTGGGCGAATGAGGAGCGTCCCAACCTCTGGGGGGCGGTGCCCACGGTGGTGGAGCTGCAGAGCGAGGCGGGAGCGGCCGGGGCGGTGCATGGGGCCCTGCAGGCCGGCGCGCTCACCACCACGTTCACGGCGTCGCAGGGGCTGTTGCTGATGATCCCCAACCTCTACAAGCTGGCGGGGGAGCTGACGCCGGTGGTGCTGCACGTTGCCGCCCGCTCCCTGGCGGCGCAGGGCCTGTCGATCTTCGGCGACCACAGCGATGTGATGGCCACCCGCGGCAGCGGCTGCGCCATCCTCTGCTCCGCCTCGGTGCAGGAAGCCGGCGACTTCGCCGCCATCGCCGCCCGCGCCAGCCTGCGCAGCCGCCTGCCGTTCCTGCATGTGTTCGACGGCTTCCGCACCTCCCATGAGATTCAGAAGATCGCCCCGATCGACGATGCCCTGCTGCGGCAGCTGATTCCCGACGACGCCATCGCCGAGCACCGGGCCCGGGCCCTCAGCCCCGACCATCCGGTGATCCGCGGCACCAGCCAGAACCCGGACGTGTATTTCCAGGCACGCGAATCGGTGAACCGCTTCTACGACGCCGCCCCGCAGCTGGTGGCCGAGGCGATGGACCGGTTCGCGGCCCTCACTGGACGCCGGTATGCGCCCTTTGAGTATGTGGGGCCTGCCGATGCGAAGCGCGTCCTGGTGCTGATGGGATCGGGCTGCGAAACGGCCCACGAAACGCTGGAGTGGCTCAACCGCTCAGACCCTGCGGCCGGCGGGGTGGGGCTGGTCAAGGTGCGCCTGTTCCGACCCTTCGCGGCGGACACCTTCGTGGCCGCGCTGCCGGCCACGGTGAAGGCCGTGGCGGTGCTGGATCGCTGCAAGGATCCGGGCGCCAGCGGCGAGCCGCTCTACCTCGATGTGCTGGCCGCCCTGGCCGAAGCCTGGCCACTGCTCCATCCCGATCGGCCGGCGCCACGGGTGCTGGGCGGCCGCTACGGGCTCTCCTCCAAGGAGTTCACCCCAGCGATGGTGAAGGCCGTGGTTGACCATCTGGCCCTGTTGCTGCCAGGAGGCACAGGGCTGGCGACCACTCCAGGCGTCTCTGCGGCCGGGGGAGCGGCTGCGCCGACCGTTGATCCAACGACCGTTGATCGAACCGCAGCTGTCCTGAACCATTTCACGGTGGGCATCACCGATGACCTGACCCACCGCTCCCTGCCGATCGATCCGGAGTTCGTCTGCGAAGGCACCAGCGACAGGGCCAGCAGCGAGACAGCTGATCGCGGCACAGCGAGCCGGGAGGTGCGGGCCGTGTTCTACGGCCTCGGCTCCGATGGAACGGTGGGCGCCAACAAGAGCACGATCAAGATCATCGGCGAGAGCACCGATCTCTTCGCCCAGGGCTATTTCGTCTACGACTCCAAGAAATCCGGCTCCGTCACGGTCTCGCACCTGCGCTTCGGGCCGCGGCCGATCCGCTCCACCTACCTGATCCAGCGCCCCACCCTGGTGGCCTGTCACCAATGGGATTTCGTCGGTCGCTTCGCCCTGCTGGAGGGCATCGAGGCTGGCGGCACCGTCCTGCTGAACAGTCCATTCGATCCGCAGGAGACCTGGCGGCGCCTGCCGGACTCCCTGCGGCGGCCGATCCGGCGGCAGGGGTTGCGGGTCTGGGTGATCGCAGCCGATCGGGTGGCGCAGGAGGCGGGCATGGGCGGCCACATCAACACCGTGATGCAGGCCTGCTTCTTCGCCCTGAGCGGAGTGCTGCCCAGGGAGGCCGCGATCGAACGGATCCGCACCGCCATCCACAAGTCCTATGGCCGCAAGGGGGA